>DJBG01000166.1:0-25366 GCA_002429965.1 Hungatella sp. UBA5982
GGCACCCTGATGACCAATATTGAGCATACCGCCAATGCCCTGGATACACTTACCAAATCCCTGATCAGCAGTGAAGCCTACGAGGTGTCCCCATCTCTTTGGAGCTATTTAAAATCCCGTGCCAGACAAAAAGAAAATCCTGGGAGGGTGGATGGATTATTTATTGAAAAATATTATCAGCTTACCATCTTATTTCCTCAGCTGAACTGCCTCTTCCTATATCGTCCGGAAGGGGATTTAATGAGCTACAAATACAACGACCAGAAATACCACCTTCTGATGGAATTGCCCGAAAATGACTGGGTCACCACCTTAAAAGACAACCGGGGAGCCCTTTCCTTTATCACCCAAAAAGAAGCGGAGGATCTGGGATACCAGGTGAACAACAGGCTATTGTTTGCAGGGCGGGTTTTGAATAATATCAGTGCGTCCAAACCAGTAGCCATCATCTTAGCCGGTATTAACATCACTGATCTCCAGTATGATTTTAAATGCAACAAATTATTTGATTCCCAGCAGTTTGCCTGCTTTGATGCAAATAAAAAGTTATTATTTTCCTCCGACGGGTTCAGGGATATCACCTGGGAGGAAATACACTCTCCAAAAGCCGGAGATCCATATGCGTATTACCTGACTGCCAATGACAATCATACCTTATACAGCGTCATCGCTACGGATAAAAAAGATATCACCCAGTCCTCCTCTTTCCTGCGTCCTGTTTTTCTGATGATCATCCTGGTTATTTTCCTGTCTAATCTTCTGCTGTCCTGGATGATTACCAAGAGAGTCATAAAATCCTACAGAGAAATGACAAAGCAGGTATATCAAAAAAGCCTGGCTGAAAAGGATTTGAATCTGCAGATGCTGCGTTCTCAGATCAATCCCCATTTTTTATACAATACCCTGGACCGGATGCGGATGGCCTCTCTCAATGCCAATTACCCCCATTTGGCAACCATGTGCGAACTGCTGGCAAAGATTCTCCGATTTGGTGTCTCCGAGGCCAATAAACTGGTAACTGTAGAAGAAGAATATGCTCATCTGGAAGAATACATCCGTTTAATCAAGCTAAGCTACACCAATGTGTCCATCAGCACCAGTCTGGATCCTGAAATTCTTTCCTACCGGATGCTTAAGCTTCTGCTGCAGCCTTTGGTAGAAAACAGTATTAATCACGGTATTATTGATGATGCCGCCAATGGTTCTATTCAAATATGGGGATATAAAAAAGACGGAAATTTGATTTTCACCGTTTCAGACAATGGAAACGGAATGGATGAAGAACATTTGGCCCTGCTGCGTGATTACTTAGAGGATAAGAATACCGATTTTCACAGTATCGGCTTAAAGAATATCAAGAAAAGAATTCAACTCTATTACGGAAGAGAGTATGATTTATTCATTGACAGCTGGCTTCACCAGGGAACAACTGTAACCATTAAAATTCCGGTCACAGAAGAGTAAATCGTTTGAGCAGAAAGTGATAGGAGGCGCAGATGACAAGCAATTATATTTTAATCGTAGATGATGATCCTGATATTCTGGAGGGGCTTGCCCATGCGGTAGAAAAGGAATTTGAAAACAAGTTAAACGTACTTAGCTGCAGGAATGGGGCCATCGCGGCTGATATCTTAAGATGCAATACCATCGATATCCTGATTACCGATATTAAGATGCCGGTTATGAACGGGATTGAATTGCTGGATTTTATCAAACAGCATCATATCACCTGCAAGAGTGTTGTCTTAAGCAGCTATGACGACTTTAATCTGGTAAGGGATGTCCTTCGTCTGGGTGCAGCCGATTATCTTTTAAAGCCTGTTGATTTTCCGGTGCTGTATCAGCTCTTATACCGCTTGCTTGCCCAGGTCATGTCAGAGCAGAGCAGTTCTGCAGGACGAAACTATCCCCTTAACATGCAGCAATTACTGGAGTCCTATTTGCAAAATCCCATGCAAAAGACCGAGCATATGCTTGCATTTGAAGAAAAGTATTCCCTGACCCCCGGCTCTTCCTGTATCGTCGGCTGCATTAAGCTGGATGCGGTTTATTCCGGAAAGCTTTTTCAGCTTCAGGAAGGTCTGCGTGAGGACCTTTATCACTGCCTGAACCGGTCCCATATCCAATACCGCAAGATCGTAACAGGGGAAATGGCCTCCTGCTTTGTATTTATGCTGTTTCCTGATACGGATATCCCCCGCTGCCTGGACAGCCTCCATTCCTTTGGGGAATATATGGCTGTCCAGGGTTATAAGTTTAAGTTCAGTAAACAATACGTCACCTTCCACCAGTGCTCCGATGGGTTTAAGGATTGCCTCACCTGGTTTGAATTCGGCTATTACGACCTCCCCTATACCCCTGCTTATGAAGGCTGTACTGCTGAGGATATCTCCGAATTTATCCATCAGGCAATGAATTCCCTGGCGGTTTATGACATGAAGAATACCCTGCATTATCTCCGTCTTTTCTTTGCTGTCACTAATCATCGGAAGCCGCCGGTAAAAGAGACAAAAAAAACACTGAATAACTCAATCTATGCATTGATCCGGCAGAATCCCAAATATATTGAGCCGGTCAGCGGGCTTAAATTCAGTGAACACGATCTGTTCAGCCAAATCGAGAATGCTCCTTCTCTCTCGATTCTCGAGAAAGAATTATACTGTTCCCTGAATCATCTGGTTGAAATTGTATTGCATTCCCTGCAGAATAAGGAGGACTGCATCATTGAAAAGGCAAAATCCTACATCGAAAGAAACTACAATGAATGCATCAGCTTAGAAGACGTGGCAGCTCATGTTTATATGAATAAAAGCTATTTTTCTTCCTTTTTTAAAAGCAAGGCCGGCCTCACTTACCGTGATTATCTGCGCAATTACCGCATAGAAAAATCCATTCGCCTCATTGCTGACAGCAATATGAAAATCTACGAGATAGCCCAGGCGGTGGGTTATAATGATTCCGCACATTTTATCCGTGCCTTCAAGGAAGTAACCGGCAAGAGTCCCGGTGATTATAAAGTATCCTTATAAACATCTGTGCCTTTTTTCCAAAATAATAATATCATTCCAAGAATACTCACCAATCCTTCTGTCATAACAAATGCCAGCCATACCCCCGTCATTCCCCAGATCCGGCTCAGCATGAGCACCATGGGAACAAGAACAACACAGCCCCGCGCCACCGAAACAATAAAGGCATTCAGCCCACGCTCGGCTGCACTTAAATACATGCATACAATAATATTGATTCCCGCAAAGAAAAAACCGGCAAAATAGATCCTAAGCCCTTCCCTGGCAAGAAGTGCAATTGCGGCATTCTGCTCACTGTTGAATGCATTGATCATTTGATCCGAACAGAAAAATACCAGGGAATAAATTGCTGACGCTATTGCCAGGGAGGTGATGACCGCATATTGAAGCAGTTTTTTTATAATAATACCATTCCCTGAGCCATAAGCCTTGCTGACCAGCGGCTGTATTCCCTGAGCAATTCCAGTGAAAACCGAGATTCCTACCAGTGCTATATTGGCTACAATCCCGTAAGATGCGACACCCAAATTTCCCTNNTTTCCCTCCAGTTGCAGGATGACCAGATTAAAGGTGATCAAAACGATAGCCGACGACACCTCCGTAATAAATGCGGCCAGGCCAAGGCCAAGGATATCATGGGTAGCCTTCCACTGAATTCTGCTTCGTAACCACCGGAGACCGCTTTTCCCCCGTATAAAGTGGGCAGATAAAACTACAAGACTGATGACGGGTGCCAGACCGGTGGCAAAGGCTGCACCAAACATCCCCATTCCCAGCGGAAACATAAATATATAGTCCAAAATTATATTGGATAGACTTCCTGTCAGCATTGCAATCATCGACAGCTTAGGATTATTATCATTTCTCACAAATGCCAGCATGATATTGTTCAGGATAAAAAAAGGCGCAAAGTAAAGTATGGTGCTTAAATATGCCTTAGTCAGAGGCAATGTAGCTGCATCCGCTCCCAATAATACAGCCAGAGGCCCGGTGCCCAGGACCCCTGTGATTGCAAACAGCACTCCTGCCAAAATACCCAGCTTTAGACTGACGGTAAAAACGGCATTTATCCGCTTTCCCTCATTCTGGGATTTTAAAATGCTGTAGCGGGTAGCACCTCCTATACCGATCATCAATCCGGTACCATGAATCAGGCTGTAAATCCCAATTGAAAAATTCAGTGCCGCCAGGCCTGCAGCGCCCAGTGCCCTTGATACAAAAAAGGTATCTGCCAGTATATAGCAGGAGAGCCCTATCATTCCCAGAATATTAAGGCTCACATATCTGGCGTAGTTTTTTAATACAGATTGTTCCATCCCTTATCCTCCTTTCAACATAAAAAAGGTGTTCTTAAAATATTCCTTCCACGACCTAACGGAATATTTCAGAACACCTTAAAATTCTTTACCCGGTGGCAAAGAAAAGGTTATTTTTAAAACCAGAGTTATCATAATACAGTTTTGTCTGTTTGTCAATACTCTGTGATTTTAACCCTTTTGTGGCATTTCATAAATAACTTTACTCTTCCTTTTTATCCAAAATGGTTTTTTCAAACCACCGAAATCCCATGATGAGCAATGTGATAATGATGATAACTACAAATATACTAAACATTCCCTTCCACATAATATCCAGTGACAGGAGAAATTTTTCAAGCATAGCTGGCTCCTTTCTTTCAGGCAGCAGAGATTCCTTTTATGGCTGCTGGTCATAACAATGTGGTTAAAAGGTTTAAGATAATTCCGCCTGCCAAAACAGAGGCAATCTGCCCGGAAACATTGGCCCCAATGGCATGCATCAACAGATGATTGGTGGGGTCTTCCTTGATGGACATCTTCTGTACTACTCGGGCTGACATGGGGAAAGCGGAAATACCGGCTGCGCCGATCATAGGATTGATCTTATTCTTTCTAAATAAGTTGATGAACTTGGCAAACAGCACTCCTCCTATGGTATCAAACACAAAAGCAACCAAGCCAAGTCCCAGAATAATCAGAGTCTGCCAGGTAACGAACGCTTCCGCCCTCATGCTGAATGAGACGGTAATTCCCAAAAGCAGGGTGATCAAATTAGCGAGTATATTCTGTGCTGCATCTGACAAGCTGCCCAGCACGCCGCATTCTCTGAGCAGATTTCCAAACATCAGAAAACCCACCAAAGAAACAGACTGAGGAGCCACAAATCCGGCAATCATGGACACTACAATTGGAAACAGGATCCGCATCCTCCTGGATACCGTCATCGGATTATAAGGCATCCGGATCAGGCGCTCCTTTTTGGTGGTAACCAGCTTAATGGCAAATGGCTGGACCAGAGGAACCAGGGCCATGTAGGAATAAGCCGCTACTGCAATTGGCCCAATGTAATTTGATTTGAGTATCTGGGATACCAGGATAGAGGTCGGGCCGTCAGCAGCACCGATAATACCAATGGAGGCCGCGTCAGAAAGGTTAAACCCAAGCAAAATAGCCACGGTAATCGTTAAGAAAATACCAAACTGGGCTGCTGCACCAAACAGCATCATAATGGGATTGGATAACAGAGGCCCAAAATCAATCATGGCTCCGATCCCGATAAACAGGAGAAGAGGCAGCGCTTCCGAGGCTTCGATCCCTGATTCAAACAGCCACTGGATAATACCATGGGTATTTCCGATACCGGGAAGCGTCTGATCGATCACGCCGGACATGGGTAAGTTGACCAGTATGGCCCCAAATCCCATGGGAAGAAGGAGCGACGGCTCGTACCCCTTTTTGACAGCAAGATAAATCAACAAAAAACCGACGAGATACATGATTAACTGGGAAACGGTGACAGAGGTAAGGCCTGACAATAAAAAGTTCATATTTTATCTCCCTTCGTACTAGTACGCTTTTGTATCGAGAAGCCGTCATATACAACGAAAAGACAAGCTCTGGCCCTAAATTAGGACACAGGTCTTGTCTTTTCAAATTAAACCAGAACATTACTGTTCAGGATGTTGATTTAACTGCATGCTGATAAGCATTAGCCCGCGCATGCTGACTACTCCCCCATATCTGATTGCCTTTACCATATCATAAATATTTCCATAAGTCAATAAGTCCAGGCACTTTTAAGGCAGCAGTTCTTCCAAATGCGGAAGCGGTTTTATGCTCCTTTTTAAAATCCCCTTCATATAAGCAATCGCAATTCCATAATTGGTAAAAGGCACCCCTGCATCCGACGCACACCTTCCGCGGTATTCCATCTCCCTTTCATTCAGCATACAGCCGCCGCAGTGAATGATCAGCTGATAGGATGACAAGTCTTCCGGAAATTCCCGTCCGGAGGAAGTCTCTATCAAGAGCTCTTTCCCAGTATACTGCCGAAGCCAGCGGGGAAGCTTTACGGTCCCAATGTCGTCGCACTGCCTGTGATGGGTACAACCCTCAGAGATCAGGATCTTATCTCCATCTCTTAAATCCCCGATGGCTGCCACCCCCTTCACGGCATCCTCTAAAAAGCCCTTATACCTGGCCAGCAAGATGGAAAAAGAGGTGAGAAGGATCTCTTCCGGCGTATCCTTACTTACCTGTTCAAAGACCTGACTGTCCGTAATGACCAGGGCAGGTCTGGTTCCCAGCCTTGCCAGGGTTTCTTTTAATTCCGTTTCACGCACTGCCACAGATATGGCACCGGCCTCCAGAATATCCCGGATCACCTGCTGCTGGGGCAGGATGAGGCGGCCTTTTGGCGCCGCCTTATCAATAGGGATCACCAGAACCACCAGGTCATATGGATTCAGTAAATCTCCCACGATCCTCATTTTTGTATCCCCGGTGTTTACAAGACTGCCGATCCGTTCCTTTAATTCGTGAATGAACAGACCTTCCGACGCGCTCACTGAAAGTCCGTCGTCATGGGTCTGGGCTCCGGTTAAATCACATTTATTATAAGCAACCACATAGGGGATCTTCTTTTCCTTAAACAGAAGGATCAATTCTTCATCGGTTTTTGTCTTTCCAACGGCCCCATCCACAACTAAGACCGCACAATCAGCCCGGTTTAAGATCTGCTTTGTCTTCCTTACCCGCATCTCTCCCAGAGCGCCCTCATCGTCAAAGCCCGGCGTATCAATGATGACCACCGGTCCCATGGGGAGAAGCTCCATGGATTTGTAAACAGGATCCGTGGTAGTTCCTTTTATTTCCGATACAACGGACAGTTCCTGCCCTGTCACTGCATTGACAACGCTTGATTTTCCTGCATTGCGGCGGCCAAAAAAGCCAATGTGCACCCGCTCAGAGGATGGTGTTTCATTAAGTCCCATGCCTGTCTCCTCTCCCTACCGTTAATTTCCGCGTTGGCAGTGAGCCAAAGTCAAGCAAGCTTAACCTTGGCGGCTGCCCGCGGGATCAGAAACGGAAGTCCCTGATTCCTTTTTCTATTTTCTGCAAATGGTCTTCACAAATCAGACGCACCTTTTCCTTTGGAATATGGTTTAACTCCGCTGCGATCAGGGCCTCACCAACTTTTTTCGTATCTTCGGAAGCGTAATCCATCAAATATTCTTTTAATGTCATCAGGGCATTGGGCTGACAGCAGTTCTGGATCTGACCGCTTTTGCAAAGACTCATAAAACGGTCTCCTGTACGCCCTTCCCGGTAGCATGCCGTGCAGAAGGAAGGAATATAGCCCATATCCATGAGCCAATGGACCACCTCATCTAAGGAACGCTNNCTGGTCCGATACGTCAAACTGTTCCGTATCCGTGGGACGGATTTCCTCCTGGTAGCCGCCCACGCTTGTTCTGGAACCGCCGCTGATCTGGGATACTCCCAGACGGATCACCTGTTCTCTTACCTTCTGGCTTTCCCTGGTGGAAACGATCATTCCGGTATAAGGAACCGAAATCCGGATCAATGCACAAAGCTTTGCAAATATTTCGTCATCAATCCCATTGTCAAAGGCATCGGGATCAATGTCATCGGCTTTCTTGATACGGGGAACACTGATGGTATGAGGTCCTACACCATGGACTGCCTCCAGATGCTCCGCATGCATCAGAAGGCCTGCGAATTCATACTGGTACAGCTCCAGACCAAAAAGAACACCCAGTCCTACGTCATCAATCCCGCCCTCCATGGCCCGGTCCATGGCCTCAGTATGGTAGGAATAGTCGTGCTTGGGGCCTGTTGGATGAAGTTTTTCATAGCTTTCCTTGTGGTAGGTTTCCTGAAAGAGAATATAGGTTCCGATCTCTGCCTCTTTCAGCTTCCGGTAATTCTCTACCGTAGTTGCCGCAATGTTTATATTGACCCGGCGGATAGCGCCGTTTTTGTGTTTGATGGAATAGATGGTTTTGACGCAATCCAGGATGTATTCGATGGGATTGTTCACAGGATCCTCACCTGCTTCAATGGCAAGCCGTTTATGTCCCATATCCTGAAGGGCGATGACTTCCTTTTCCACTTCCTCCATGGTCAGCTTTTTCCTGGCAATGTGCTTGTTTTTTAAGTGGTATGGACAGTAGGTGCAGCCATTTACGCAGTAATTAGAAAGATAAAGAGGGGCAAACATGACGATGCGGCTTCCGTAGAAATCCTTTTTGATCTGTTCCGCCAGATCATAGATTTCCAGTATCTTTTCCGGAATGTCACAGGCAAGGAGAACAGATGCCTCCCGGTGGGTCAGGCCTTTTGCCAGCCTTGCCTTTGCAATGATCTGGTCGACCAGTTCTACATTGGCTTTGTTTTTCTCCGCATAATCAAGAGTTTCAAGAATTTCTTCGTTGGAAATGAATTCTTCTGCTTTCAGCGATTTTGGATCATACATAGTAATTCTTCCTTTCTTTAGGGTCAGCATTTGCTTTTCCGTCAGTGGTTTATTAATTTCACAGGTATTGCCCT
Source organism: Hungatella sp. UBA5982 (assembly GCA_002429965.1). GTDB lineage: Bacteria > Bacillota > Clostridia > Lachnospirales > Lachnospiraceae > Lacrimispora. Next base: position 8,900 of record DJBG01000166.1, read on the forward strand.
GGAAAAAACTGTTTCTTTTCTTANNAAGGCCGTCTTGGAGCTGACTCCCTTTAATTTTCCGATCTTTCCGGTCAGTGCGGAAATGATGCTCTGAGGCGCATCCACAGCAATGCTTATGATGCTTAACTGCTTTTTCGGATAGGGGATGCCCATGCGGCCGATGATATACTTCCTGTATTCATGAAGGATCTCATTCAGCAGTTCCACAGATTCTTCCTCTTCCACAACGATGCCGATTACGGCGATTCTCGTTTCCATGCTTCTTCCTCCGTTCTTTTATTCAGGCAATAAATGCTTTATAAAAGCAAAAAAGCCGCACCATTAAGGCGCGGCAAAATAAAGACTTCTAATATGCCGAACCTTCTACTTCAAACTGTGTTTTTAGTGTCAGGATGCTGCTATGTTTGTATCATAACATAAGTGAGAATTTTTTTCAATTTCGTTTTANNTTCATGGGAATGTCACAAAAGTTCAGAGAGAAATCTATAAGTCCATTCGGGAAACCATTCATTTAAATAGTATTCCAGGAATGGCAGAGTCCACCATTGATGGTGGAAAGACTTTGAAACTAAATTGTACGTATTATTATGAGGTAAAGTCAAGACCACCAACTTTGCCGGCAGCCTGCTCTACCCCTATAATTTTTTCCTGATGGCGCCAGGAAGCACCTGAAGATTTGCTATTTGCTGTCATCCTCAATATTTATAAGCATTTTGTTAAGCGTAGATTTAAATACATCGAGGTCTTCAAGAGATATGCCGTTAAGCACATCAGATTTAAATTTTTCTGCAACATCCAGCATAGCTGTTTCAATTTCTTTGCCGCTATTGGTTAATATTAAAAACTTCATTCTTTTGTCATCGTTGCTGCTGATGCGATTAACCCAGCCATACATTTCCATTTTATCTATCAGCCTGACAACACTAGGTTCTTTTAAAGACATTTTATCGGCCAACTTCTTTTGTGTAATCATATTATTATTTTTGATATAATACAATGCAATCCATTGGCTTCTTGTTATATTAAAATTATTCAGTCTCTTTTCCAAGGAATCTGCTAAATCCTTTGCCCCTTTACAAGTGATAAAGGCGATGCAATCATCTAAATTAAACATAGTACTCACCATCTGATTTTTTTATTTCATATATTAACATAAAACCATCTGGTGTACAATATTTTTCAAGGTCTTTTCCTGATATTATGAAAATTCCAGATGATTCGAGAGGTACCGCTCGATATAATCCCATACCGCCTGTTCGTTAAAGCGGGTTTTATACAGTTCCTTTTCACAGGCTTTAAAATCATAAAGCTTCAAACTATCCGTGTTTATTTTTACATTTTGAATCAGGTCATCAGCTATAGAGATATACACAGACATATTTCCAAATGAGTATTTACGTTCCAATTCGACATCAAATTTAGGTGATTGGGCAAACATCCAATTGTCAGATGAGAGGAGTTTCTCTAATGGCGGCTGAAAATTAATTTTATTAATGTATTCAATATTTTTGCATTCAAAGGTTTCAATAAAAGCTTGAATAACTGACTGAGCAGTGATTTCACTGTTTATTTCTGATAGATTTATGACTCTGCTCCTAACAGATTCGACCCCTTTGGACTTTAATTTTATTTTTGACGGGGTAAGGGCATTTTCCAACTGTTCAAAATTTACATTGACCAGTACCGTACCATGATACATGTAATTATCACCGTCCGTATAATAAGCGTGACCGGAAAATTTTCTGTTATTAAATAACAAATCATTTCTACCGCTAAATTCACAGTCGATCCCAAGCTGCTGCATTGCAGATTGTATGAGCTTGATAAAGTGGTCATGACTGGCTGATGCCTCTTTTGTAATAAAGGTAAAATTAACATTACCTTTGTCATGATACACTGCCCCGCCCCCGGAAAACCTGCGGACTGCTTTCATGTTATGTTCCTTTAGGTACTCTAAATCGCATTCTGCGTATAGGTTCTGGTTTCTTCCTATAATGACAGATGAATCGTTCTGCCATAGAAACAGATGCAGATCTTCCTGGGAAGTTAAAAACAGCTGATGTTCAGCAGCTATATTAAAACAGGGATCAAATTCTTCGGATATTACTATTTTTTTCATTATTGATGTAAGGCCCCAATTCCAAAATCCAGTGCGGCTTCATGAATCGTTTCACTGGTAGTAGGGTGCGGGAATATGGTTTCAGAGATTTCTTTTTCCGTAAATCCATTGGCAATTGCTAAGGTTAATGAGCTGATTAAAGAAGATGCATCGGCACCTATTATTGACCCGCCTATTATTTTTCCTGTATTTTTGTCTTTAATCAGTTTTATAGAGCCTCTCGCCTCATTCATCGTCAAAGCTTTTCCGTTTCCGGCAAAGGAAAATTTACTAACATCAATATCAATGTCTTTGCTTTTCGCTTCGTCTTCACCGATACCGACACTTGCGATTTCCGGTGAAGTAAATATTACATTAGGGACTGCTGAATAATCCATTTCTTTATGCATTCCTAATATATTTTCTATGGCAACAATCCCCTGATGGGAAGCTACATGGGCCAGTTGAATGATATTTGTTACATCTCCTATTGCATAAATATTGTCAACATTTGTACGCATGGAATGATCTGCTTGAATTCCTTTCCCGTTGCTGTTTAACAAGACACCGCTTTTTTCAATGGATAATCCATCCAGATTCGGCTCCCTGCCAATAGCCACCAATACCTTTTCACTTACCACTAAGTGCTCCCCTGTATTGTTTTCATAGGTAATAACTGCCATACCATCTACGGAGCTTTGAATTTTCTTAACCTTTGAACCGATGTGAATGTGAATGTTATTTTCTTCTGCCATATCCTGTATCTCTTTTGAGATATCACTGTCTACCATGGTCAGTAATCGATCCATAAATTCAATTACATGGACATCAACGCCGAAATTTCTATAGATAAATGCAAATTCCATTCCGATTACACCACCGCCAATAATGGTTATGGATTTTGGAAGCTTGTGATCAGACAACGCTTTTGTACTGTTCAGCACAAATGGAAGTTCCATGCCCGGAATGGCAATATTAGAAATTTTCGAGCCTGTTGCAACGATAATATTTTTTGCCTTTATGATATAATTTTCTTCGCCTTTTATTGTTACTGTATTTTTATCCATAAATGATGCTTGACCGGAGATTACGTTGATTTCATTTTTTTTCATAAGAAAATCAATTCCGGAAACGAGTCTGTCTTTGATCTTATCCTTACGGTCAATTACTTGCTTCATATTTACTGTAACCGGGCTGTCTGATTCAATCCCAAAGACTGACGCATTCATTACCGTGTGGCAAACTTCTGCAGATTTAACAAGTGCTTTTGTAGGAATGCATCCGACATTAAGACAGGTGCCTCCTAATGCTGATTGCTCAACCAGAGTTACTTTTAGGCCACTTTTAGCTGCATAAATAGCGGCTACATATCCGCCGGGACCAGCACCTATTATAAGTAAATCGGCAGTGGTTTCCTTAGCGGTTCCCTGTGAAGCACTATCACAATTTGTTATTGCCGCCTCTTTGACTTCAGCATCCTCGGCGATTTCAAACATATCAGCATTCGATGCAATGTCCATGCCCTCTTCACATAGTATTTTACTAATTGTTCCTTCTGATATGGCTTTAATCTGGTGGTTACCTTTCGCCGTTTCTATTTGCACAAGGATATCGCCGGCAGCGACCTTATCGCCTGTTTTTACATTTATTTTACCTACCTTGCCCGTTTTTCCACCAGGAATTATTGACATTTTAATAAGCATAAATTTTCTCCTTTTCTATAGAAAAAGAGCCAATTTTATAATATAGGCTCTTTTTGCTTTTAATACTATTTAATCAATTGCCACACCGGATAAAACTAATTTTACACCGTTAGATAAACAATCACCTACAGGGCAGGTATTCTCGATAAACTTTGCAAACTCTTCTATTTTTTCTTTTGGTTCGTTTGTTTTAAAATGCATGACAAAACGAATCTCCTGAAAACCATTTCTTACATCTGCCAGTCCCATAAATCCGTCTGGATCAAGATCCCCTTCCAACTCAACATGGAATTCCTCAAAAGTAATATCNNCATGCGCCCAGTGCACATAATAGGGCCTCCACAGGGTTCATAGCAGTATCTGTGCCGCCCAGTTCTTCGGGTTCGTCAAAAAGGATTTTAAAACCTCTTGAATTTGTTTCAACCTGTAACCCTTCAGGCAGTGCTTTAGCTGTTGCTTTAAAAGTAGTCAACATAATACCATCTCCTTTTTTAATGAGTATTGGATATAACTTTCATTTGTTAATAATATAACACGGACTAACGAAAAAATCAATAGTTAGCTAAGCATATATTTTAATCTTTTTGACATCTATGCATATCTTTGCTGTATTAAGTCAGAGTTTTGCTTGTTCTCTTCATCAAATTCCACTTCATGATTGTTATCCTTGGCTTCTATTATATCTCTCTCACGGTCGGACGGAAGGGGATCTTCTACTGTTAAAACGTGTGCACACTGAGCGTACAAAGAAGGCTCCATGAACGTTTATTACAACCACCATGAAGCCTGTTCACGATCTAAACTGTTTAATAGTACATATACATAAAGACTGATAAATTTTTCAACATATAGTCTGTAACTCAGATAAAAAAAGTTCCTTTCCGATAAGTATCAGAAAAGAACTTTTTATTATTGCAATGGGCGCATGATCTCCGGGCTGTCTATGTGGTACCCGGATTCACTCCAGCCGGGAAAGAAAATAGGCATTGCTGTTAGCAAAAAGCCCCTTCTCATCCTTGCATTCCACCCGGATATAGGTCTCGTTCCCTTCAAGGAGAAATCTTGCTTCCGTAATGGGTTCGCCCTGTACAGCTGCTCTGCGGCAGGATCTGGTGCTGTCCGTGATCCCGCAGATGGCCTGAACCGGCCCGGTCTTTACTACCAGCTCTCTGCCCTCCATATAAAGCTCCTTTATCTCAGGTCCCATGGAGCTGTAGAAATGGCCTTTTACCAGACCATTTATAACTGCGTCATAGCTTAGGCTTTCTGCTTTTATCATGGTAAAGCCCCCGAAAGAATCGCATAGGGGATTATCAAAAGGATAACTGTTGTGATTATCATCCGTTGCCAGGCACCACAGCTGTTTGCCTAATCGAAGCATTTCATCATAAGCCTGGGGATTATAACCGTACAGTCCGTCATGCTCGCAGCCGTGATTATAGATTTCCATGGCAAAAAGCCCGTTTAGGCCTTTGTAATCGTCATAGTTCTGCAGGGACCAGTAAGGATGGTTATAGCAGGAAAGAAATCCCAGCTTCCTCATCTCTTCCAGATATCCGTTAATATAATCAAAATCCCCATACTTACATTCCGGACAGATTCCCTGTTCCTTTCTGGCCCGCTCATATCCGGGAGCAGTATCGTACAAATTAATATGGTACGTCTTGTCTTCCGGGCGCAGTCTGTCCGGGCTTACCTCATTGATATCCACCTCTACGGCAGCAAGCGCCAGGAATTGCTCATCGTTTAATTCTTCATGGTTCCGATAGATCCTGTGATCCGTAAACGCCATAATCTGATACCCATGCTTTTTATAATTTTCCTTGGCTTCTTCCGGCGTCATTCTTCCATCTGATACGACCGTATGGCTGTGAAGGTTCGCTTTATAAAACCTTCCGGCCTCCGGCAATAAATAAATTCTGTCTTTCAACCTGCTTTCCTCCCATCCCTTAAATACCGTTTTGCAGAAACCGCTTCCACCGGGCTTTTCCGGCCGTACATACCGCTGCTCCCATAAGGGCAATGACAATCCAGATCAAAATGGTGGCATCCCAGCCTGCTNNCATAAGCGGAGGAATTCAAAATCCCGGAAGCGGTGGAGGATTTTCCGTAAGGAGCAAAATATATGGGCACCATGCTGACCAGCATGGTATTCACAGCCATCATCGCCGTGGTTGCCAGGCCAAATAAGATCAGCACAGTTATTACGGATCCTCCATTATAAAGCCGCAACAAAATAAGCGCTGCCGCGCATAAAACAAAAAATGAAGCAGATGTGGCAGTCTCACTTTTGAAAATCTTCCTGTTTGCAATGGAAGCCAGATAAACTCCACTTAAGTTTAACACCGGTATGACAGTGGTGCTGATAATGGAAATTACGGATTCCATATGAAATTCTTCGCGGATATAGGTGGGAATCCAGGTGGTCACCCCATCCTTTAAAACTCCCTGAAACATCAGTCCAAAGCAAAAGAAAATCATTCCGGAAACCAGAACTAATTCAAACATAGAAGCGTCTGCCTGTTTTTTATCCCGTGAAACAAGGACCTGGTCTTCTAAAATTCCGTTTTCTTCCACATCTTTTCTTATTTTACGGCTGCCCAGGAACCAGACCAGGCTGATGACTGCCAGGCACAGGGAAGAAAAGAAAAAGACCGTTCTCCAATGGAATTTCCATACAATGAGCGCAGTCAGTCCATAGGCTGCAAAAGTGCCGATGGGAACACTGCTGTTGATGTTGACGCAGAATTTTTTCTGGCTGCATGTGGGAATCCAGTTGGAAAATAATTTAATGATCGGCGACCAGATCAAGGACTGAAACAGGCCATTGACGCACCATACCACCGCCATCTGCCATACGGATCCCGATAGTCCCATTACCCCATTGCAGATTCCCGAACCAAGTACTCCTACAAAGATCATCTTATAAGGTTTTTTCTTATCACCCAGTATTCCGCTGAAAAGCTGCCCAAGGCCATAGGAAAAAAAGAATGCGGTTCCTATAAAACCTGCCGCTCCCTTCTCATATCCTTCCACCCTGATAATTTCCGTTAAGCAGGCGGAATAATTCAGCCTCCCAAGATATGTAGAAAAATAGGCTGCCCAGCATAACCAGAACAGCATGGACTGCATTTTTTCTGATCCTATCTTTTTTTGTTGTATCGTTCTGTCCAAATTTTGCCTCCTAAAGAATCAACCTTATGTCTCCTGATCTGTAATAAATTTTAAAGGCAGATCCTTCATAAAATATGCGTTGGAATTTGCATACAGCCCGTTTTCACTGCGGCAGGCCACACGGATGTAGCCTTCTCTTCCCGTTAAAGGAAATCTTGCCTCCTCCAAGGATTCTCCTTTAGGTGCTACTTTCATGCGGCAGTTCTTACCTTCCATTTTCATGTAAATCTTCTCTACCGGACTGGTCTTTACAACCAGGTCCTTGCCTTCAATATAGAGCGCATGTATCTCAGGACCCATGGAGCTGTAGAAATCACCCTTTTTTAATGCCTTCATCACCGCCGGATAGGTAAGCTCCTTTGCTTTGATCCTTATAAAACCTCCAAAAGAATCACAGAACGGATGCCCCATGGGAAATTCATTCTGGTTGCCGTCTGACGCCAGGCAATGGATTTCCTTCCGGCAGCGCAGCATCTCATCATAGGCCTGGGGATTGTATCCATTAAGCCCTTCCAGATCGCTGTGGTAATGATAGACTTCCATGGCAAAAAGTCCTTCAAGCCCTGTATACTCCTCATAATTCTGCATAGACCGGTATGGGTGGCAGTCACATGCCAGAAAGCCAAGCTGCTTCATCTTCTTTATGTAAGCATTGATTCCGGAACGGTCATAATTCCTGATTTCCTTCCCACTGGCTCCTGCCTTCTCTTCCCGCATCTCATCCGGGTTGCTGTCATAGAAATTAAAGTGAAACGCTCCTCCGGACTGCTCCCTGTCCATGGGATTTCTCCTTAGCTCCGCCCCAAAGCCTGCCAGAGCCAGAAAGTTCTTTGTGGTCAATTCCGGATGAGGGCAATATTTCCCGTGATCCGTATAGGCTACGATCTGATAACCTCTTTTTTCATACTCCTCTTTCACCTGTTCAGGCGTCAGCTTTCCATCGGAAACCGTTGTATGGCAGTGCATATTCGCTTTATAAAAATTCCCCTCCCTGGGGAGGAGATAAATCCGTTCATCCATTACTCTTCCCTTTCCTGCCGGTTCTTTCAACATTGGTAAGAAAGCGCTGCCAAATACCATGGCAGCGCCTTCTTATTATTTCTGTGCTTCTTTTATCGCTTCATTTGCTCTGTCCTGAATCGACTTCATGGTATCTTCCAGTGGTTTCTGTCCCTGGCCGTATAACTGGCCTTCCTCAGTATAAATCTGTCCGATGGTCGTATCAGCAATACCCATGATCTTTTCACTTAAGTATGCTCTGCTGTTGTCAAACCAGCCTGCCATAAAGTCTTCTGCTGTTAAGTTGTCATCCTTAAATTTAGGAAGCAGGCTGCTTTCGATATATGCTTTTGCTTCGTCTTCTGTTAAGATCTTGGCAGGAACACGTCCGTAACCTAAGGTATACTTGTTTTCACAAATGGTTTTGATCGCTTCAAAAGCCGCTTCTTTGTTCTTGGATGTTTTGGGGATCGCATAGCAGCTTGTAATCGTTAAAGAAGATGGCTCGGAGCCTTCCGGATAAGGCATTGGAAGGATTCCCAGATCCCAATCTCTTGGGTATTTTACCTTATCAGATAAGGCACTTGCTACCCAGCCGCCGTATACGTACATACCGATGTTTCCATTTACCATAAAGGAGTTATATGGATATGTACCGGAAGCCAGATCCAGACAGTTAGGCTGGATNNGGCTAAAGAACCACTTCATGGCATCAGCATATGCCGGATCGTCAAAATTAGCGGTTCCGTCTGCCTTGTAAGGGGATACCCCTTTCTGTGTTGCCTGCATATAGTTACATGCAACGTCATCGCTCATAAAGGAACCCCAGACATTTTTATCAGGATTGTTTAACTTTTGGGCAGTCTCTACATATTTTTCCCAGGTCCAGCCTTCTGCGGTAGGATATGGAACGTTTGCTTCATCAAAAATCTTTTTGTTATAATAGGTCAGCCAAATATCTTTTTCTGCTGGAATTGCATATGTCTGATCTTCAAATTTTACAGTCTGGCCACCATACAAAGTGTCAATATCATAATTATCTGCTTTAGCAAGCTCATCAATTGGCTCTAAAACAGCAGCCTTGTAGAATTCTTCCAATTGAAGGGGAGTTCTGCCTATAATATCCATTTCTTATCCTGCCATCAAGCTCACAAGTACCTTGTCCATTTCTCCTGCTTTTGATGTAGGAGTAATGAAAAATTCTACATTAATCCCTGTTTTTTCTTTGATTAATGCGATCATTTCTTTTGTTTCCGTATTGGTTGCAGCATTATCTGTCAGTGCCCATTTTACTGTTACACCATCAAAGGGCTTATCGCTGTCCGGCTTTTGAGTAGTTTCTGCTGTTGCTTTACCATCCGTACTGCCTTTTGTATTATCGGATTTTCCGCATCCGGCAGTACTTAAAACCATCGTTGCAGCTAAGCTTAAGGCAGCGCCTCGTCTTAATGCACTTTTTAATTTCATATCTGTTACCCTCCTTTTATTTATAATCCCATTATAACTAACATATTATCTGATTTACATAGGTTGTATTTTAGCTTTATATGTTATTTTTATCATTCTATCGGTTTTTTTGAAATAAAACGGATTTTTTTATCCATATATACCAATGAACGAAAGAGTAGGCCCGATCCTTGAATCTAATATTTGTATAATCAGTATATCCGATTCTATCTGCGGAAAGCGGGCAATTTTTTTATAACCTACGGTAGTTCCCTTATATAAGCTTATAAGGTTTCCATTCTTCATAGACAGAATTTCAAAAGCCTCAATTCTCTGGCTATTTAATATATTTTCTTTTAATATAACTGCTGAAATCTTTTGGGGAGTATTCCAGGAAATTTTAAATTCTACCTTAGGACCTTTTCCCTGATAGTAAGTTTCATAGTCATCCGTTTGTACATTATTTACTGCATTCCATTCATTTTCTTCTTTGACCTGAATTTCGGTTCCTTCTGCCAGGTTATTCCCGTATCTTTTTTGTATCTCCCTGCCCAGCTCCTGCAGCCTTTTTACATCTTCCTCATGAAGCAGTCCGTTTGGCATAGGAGGAATATTTAACAGCAGTGTTGTATTTCCCCCTACGGATTTTTCGTAAATATCCATTAGGTTTTCCAGAGACCGTACTTTATCATCCTCTTCCGGATGATAAAACCAGCCCGGCCTTATTGATACATCCACTTCTGCCGGATACCAGATTAAGTGTTGTTCGTGTATTAAACGTTCCCTGCTTCCTAAATCCTCTTCCATACTGCTCATTACCCTTTGCCGGAAAGACGGATCATCCCCATGCTGGCTTAAAGCTGCCACCCGCTCTGCTACCGATAAATCTGCCGGCACAACACTCCATTCACTGGGCCGGGTATCACCTGCCTCATTGCCGCACCAGCGGACATCCGGTCCGCTTACGGAAATGCAGGCGTCCGGCATATGTTTTCTTACGGTATCATAATAACGCTGCCAGTCATAGACCTGTTTATTACCATTGGGACCTTCTCCGCATGCACCGTCAAACCATACACTGAAAATATCTCCATATCCGGTAAGAAGTTCCGTAAGCTGTGCCACGAAATAATCATCATATGATTTTCCTTGTCCATAGGTTTCCTGATTCCGGTCCCATGGAGAAAGATAAATACCAAATTTAAGACCGGCTTTTTTACAGGCTTCCGCTACTTCTTTTACAATATCTCCTTTTCCATTCAGATAAGGACTATACTTCACAGAATGATTGGTGTATTTACTGGGCCATAAGCAAAATCCGTCATGGTGCTTACAGGTAAGGATTGCTCCTTTCATCCCTGCTGCCTTAACAGCTTGTACCCATTGATTTGCATCCATTTGGCCAGGATTAAAAACCGCTTCCGGTTCTGTGCCATATCCCCATTCCGTTCCGGTAAAAGTATTCACCGTAAAATGAAAGAATGCATAAAACTCTGTTTTCTGCAGCATGATTTGTCTGTCTGACGGAACAATTTTTATAAGTCTTTCATCTAATTGTTTCATTTTTACTCTCTTTCCTACCAGTAGACTTCCCACTGTTCTGTCAGCCGTACAAGTGCTTCTATATAAAAATAATCCCCCCATAACGTAAATTCATTAACACCGCTATCCTTTACCGTATTGTAAGGAGAACTTTTTGCATAAGTGGAATGAAGTAATATACCATTGGTGTCTTCTCCGGAACGGTATAAGCAATGCTGTGTCAATGCCTTTATTAAACGTTTTGCAAGCTGCTGCATATCTTTTGCTTCATCCGGTTCTAAATATTTTGCCATTTCAAGCATCCCGCAGGCTGCGATTGCCCCGGAAGAAGAATCTCTTGGTTCCGTACTGCCATCTGTAAAGTCAAAATCCCAATAAGGTACCAGGTCCCCAGGTAAATGCTCCAGAAAACATGCGGTAATCTTCCGAAAGCTTTCCATATACATTGGGTCGGGACAATATTTATAAGCGATTGCCGAACCATATATTCCCCACGCCTGGCCTCTCGCCCATATGGATCCATCCCGGTATCCTTGTGCCGTTACTCCGCGTAACGGATTTCCTGTTTCCGGATCAAAATAATAGGTATGGTATGTAGAAGAATCTTCACGGACCACATATTTCATGCTGGTTCGAATATGGCGAAGTGCGGATTCACGGTATTTTGAATCCTTCGTTTCCTCTGACGCCCAGAACAACAACGGCATATTTAAAAGACAATCAATAATTAACCGGTATTCTTTCGGATCCCCCAGCTTTCCCCATGCCTGAAAAAATTCTCCCTTATCCTGAAACCGCCCCATCAGGTTATCTGCTGCCATCAATGCGGTTTCTCTTGCCAGCTTGTCACCGGTAAGTTTATAAGCTGCCACACAAGAGGGCGTATATAAGAATCCCATATCATGATGATCTACTACAATTCTTTTGATCAGACGTTCCCGGAAGCTTGGCACTTGACAAAGGGCGGCTTCTTTAAAAGCCGCCTCCCTTGTCTGTTCATATGCCAGCCACAGCTGTCCGGTCCAGAATCCATTGGTCCAATCATTGTTTTCAGCAGCAGAATATATCTGGTTGACGCTGCTTGCCGCCGGGAAACTATCATAAAATTTTGAAATATTATTTCTAATCCGGGCAACCGTATGATTTAGCGCATTACGTGCTTCCTCTCTCGTGATTGCCTCATAGGTTTTAAGTGTTTCCTTTGTCTGCATAATGATAACGGGCCCTTTCTGATTTATTCATTCGTTTACAAAAATGAAAACCACAAAATATCATTTGCCTTTAACTGCATAGAATATTCTTTGCCTTTTCCGTCATAAATCACGGTTTCCTGGGGCTCATAAGTGTTGTTTACAATACAATATTTGCCGGTAGCCGGATAATAATTGACTTCCACATGATAGTTGCTGCTATACCATTTCTTCATTTCCTGCTCCATGCCTGCGGCCCAGAAAATTGCCCGGTAAAGCATTCTGGAGTTTTCAAAGGAATAGGGGATTCCGCTGATATATACGCTTCTTCCGTCTCCGAACCGGTTGACCGCCATCTGGACATTTTCCCCGTCCTTTTTTAAGATCTCCGCTTCGGAAAGAGCATAGATGTTCTTCATCCCTTCCCCGAAATCAATGGTCCCGGAGGATTCCTCTATAATAAAATGGCTGTGCTCTTCCCAGTTGTATTTATCTGTTGACATAGAAAAGCCTACTTCTTTGTTTACGCCAAGTACGTTTGCCAGACTAAAATACCTGCCCTGGTATTCACAGGCAGATGGCTCTCCCACTCCAATCAAACCGCCTCCCTGGGCTACAAAGGCCTTTACGGCACTGCTGACCTTGGGATTGGTCCAGTAGGCCCCGCCGCTGGGAGCTGTATAAGCATCGCCAACATTAATGACCACCTTGCATTTCTTTAATACATCCGGATCTGCGATCACATCCTCAAAGCTGATGANNTAATCAATGGCATGGGCTACCATATGGGTTCCCCAGGAACGGATCTTTCCCCAGGAGTTCAGCACTCCCACTTTAAAGTGGCTGTACGGGCTTTGGCCTCCCACATTTTCATAAAGAAGACGGAATTCATCACAAACCTCCTCAATGTATTGGATAAAATCCGGGAATTCCAATGCCAGCTTTAAGTATCCGCCATAGCCAATCCGGTCCACCGGCTTTCTTAAGATGGCCCGTCTTGCAGTTACCCAGTTTACCTTTGCTTCCTTGATCGGATCGCCGCCTTCACAGAATACATCCGGGAAGAAATAAGGCAAAAAGCGGCCTTCTGTATATTTAACTCCCGGAATATCGGAAATCAGGCGAAGGGTGGTGCCGTTACCTACACTTCCCACTACCGCATCCAGTCCTACATTTTTAAAATACGCTCCAAATGGTTCTGTTCCGATCCAGTGATCCCCTAAAAACATCATGGCTTCCTTGCCGTGACCGTGGCAGATATCCACAAGAACCTTCATGAGCTCCGCTACTTCTCTCTGCTGGAACTCCTGGAAATCACGGAACTCCTTGGAAGGCACCCGGTTGGTGTTGTTATGATACCCCTGGTCAATGATATATTCCGGACGGAAGGGGTAACCTGCCTCTTTTTCAAACTGCTCTAAAATATAAGGGCTGACACTGGCGCTGTACCCAAACCAGTCAACAAATTTTTCTTTTGCATATTCATTGAATACAAGGGTGAACTGATGGAAAAACGTTGTAAAACGCACCACATTGCTATCCGGATTTTCCTCCATCCAGCGGTTTAATTTATCGATCACATGGCTCTGGGTCTTTGGCTGACGCACGTCAAAGGTGATCTGATGCTCCACATCCTGCCAGTCATTGGTAATAAAATTATACATATGAACCGGATCCCAGATGATGAAAGCCAGGAAACTTACCGTATAGTCGTGATACCTCTCGGGCCTTAAAATGATGACNNCTGGGTGTTCTCATCATATTCCCAGGCATTAACAGCTAAGGGGTCTCCTGTTGTGCGGTCCACTACCTCCCACCAGCGTTTGATGCCGTGAAGGGTATTGGGCTTTAGCTGATCCTTATACAGATGTTTCATCAATGGAATGCGAAGCTCTCCCCCTTCCATTGCCGTGTAAAACTCCGTCATCAAATATACCTGCTGGACCTCGTCAGGGTTTGCATTTGCCCATTCATTGTCCTTTCTGGTGGTATAATAAGTAGAGTAGATCTTGACAGGCATTTTCTTTAGCTCAGCCGGCATATTCGTCCCGTCACAATCCCGAAGCGCATCGGCTCCCCATCGCCCTGCAATCTCCTTGGTCTCCTGTATCATATCCACATCCGTGGGAACAGTGACTCTTCCGGTAAGTTTTTTTTCCATCTTAAATCCCCTTTCTATCTCATCTTTACTAATTCCAAAGGCTTTTTAACCTGCCTTAAATTTCATTTGTTATCCCTTCACACCGGAGGAAGCAACGCCTTCGATGAAAAACTTCTGGCAGAATAAGAAAGCCACCAGAATGGGCAGCAGCACAGCCGTTGCCGCAGCCATCTGACTTCCATAATCCTGGATCAGTCCGGAGGAAAAAAGCTTCACTCCAACGGACAGCATCTGCTTATCCATCGTTGATATGTACAGATACGGTCCCATATAGTCGTTCCAGGACCATGTAAAGGAAAATAGTGCCATGGTCGCAATGGCCGGTTTTGCCAATGGGAAAATGATTTGCCAATAAATGCGCAAATGACCGCATCCATCAATTTTGGCCGCTTCACTTAGGGAGTCCGGAATTGAAACAAAGGACTGGCGCAGCAGGAATACAAAATACACGTCAACGCAGCTTGGCAGGATTAATGACCACATGGTATCCAGGATGTGTAAATTTTTAAAGATCATGTATCTCGGTAAGATCATAATATCGCTGGGTATCATCATGGCCGACAACAGTATGAGAAATATTGCGTCTTTTCCCTTAAATTTAATCCTTGCAAATCCATATGCCGTAAAGCTTACAAAAAATATTTTAATTACTATGGTAAGGGCCGTCATGACCACCGTATTAAAATACCATTTCTGAAAGTTATAAATGCCGTTTGTTAATAATGCCTGAAAGTTCATCAGGGTGGGGTTTTCCGGAATCAAATGCCATGGAAATTTCATGACCTCTCCGCTGACCTTAAAGGAAGAGGAGATCATGAACAGGAATGGAAAATTAGAAGCCAACCCAATCAACAGGATGAAAATTGTAAGTGCTATCTTTAAACTTTTCTTTTTGCTTGTCATTGATGATTCCTCCCTTAATAATTAACCCATTTTTTCTGTCCGCGCCACTGGATAAGCGTTACGATCATGACCAGCGCAAACATGACGAAAGCCATTGCACTTGCAAGACTTGTTTCATATTTTGTAAAAGCAGTACGGACAATATTTACGGACATAACGGTAGTCGCCTGTCCCGGTCCGCCCTCAGTAAGAGCCTGTATACAGGTAAAGTTCTGAAAGGAACCGATAATGGAGCTGATTACGAGGAAAAAGGTGGTGGGAGAAATCATAGGTATGATGATATTGCGGATCCGCTGCCATTTTGTTGCCCCGTCAATCTGCGCTGCTTCCAGCAGCTCAGATGGCACCTCCTGCAGCGCTCCAAGATAAACCACCATGTTAAGGCCAACGCCCTTCCATACCGAAATCATAGCCACTGTAGGAAGAGCCAGCTTTAAGTTCAGTAAAAGCAGCGGCGGATCAAATCCCATATTTCGTAAAGCAATAATCACAGGACTGTTATTTCCAAGCAGCACCTTAAAAATTACGGCCACTGCCACCATGTTGGATACATAAGGCATAAATACAAGGGAACGGATCGTTTTTTTCATAAAGACCCCGTTATTCAGCATAAATGCCAGCACAAATCCAATGATCATGATCAGAGGCACATATACCAGGGAATATTGAAAGGTTCTTAACAGGGAATTCATGATCTCCTTGTTGGTGAATACTTTTATAAAGTTTTGAAACCCTACAAATTTAAGATTGTCTAACCTTGTAATATATTTCATGTTTAAAAACGACATCACAATTGCAATGACAAAAGGAATGCCGGTGAAAACAGTGAAAAAAATCAGGTAGGGCGAAATGAACAGCCACCCATACCTGTTTTCTTTTTTTTGTGCTATGGATGTCTTTTCTTTTGTTTTGGATACTGGTGTTTCTTCCTTGCTCATGGGCCTGCCTCCCGCTTTTTATTTTAGGGAGAAAGGCTTATGGGAATATAACCTTTCTCTTACTTATATTCTAACGGATTTTTTCCCAATAAACATAGGCCGATTTTTGTATTTGTTGGTTATTTTCGATTTTTATTCTGTTTTATTTATCTTTTCCTTTAAATTGTCATGCTCATCAATATCCTCCGCGGTAATCCTGGGGATCCGTATGACGGTTAAGGTTCCTGCATCCTTTTTGCTGTAGATGGAAACCGCACGGTCCACTCCAAAGTACAGCTTGATCCTGGATTCTACGCTGTGAAGGCCGATGCCG
>DJBG01000166.1:25470-25673 GCA_002429965.1 Hungatella sp. UBA5982
GTTTTCCACCACCGGCTGCAAAATTATTTTTAAGGAAAACAGTTCATGGATCTGCCGCATGTCCGTCCGGAGGTCAAATTCGAACTCATCTTTATAACGGTTTTTCTGAATCTTTACATAAGCCATAAGATGCTCAATCTCATGCTCCATTGGGACGATCACCTGCCCGCCGCTGATGGACAAGCGGTACATCCGTCCAAGAG
>DJBG01000154.1 GCA_002429965.1 Hungatella sp. UBA5982
TCCAGGCCACCACAGTGCCCGTAGGAGAAGACCAGGAGCCAATGATTGAGCAGACAAGGGAAATTGTGCGTAAGTTTAATTCCGTGTACGGAGAGGCTTTGGTAGAGCCGGAAATCCTGCTTCCTGATAATAAGGCCTGCTTACGGCTTCCTGGAACCGACGGAAAGGCCAAGATGAGCAAGTCCCTTGGAAACTGCATTTATTTATGCGATCCGGAAGAGGAAGTAAAGAAAAAGGTCATGAGCATGTATACAGATCCTAACCACATCCAGGTTTCCGACCCGGGAGAAGTGGAAGGAAATACAGTATTCACATACTTAGATGCCTTCTGCAAGGCCGAAGATTTTGAAAAGTATCTGCCTGATTATAAGAATCTTGACGAGCTTAAGGACCACTACAAGCGGGGCGGTTTAGGCGATGTGAAGGTGAAACGGTTCTTAAACAGCATCCTTCAGGCAGAGTTAGAGCCTATCCGCAGAAGAAGAAAAGAATACGAGGCCAACATTCCTTACGTATACCAGATATTAAAAGAGGGGAGCGATAAGGCTGAAGCAGCGGCGGCTCGTACTTTAAAGGGCGTGAAGGAAGCCATGAAGATCAATTATTTTGATGATCTGGAGTTCATTGAAGAGCAGGCAAGGAAGTATAAGGGTCAGGAATAGAGGCGTATATGAAGATTGTTTCCATTACCGAGATTTTGGAATGCAATGAATTTATAAAGGGCAAAGGCCTGGAATTTAAAATTCATTTAAGGGATGCTTGCGGGAAGCAGTCCTGCTGGATCGAATCATTCCATGATAAAAACAGCAGCGGACAATGGGAGGAGCTTTATAAGGCTCTGGAGGAGTTTTTTGACAGGCTCCGGTTCCGGCTGGAATACGGAGAGGATAAAACAGACTTCTGGCTGCTGTAATATGGTCGGCAGAAATGCCGGAGAAGTGCAAAGAAATCTTTTTTGCATTTCTCCGGTATTTTTTTGCGTTCCGGCCAATCTCTGTTAAATAAGTGAGATTAATGAAACATTTCATATATATTAACCACTCTAATATATAGAATTAATATAAATAATAAATAAAACATTAAAATTCTATTAATTTTTCTTGAAGAAATGATAAAAAAAGATTATAATAAAATGGTAATTAAGAAGCGCAGGCCTCTTAAAATAAAATGAAAAAGGAGTTTTACCATGGAGCAGTTCTTTAAACTCAAGGAAAACGGAACGAATGTCACAACTGAGGTAATAGCCGGAATCACCACATTTTTTGCCATGGCGTACATAATTATAGTAAATCCTAATACGTTAAGCCAGGCAGGCATGGAGTGGGGAGCAGTATTTTTAGCAACCATCATTTCTGCGATTATAGGTACCTTAGTTATGGGCCTTGTGGCCAATGTACCATATGCACAGGCACCTGGTATGGGATTAAACGCATTTTTTGTTTACACGGTTTGTTTTGGACTGAAATTTACATGGCAGCAGGCTTTGTCAATGGTTTTTATCTGTGGACTCCTTAATATTTTAATCACTGTAACCAAGATACGTAAGTATATTATTAAAGCTATCCCTGTAAGTCTGCAAAATGCGATCGGCGGGGGTATTGGTATCTTTATTGCATACATAGGTCTTTTGAATGCAGGTGCAATCAATTTTACGGCTGGCGTTCCCGCAATGTCTGTTATCACAACAAAAGCTCTTGTCTTATTTATTATAGGTCTTGTATTAATCGTTGTATTGACCGTGATGAACGTAAAGGGCGGTATTTTAATTGGCATTGTCTTAACAACTTTGATCGGCATTCCATTAGGCATTACAAAAACAGGTGATACCGTTAATTTCGCAGAGGCATTGTCAGTGCTTCCAACAACCTTTTGCGTAATTTTTACGGCAGACGGACTTCCCGCCTTATTTAACGATATGACGAAGCTCCCTCTTGTACTGATTACCATTTTCTCTTTCAGCTTATCCGATACATTTGATACAATCGGAACTTTCATTGGAACAGGCCGCAGAAGCGGAATCTTTAGTGCGGAAGACGAAGCCTCCTTAGAGTCAGGCAAAGGGTTCTCTTCCAAGATGGATAAGGCGTTATTTGCAGATGCGACAGCGACTTCCATTGGAGCAATTTTTGGTACCTCAAACANNTGTTTGCTTTGCCTTAAGTGCATTCTTAGCCTCTTTTATCAGTGCAATTCCATCTGTAGCAACAGCTCCGGCCCTTGTTATTGTTGGGTGTATGATGATTTCTTCGTTCAAGGAGATTGATTGGACTCAGTTGGAAGAATCAATTCCTGCTTTCTTTGCAGGTGTGTTTATGGCACTTTGCTACAGCATTTCTTATGGTATTGCAACGGCGTTTATTTTCTACTGCATCGTAAAGATCTGCAAAAAGAAAGCAAATGAGCTGAATCCTATTATTATAGTGGCAACAATTCTGTTTATTATAAACTTTATGTTACAGGCGTTTCTGTAATTAATATAAAAACTGTGGTAAGAGAATTGAGAATAGTTGGATGATACCGCAGATATTTCAGGCTTTTGTCCCTCCGTAAGGCAGGGGCAGAAGCTTTTTTTCTTTTGATGGAAAAGTCAGTAATAATTATCAATGTCTGTATTGAAATTTCTGGTNNAATTATTAAAAAATTTTTAAAAAAAATTTTATTATTTTTTTTTAAAAATTAAAAATGAACTAACTCATAATAATTATGGAAATAAGCCATATTAATGAAGTATGGCTGCCAAAGCGATCCATTCCTGGGATTTGGAATGAGGATCCAGCTTACAGAACGGCATCAGAAAAGTTTTTATATGATGATCAACGATGAGAACATGGAAATTGGAAAGAGCTTCCTTAAGGGCTCCTTTCCAGTGTGAAAACCATTTAAAGGAAAAGGAGAAAAACCATGAATTATCTTGAGATTGAAAAAGTAATAGGAAGAGAAATTATTGATTCCAGAGGAAATCCTACCGTAGAGGCTGAGGTACATCTGGCAGACGGAACCATAGCCAGGGGAGCGGCACCCAGCGGTGCGTCTACCGGTGAATTTGAGGCTCTGGAGCTTCGGGATGGGGACAAGGCCCGCTATGGCGGAAAAGGTGTCTTAAATGCGGTTCATAACATCAACACAGTGATCCATTACGCCATCACGGGAATGGATGCTTCCGACATTTACGCCATTGACCAGGCAATGATTTCCGCAGACGGGACAACAGATAAGTCCAGACTGGGAGCCAATGCTATATTAGCAGTGTCCATCGCCTGCGCCAGGGCAGCGGCTATGAGTATGGGAATCCCCCTTTACCGCTTCTTAGGCGGAATTACAGGCAACCGTCTCCCGGTTCCAATGATGAATATTTTAAACGGCGGAGCTCACGCTGCCAATACAGTAGATGTACAGGAATTTATGATCATGCCGGCAGGAGCCTCCAGTTTTAAAGAGGGACTCCGGTGGTGTACAGAAGTATTTCATTGCCTGGCGTCCATATTAAAGGCAAAGGGCCTGGCTACCGCTGTGGGAGATGAGGGCGGCTTTGCTCCGGATGTGGACAGCGACGAAGCTGCCATTGAACTGATTCTTGAGGCAATCAGAAAAGCAGGCTATGAACCAGGGCGTGATTTTGTTCTGGCCATGGACGCAGCTTCCAGTGAGTGGAAGGGAGCGAACAAGGGAGAGTATATCCTTCCTAAGTGCGGCAAGCATTTTACTTCTGAGGAACTCATTGAGCACTGGAAAAAGCTTTGTGAAAAATATCCCATTTATTCCATTGACGATGCCCTTGATGAGGAAGACTGGGAAGGCTGGGAAAAGCTTACGAAAGAGCTGGGCAGCAAGATCCAGTTGGTTGGAGATGACCTGTTCGTTACCAATACGGAGCGCTTAAAGAGAGGAATCGTAAACGGATGCGCCAATTCCATCCTGATTAAGCTCAACCAGATCGGTTCTGTATCAGAAACTCTTGAGGCGATTAAGATGGCTCACAGCGCAGGTTACACGGCAATTGCTTCCCACCGTTCCGGTGAAACGGAAGATACCACCATCGCAGACCTGGCAGTCGCTCTTAATACGTGTCAGATTAAGACAGGAGCACCAAGCAGAAGCGAACGTGTGGCAAAATATAACCAGCTCCTTCGGATTGAAGAAGAACTGGGAGGAAGTGCGGTTTATCCGGGAATGGATGCATTCCATATCCGGCGGTCATAAGGAATGGGGAAAGCCCTGCATGTCTGTCATTAAGACCTGCAGGGCCTTTTTTATCTGTTGAAGCAGTCATACGCCGGCGGAGAGTCTGCCTTACAGACTCTTTGTTACATATTGGAAAAGGAATTGATGAAAGAGACAAAAGATGATATGCTATAAGCCATAAGAAATCTGGTATCCGCGAAGCCGGAAAACGGAGTAATTGATTGTATATACAGAAAAAGATAGAAGAAAAATCGGGAATATACAAGGCCTTCTTTCAATACAATGAACAATAGCGTAATGGCGCCGAAGGCATTTTCCGGCGGAGAAATAAACGTATTTGAAAGAGAGATGAAAAAAGTTGGCAGAAGTAAAGCGGATCAGGTGCGGGAGTGTGAACAGTTATCTGATTGAGGAACATGGAAGAGCCATTCTTGTGGATACAGGAAGGAACGGATCTGAAGAAAAAATACTGGCCCAGTGCCGGAAAACAAAAGTGGAACTGATCCTGCTCACCCATGGTCATGCGGATCATGTGCAAAATACGGCCTATTTAAAAAAGGAATTGGGAGTACCGGTAGCCCTTCATAAGGATGATTTAAACCTTATAAAGGACAAATTTAAGGAATCTCTCCGTTTTCAGGGGATGCTGGGAATGGCGGTTGCGGAGGTTTCGGCGAAAAGCTTTGAAACGGACCGGATACCAGAGTTTACCCCGGAAATTTTTGTAAATGAAGGAGACTGGCTGAAGGATTATGGAATCAACGCCAGGATCATGGGGCTGCCGGGTCATACCAGGGGATCCATAGGAATTGATCTTGATGAAAAGGCTGTCATAGTAGGAGATGCGCTGATGAACATGTTTTATCCCGGGCTGTCCCTGGTGTATTGGGACAGGGCGGAGATGTTAAAAAGTGCGGATAAGATTAGCGCTCTTGGCGCAAGAAAGGTATATTTCGGTCATGGATGTCCGGTGGAAAACCGGGCGTGGAACAGGACAGGGATTTAGACAAAGGTTTAAGACGGTATGGTACGGATTTATCTGGAAAGGTATGAAGCAACCCAAGGAAAGAAAAAACGGGAGCAGGAGCACGGGCTTGGAAAAGAGCTTCTTCGTATTGGATTGAAGGATTTATATGGAATCGGTTCTGAATTACAGGATCAGCCGGTCATTTTAAAAGGGGAGCATGGCAAACCATATTTAAAGGACTTTCCTCACATCCACTATAACATCAGCCATACGGATGGCATGGTGGCCTGCGCAATTGGAGACAGGCAGCTGGGAATCGATGTGNNGGTTTTTTCTGATGCCGAAAGACACCGCATGGAGGAAATACCGGAGTCAGAGCGTTCCCAGTATTTCTTTCGCATATGGACATTAAAGGAAAGCTACTTAAAAGCGACAGGCTTAGGTATCACAGTCCCCCTGACTACCATTTCTTTTGAATGGAAGGAGGAGGCTTCTTTTGCATGTTCTGTCCCAGGTGCATCGTACCATCAGACCATGCTGGAGGGGGGGTATGTTCTTTCCATATGCACTCTGGGAGATGAGGAAATTAATTTTGGGCAGAACCTTGTTTTTTCTGCCAGAGCCGAAAGCCTTTTGAACGGGTTTTGCTTTCAGAAACCATAAGACCGGCTAGGGTCAGCGCGATTCCACAGGCAGACTGGAAACTTATGCGTTCGTTTAACAGGAGCATGGATGAGATCACAGTGATTACCGGGACTGCATAGATGTATACGCTGGTCTGTACAGAGCCCAGCTCCTTTACGGCAAAATTCCAGGTGGCAAAGCATAGGGCGGAAGCGCCCAGACCCAAAAACAGAATATTTAATAAGTTCTTTGTGTCAGCAAGGCGGTAAAAGCCTAGACGGAAGGGGAGAATTGCCAGTGCAGGAACCATGAACAGAAGGCCATAGAAGAAAATGCGCCTTGTTGTTTCAATGGTCCCATGGCCGTATTCTCCTATTTTTTTTGTGATTACAGAATAAGCGGCCCAGGTAACAGCGGCAGCAAGTGCAAGAAAATCTCCCTTGGGGTTTATACTCATACCAGCCGAGCTCTGAAAGCTGATCAGGCTGATTCCTATGATGGCAGTCAAAAATCCGGCCAGAAAACGAGGACCGGGTTTTTCCCCTTTTAGAAACAGCCAGTCAAACAGGGCTGTAAAAAATGGGGCTACGGCTATGATCACGCTGACGTTGGCAGCAAGGGTTATGGTAAGTGCAAAATTCTCCATAAGAAAATATAAGGTAACACCGCATATTCCAGCGGCTGCGAAAAGGCATTCCTGTTTTTTGCTTTTCGTACGCAAAAGGCGGGGACAAGCCAGCCATAAGGCGGCATAGCCGATGAGAAAGCGGAAAAACAAGATTTCAAGAGGAGTAAAAGCCTCAAGAAGAACTTTGGTGGAGATAAAAGTGGTTCCCCATACGAATATGGAGAATCCGGCGGCCAGGTGTCCGTATAAATTGTTCTGCTTATTCATGATTGTCTTCTCCTGTAAGTAATTTTATTAGATTTTAACACAGATCATAAAAAATGTCTTGCAGAATACCCCTGATATTGAAAAAATGGAACTTTGCTGAAAAGAAGGCTTATGAAATCATAAAAAACGGGCAAAAATCTCATAAGGAATAAAAAAGCAGATTGGAGGAAAAGCCATGAAAACCATGACAGACAACTTTTTAATTACCTTTCTTCAGAGATTTGACGAGCACCCGTTTGATGTAAAGCTCCGCGGAGAGACCTATCATATCGGGGAGGGGAATCCGGCGTTTATCGTGAACTTAAAAAAGGATATTGAGGGTAAGGATTTGCTGACCAGCACTTCGCTGGCACTGGGAGAAGCCTATATGAAAGGAACGCTGGATGTGGAAGGGGATCTGTATCATGCATTGAATCATTTCCTGGGTCAGATGGGGAAATTTTCAATGGATCAGGGAAAGCTTAGAAAACTGATTTTTTCATCCCAGTCCAAAAAGAATCAGGAGAAGGAAGTCCCTTCCCATTATGATATCGGCAATGATTTCTACCGCCTTTGGCTTGACGATACCTTAAGCTATTCCTGCGGATATTTTAAGACGGAAAGTGATACCTTACACGATGCCCAGTGCAATAAGGTAGAGAGGATTTTAAAGAAGCTGTACTTAAAAAAGGATATGACCCTTTTGGATATCGGCTGCGGCTGGGGATTTTTACTGATTGAGGCTGCCAAGGAATATGGGGTACAGGGAGTTGGAATTACGTTAAGCAAAGAGCAGAAAAAGAAATTTGAAGAACGGATCAAGGAGGAAGGCTTAACGGGCAGGGTATCGGTGGAATTAATGGATTACCGGGATTTAGAAAGCTGCGGAAAAACCTTTGACCGGGTGGTAAGCGTTGGCATGCTGGAACACGTGGGAAGGGATAATTACGAGCTGTTTGTAAAAAATGCGGAGGCGGTGCTAAATCCCGGCGGATTGCTGCTTCTTCACTACATCAGTGCTCTGAAGGAATATCCCGGTGATCCATGGATGAAGAAATATATTTTTCCGGGAGGCACCATACCAAGCCTTCGGGAAATGATCAATATTTTAAGCGAACACCGGTTTTACACCCTGGACGTGGAAAGTCTTCGCCGTCATTATTGCAGGACATTGCTCTTATGGGGGCAGAATTTTAATGACCACCGTCAGGAGATCGAGGAGAAAATGGGAACAGAGTTTGCCAGAATGTGGGACTTATATTTAAGCTCCTGTGCCGCCACGTTCAATAACGGGGTCATTGATCTCCATCAGATTCTTGTATCCAAGGGGATAAACAATCACTTACCCATGACAAGGTGGTATGAATAACTTAGAAAAGCCGTGGCTGTCCATGTGTGCCAGCCGCGGCTTTTCTGTCGTTTTCCGCCCAGCGGATCACCTGCATTTCCTGCCTTTTGCTGAGGATAAATGGTTGCCGGATTTGGGAAAGCATGTTATGATTCCATAGGATAAAACTGACAGGAAGTGGAAAGGGATCTTTGTGGAATAACATGAACAGAAGAAAAAAGAACTGGCTCCTGGTCCTGATTTATACAATCATGATTCTCCTTTGCTTTGGCATTGTCATGGTTGTGGATCATCTGGATACCACCGACCGTGACGGGAAGGAAACGTCCGGCAGTCCTTATGAGGAAAGCTCAGACGGCCCGGAGCAGGAGCAAAGCACAGATGATAAAGAACATATAACCCCTGAGACAGAAACAGGCGGCCGGATGACGGAACCGGAACGTAAGAAAGAGATCAGGAAAAGACAGCCGGATAAGCCTGCTGCGGGAGATGAAACAGAGGAAGAGACCGAGGAGTATAAGCCTCCGGTGATCGTAGTCGCTTCTGATGTCCATTATTATTCTCCGGAGCTTACGGATTACGGGGAAGCCTTTGAGAAGATGGAAAAGCGTGACGATGGAAAGCTGGTCCATTATATTCCGCAGCTCATGGACGCATTTACGGCTGAAATGGAAGAACTTAAGCCCTCTGCCGTGATCTTAAGCGGGGATCTGACTCTTAATGGGGAAAAGGCAGGCCATGAAGCATTGGCGCAAAAACTTGAAATACTGGAAGAAAAGGGAGTAAAGGTGCTTGTCATACCCGGCAACCATGATATTAACAATTATTTTTCAGCCTCCTATTTCGGCAAGGAGAAAAAAGGGGCAGATATCGTGGACCCTAATGGGTTTTATGATATATACCGCCGGTTTGGGTACGACCAGGCGAGGAGCCGGGATGAAGATTCTTTAAGCTATGTATATGAGCTGGATGAGAAAAACTGGCTTCTGATGCTTGATTCTGCCCAGTATGAACCCCTTAACAAGGTTGGGGGAAGGATCAAAGAAGAAACCCTTGCGTGGATGAAAGAGCAGCTTGAAGAGGCAAGGGAGCTGGGGATAACCGTGATTCCGGTGGCTCACCATAACCTGCTTAAGGAAAGCATTCTCTATCCAACCGACTGCACTCTGGAAAACAGCCAGAATGTTATCTCGCTTTTGGAATCTTACCGGATACCTCTTTACATAAGCGGCCATCTGCACTTACAGAGGACGAAAAAGCATAAGCCGGAGCCGGGAGAGAGTGGGGAGGCGTACCATATCAGTGAAGTGGTTGCTGATTCCTTTGCCATTTCCCCCTGCAGGTACGGCATACTTAAATGGACCGAGGATGAAAGGCTGGTTTATACCACCAAAGAAACGGATGTGGAACGCTGGGCAAAAGGAGCGGGGATTTCCGATAAAAATCTTCTTCAATTCAAGGAATACGGGACAAAATTTCTTATAGAGGTGGTCAGCAGCCAGGTTTCGGAAAGAATTAAGAACCTGCCGGATGAGCAGGTGGAAAAGATGGCGGAGTTGTATGGAGATATTAACAGGGCATACTGTGAAGGGATCCCCGTTGATGCAAAGGAGATACGGTCAGAGGAAGCATTCCGTCTATGGGAGAGGAATCTGCCTGACAGCAGGATGTTTGATGAAATCGGCATAATCCTTAAGGATACGGGAAACGACCACAATACCTGGGAGTGTGAGCTTCAGAAAAAGGAGTAAAACAGAAGGGAAAAGCAGGGAGCGCCTCTTTACAATATATTTCATGTCGTGATATAATTATGAAATAAAATTACACAAAGTTCGAGGTAGATTGTTTATGCAGGAAAGTATTAGCGTATCCGGTGTTCTCTGCTCATCCTATGATTCGTTTTTTGAAGCGGAAAAAAAGATTGCGGATTATATCCTGGCAAATAAAAGTGAAATAATCGATATGACGGTAGCGGAGCTGGCCCTTGCCAGCGGAACAAGTGATGCCACCGTGTCCAGATTCTGCAGGAGGTGCGGATTTAACGGCTTTCATCACTTAAAGATCAATCTGGCAAAGGAGGTGGCAGAGGAAAGGGGTAATTCCATTGAAGTTTCCAATGACATCAGCAGGGACAGCATTGCCCAGTCCCTGCAGAATATATTGGCAAATAAGGTGGTGGAACTGACCCAGACCATATCCATGATGGATCCAAAAGNNATCCGGCACCATCTGGGAAACGCAGATGGCTTTTACCTGTAACCTTAAGGAAGAGGATGCTATTATCATCATATCCAATTCCGGCTTTTCCAAGCGGCTGATGACTCTGGTTGCGGTTGCAAAGGAAAACCATACGCAGACCATTGCCATTACAAATAATCCGTCATCCCCCCTTGGCCAGGCCTGTGATTACCATATTACCACGGCTACCAGGGAAAAGCTCCTTCTGGGAGAGTTCTGCTTTTCCAGAGTATCGGCAACCACAGTAATTGAAATATTATATTTGTTTTTATCAGTCAGCAATGAAGGCTCCCATGACCGCATCAGGCGTCATGAAATCGCTATTTCCGATGATAAAAAATAAATCAGTACCGCCGGTTTTGAAGTGCACCTCCAAACATTAAATTTTATACAATGTTTGGGGTGCACTTCAAAACCGGCGGTTTGTTTTACCTTCAGGGCCTTCTTCCACGCAATCTTTTCGTAATCCCCTTATAGCCATAAAGTGTGTTTTAATTGTAAAATTCAAGAAAAGATGAAACTGAAAACTTATTAATGAATTCATCCAAGCCGATATAATTCAGTAAAGCCGATGGATCGGGCAATTTAATAATTGCCCGGGAATAACTGTTAAAAGGGGAGATTAAGATGAACGAAGAAAAAATACTATGGAAAAACAGACTTTCAGTGAAGATTCCAATTACCATGGCAAGTATAATCTTGATTGTCATTGTCGCAATGTGTTCCTGTTTAAGTCTGTTAACGGGTGCCACCGTAACTAAAATGACGGAAAAAGAGTTAAATTATATTTCAGATGATAATGCAAAAGAAGTGCAGTCGTATTTGAATAGCATGCTCGTATTTTCCCAGGCACTATCTTTGGAAGTGCAGAGATATCAAACACTTAAAGCGGATGAAGCTAACAAAATGCTGGTAAAATCTTTGCAGGGGGTATTGAGCAATAATAAGATATTTTCGGCATATTACGCATTTGAACCAAACAAATTTATGCCGGATACACCCAAAGGACTTTCTTATTATGCCTTCCGTGATGGCTCCGGAACTGGGCTCGATGTTCTAAATGATTTTGATACATATGGAAATGCAGATTATTATTTACCTGCAAAAACAAATTTATCTACTCATGTAACAGAACCATATGAGTATCAGCTTTCCACTGGAGAAAAAATTTGGCTGATTACATTGAGCAGCCCTATTGTAAATGAAAATGGCGAATTTTTAGGAGTCGCAAATTGCGATATAGATATGTCCAGTATTGCAGGATTAGATTACGCAGACGGAGGATATAAGACTTCCTATAGCTATATTGTTACAGGCAATGGTACTTGTTTGGCTCATACAGTAGACAAAGGAATCGTTGGCAGCGTGCCGCAGTCTGTTTCAGGTTATGATTCGATTCAGAAGGCGGTAGCAAGTGGAACGTCGGTAACTGATACAATTAAGAATTCTTACTCTAATGGAAAATCTGCACTGGTCATTCATAAAGCATTAAAATTAGATGGGACCGATGTTAACTGGTCAAGTGCCTTTGTGGTGAATGAAAGCGAGGCTATGAGTTCAGTAACAAAGATAACATTCGCATTAGCGGGCATTGGTATGATTGGTTTAATTGTACTGATATTGGTCAGTATTATGGCACTAAAGAAAGGCCTTGCTCCAGTGGACTCAGTCATGAAGCTGGCAGACAAGATGAGAAACGGTGATCTTTCTCACAGCAATGGGGATACAATTTATAAAAGTGATGAATTAGGATTGCTGGCTAAAATTTTTTCGGAAACCTCAGAAGTATTGGGCGGCTATATCAATGAAATTTCAAAGGTGCTTGAAAATGTTGCATCAGGCAATCTGGATATTTCAATTGAAAAAGACTTTATAGGAGATTTTAATAAAATAAAAATTGATTTAAGCCGTATCTTAGATTCCTTAAATGATACCTTCAGCGAAATGAGAGTGGCGGCTGAACAGGTGGCAACCGGTGCCGGACAGTTTTCAGACGGATCCCAGTCATTGAGTCAGGGGTCAATTGAACAGGCAAGTTCGGTAGAAGAACTTTCTGCAAAAATTATGGAAATCACCACTCAGGTTAAGGAAAGTGCAATGTATGCGAAAAATGCGAATGATAAGGCTGTGACTGTTGGAACAGAATTGGAAAACAGTAATAAACAGATGAATGAACTTCTTAAGGCCATGGATGACATTACTGTGACTTCAAGCCAGATTGGAAATATTATTAAGACGATTGAAGATATTGCATTCCAGACTAATATACTGGCTCTTAATGCGGCGGTCGAAGCAGCCAGAGCCGGAGAAGCAGGAAAAGGATTTGCAGTTGTTGCTGATGAAGTTAGAAATCTTGCGTCAAAGAGTGCGGAAGCAGCTAAGAATACTACCGGTTTAATTGAAAGTTCTCTTCGTTCCGTACAGGAAGGTGCTAAATATGCAGAGATCTCAGCGGCTTCACTTGGAAATGTTGTGGCAGGCGCCAAAGAAATCATATCTGATATAGCTGAAATTTCAGAAAAAACAAAAGTGCAGTCTTCCTCTTTAGAAGAAGTTACAACCGGTCTTGATCAGATTTCAAATGTTGTCCAGACCAATGCGGCAATCGCAGAGGAAAGCGCTGCGACAAGCCAGGAATTATCGGCACAGGCACAGCTGCTTAAAGAACAGATTGCAAGATTTACATTAAAGAAAAAGTATTTTTAATAAAAATATCCCATAAAGAGTATATGGACAGCAGGTTTGCACAAGATTAGGATGATTGTGTAAATCTGCTTTTTATATAGGGAATTGGGTGTGAGTACTTTGAGCTCTTTCGGGGAATACTAAAAGGTCAATTAGCATAAAAAGCTGGTTCATTTTTTCAGGATATTATAGATAAATTGTGCATATTCCTGAAAAATTCCGAGAAATAATATTTCTCGAAGAAACGTGTTGACGAAATAAATAAATCGTATTATATTATAGGAGAGGGAAGAAATAAAATTTTATATATAAAAGGAGAGGTGACATATGATTTACACCGTAACATTTAATCCGGCATTGGATTATGTCATAAGGGTAGATCACTTCACACTGGGAGCAGTCAATAGAACGGAGCAGGAAAGCATCTATTACGGGGGAAAAGGACTGAATGTATCTGCGGTTTTATCGGCTTTGGGGTATGAAAATACCGCTCTGGGCTTTGTGGCAGGATTTACTGGAGAGGAAATTGAACAGGGAGTCAAAGACCTGGGGTTTCAGGCGGATTTTATCCACGTTGAAAAGGGTCTGTCCAGAATCAATGTGAAGCTTAAATCCCAGGAAGAAACAGAGATCAACGGCATGGGTCCGGAGATTACCGCAGAAGACGTTAAGCAGCTTCTTGAAAAGCTGGACCGTTTAACGGCCGGGGATGTACTTATCTTATCCGGCAGCATTCCAAAATCCATTGACGATGACATCTATGAGCGGATCATGGAGTCTTTAGACGGAAGGGGAGTCCGCATCGTGGTGGATGCAACAAAGGATCTGCTTATTAATGTACTTCCTTNNATAATCACGAGCTGGGAGAGATGTTTGGCGTAACGCTTCACAGCCCGGAGGAGATTACTTACTATGGAAAGCGCCTTCAGGAAAAAGGCGCCGGTAATGTGCTGATGTCCATGGCAGGAGACGGAGCGATCCTGATTACGGAAGAAGGAGAAGTGTTCCGCATGGGAGTGCCAAAGGGAATAGTGAAGAATTCTGTGGGAGCAGGAGATTCCATGGTTGCAGGATTTATTGCAGGCTACCTGGAAAATGGAAGCTATAAGCATGCCCTGCGCCTGGGAAGCGCAGCGGGAAGCGCCAGTGCCTTCTCAGATGGGCTAGCAGGCAAGGAAGATATCATGAGACTGTATGAAGAATTATCAAAGGAGGGGTTTTGATGAGAATTACAGAACTGCTGAAAAAGGAAAGCATTGAACTGGGAGTAAAGGTTTCCGGCAAGGAAGAGGCCATTGACAGGCTGATCGGCTTAATGGATGCCGGAGGAAGGCTTAAAGATAAGGCCGGATACAAGGAAGGGATTCTGGCAAGGGAAGCCCTTGGCAGCACGGCAGTGGGGGAAGGAATCGCCATTCCACATGCAAAGGTGGCAGCAGTAAAGGAGCCGGGTCTTTCCGCCATGGTAGTGCCGGAGGGCGTGGATTATGAAGCGTTTGACGGTTCACTTGCCCATTTGTTCTTTATGATCGCAGCGCCGGAAGGAGAAGCGGATGTTCACTTGGAGGCATTATCCAGGCTTTCCACTCTTCTCATGGATCCGGATTTTAAGAGTGATTTAATAAAGTCCCAATCAAAGGAAGAATTTTTACGGCTCATCGACGATAAGGAATCAGAACGGTATCAGAAGAAAGAAGAAAAAACCGGACCTGCGGCAAAGGCCCGCAGCGGATATCAGGTTTTGGCAGTGACTGCATGTCCCACCGGAATAGCCCACACCTTTATGGCAGCAGAGAACTTAGAGCAGCAAGGGAAGAAGCTGGGGATTTCGCTTAAGGCGGAAACCAACGGAGCAGAAGGCGTCGGCAATGCCCTGACTAAGGATGAGATCACTGCAGCGGACGGAATCATCATAGCAGCGGATAAGAATGTGGATATGGCCCGTTTTGACGGAAAGCGGGTGGTCATGGCCACTGTAACGGAAGGCATCCAAAAGGGAGAAGAGCTGATCAAAAAAGCGGTTAGCCCGGAGACTCCTGTTTACCATCATTCAGAGTCTGCTTCTTCATCAGAGGACAGGGACCAGGAAAATGTCGGCCGTTCCACCTATAAGCATTTGATGAATGGTGTTTCCCACATGCTTCCTTTCGTTATCGGCAGAGGAATTTTGATCGCACTGGCGTTCCTGTTTGACGATTATTCCATTGATCCTTCTAACTTTGGTAAGAACACCCCTCTGGCCGCTTACTTAAAAACCATCGGGGAACAGGCCTTTGGCATGATGCTTCCGGTTTTGGCTGGATACATTGCCATGAGCATTGCAGACCGTCCTGGTCTGGCAGTGGGATTTGTCGGCGGGCTCATTGCTAAAATGGGCGCCACTTTTGCAAACCCGGCGGGAGGAAGTGTAAACTCAGGCTTCCTTGGGGCTTTGTTAGCCGGTTTTATCGGCGGTTACATTGTGCTCATGCTTAAAAGGGCATTCAGCAAGCTTCCAAAGTCCCTGGAAGGAATCAAGCCTGTTCTTTTGTAGCCTTTGATCGGTATTTTCCTTGTAGCCGTGGCAACTACCTTTATCAATCCTTTTGTAGGTGCTATTAACGACGGAATCACGGGCATGTTAAACAGTATGGGCGGTACCAGCAAGATCATCCTGGGTGCTGTCGTTGGCGGCATGATGTCCGTGGATATGGGTGGTCCTGTGAACAAGGCTGCTTACGTGTTTGGTACGGCTCAGCTGGCGGAAGGTAATTTTGATATTATGGCGGCGGTTATGGCAGGCGGTATGGTACCACCCATAGCAGTTGCGCTCTGCACCACATTTTTCAAAAAGAAATTTACTGATAAAGAGCGTCAGTCAGGCCTGGTCAATTATATTATGGGATTGTCCTTTATTTCTGAGGGAGCTATCCCCTTTGCAGCCGCTGACCCAATCCGTGTAATTCCTTCCTGTATCTTAGGTTCTGCAGTAGCAGGCGGTCTTTCCATGGCTCTTGGCTGTACCCTTCGGGCGCCCCATGGAGGTATCTTTGTCCTTCCTACCATTGGAAATCCTTTCGGATACCTGATAGCCGTTATCATTGGTTCTGCGGCAGGCTGCCTTATATTAGCGGCGTTAAAGAAGAATCTGGAAACAGAATAAGGTGTTTATGGCGCCCCGGCAATCCGGCTGGGGCGCTTTGCTGCATCCGGGAAATAGGGAAATGGGTGGATTTTTTAACGGTTATGTTCTATAATCGAAAGAAGCAGGACTGAATCGTCAAAGTCCCTTTTATTGCTTATGACGGGAGAAAAGGATTTTAGCAGTGAAAAAGCAGGAAGGAGAAAACTATGTATAAATGCTGTATATTTGATCTGGACGGGACCATTATCAATACCATTCATTCCCTGGCTTACAGCATCAGCCTGACCATGGAGCATTTTGGATATGGGCCGGTCGATGAAGCGCATACGAAGAAGTTTGTAGGCGATGGATTTAAAAAGCTGGTTGAACGTGCTCTTATTTATTCGGGAGATGATAAGCTGACCCATTATGAGGAAGCCCTTGCATTTTATGAGGATACGTTTGAGAAAAACTGCCTGTACAAGGTGGAACCATACAAAGGGATGCCAGAGCTTTTAAATTTCCTTAAAGATAAGGGAATCAAGATCGGGGTACTTACAAACAAAGGCCATGAACGGGCCGTTGAATGCGTGGATGCCGTTTACGGCAAAGGATTCTTTGATTTGGTTACCGGGGAAGGCAATGGGGTCAAATGTAAGCCCGATCCATCAGGAGCCTTTATGACTGCAGAGTACTTTCAGGCAAAGCCTTCGGAATGTCTTTATTTTGGAGATACCAATACTGATATGAGTACAGGCATCAATGCCGGAATGGATACGGCAGCCGTAACCTGGGGATTTCGTGACCGGGCGGAGCTGGAAGCATTTCATCCCAGGTACATCATCGATCAACCCGATGAGATCAAACATATTTTTGTATAAAATTTTAAAAAAAAGGGAAATTAAGGAGAGATACGTAAAAGTGTCTCTTCTTTTTATTTGGCAATGTGGGAGGAACTATGACTAATCACTTAAAATGGGGATTGATTATGATCGCGGCTGTCTGGGCCGCGTTAATAGGGACTATGCTGGGATATGCCTGGAACATCATGCATATGCCCCAGGGGGCTCCAAGGGTACAGATACCTCAGATGAATAATACGAATATAAGCATTGAGACCCAGGAAAAGATGGAGGGCTACTGGACGGTAGCTGTGTTTGGCGTGGATTCCAGGGAAGGGACTCTGGGAAAGGGGACCAGGTCGGATATGCAGATGATCCTTAATGTAAATCTTGGAACAGGCGAAATCCGTCTTGTTTCTGTTTACCGGGATACCTATTTAAGGATCGATGATAAGGAGCGTTATGATAAGATCAATGAGGCATATTTTAAAGGAGGCCATAAACAGGCCATTGAAGCCTTAAGGGAGAATCTGGATTTGAGCATTGACGATTATGCATCATTTAGCTGGAAGGCTGTTGCTGATGCTATCAATCTTCTGGGAGGGATCGATGTGGATATCAGCCATGAAGAATTCCGGGTGATTAACGGCTTTATCACGGAAACGGTGGAATCGACAGGCGTAGGCTCCCATCATTTAAAACAGGAAGGCCCCAACCATTTAGATGGGGTCCAGGCCGTTGCCTATGCAAGGCTCAGGAAAATGGATACGGATTTTAAGCGGACCGAGCGGCAGAGAGAGGTGGTTGACCTAGCGCTTATAAAGGCCAGGGAAGCGGATGCGGCAACTTTGAGCAAGGTGGTTGCCGCCGTGCTTCCCCAGATATCCACCAGCATCGGTATGAAGGATATGATTCCCCTGATGAAAAATATAAAAAGGTTTCACCTGACTGACACGGAAGGATTCCCGTCAAAGCTTAAGGATGTCATGATCGGAAAAAGAGACTGTGTTGTCCCTGTGACCCTGGAGTCAAACGTAAAAAGGCTTCACCAGTTTCTATTTGATGAAGAAAACTATGAGCCTTCCGATACGGTAAAAGAGATCAGCAGACAGATCGAGCTCCGGATAAAAAATAAGGGTTGAAAATGTGCTGGGCCTGTAAAGGGCAGGAGGAAGTTTCTCTTCTTATGTCTTTTACAGGCCTTTTCCTGTTCAAATGAAAAACTGACCTTTTCCTTCTGTTTAAAATGTGCTATACTATGCAAATGGAATCAGATAGGAGATAAAAAATGAATAAAAATAGATTAAAAAAACTCCTGTTTTTATGCCTGACCATTCCTTTTGCGGCCGTGGCCTTATGGGGCTGCAGCAGAAATGACAGGCCCTCATATACGGAAGGATCTAAGCTCAAGGTTGTGACGACCCTGTTTCCATATTATGACTTTACAAGACAGGTGGCCGGTGACAAGGTAGAACTGACCATGGTGGTTCCGGCAGGAATGGACAGCCACTCCTTTGAGCCAACTCCCGCAGATGTGCAGGTCATCCGGGAGGCAGACGTTTTAATATGCAATGGCGGAGCCTTAGAACACTGGCTTTCCCAGGTTCTCAATGCGGTTGATTCCGGTTCTATGACTGTTGTTACGGGAATGGACTATGTGAATGCGGTACAGGAAGAACTGGTGGAAGGGATGGAAGAGGAAGAGCACCAGCACCTAGAAGACGGTGATGACCATGTCGGGGATATAGAATACAATGAGCATATCTGGACTTCCCCTGTGAATGCCATGACTCTGGTAGAGGCGATCCGGGATACCCTTACGGAAAAGGACCCGGAAAACCGGAGCTATTATGTAGAGAGGGCAAAGGCATACTTAGATAAGCTTAAAAAACTAGACGGGGAGTTCCGCAAGGCAGCAGAGAATAAAAAGCGGGATATGATCGTTGTGGGAGATAAATTTCCTTTCCGTTATCTGGCGGACGAATATGGCCTGTCTTACAGGGCAGCGTTTTCCGGCTGCAGCACGGATACAGAACCAAGCGCCAGAACCATTGCTTATCTCATAGACAAGATGCGCCTGGAACAGATTCCGGTAATCTATTACCTGGAGCTTTCCAGCCACCGGGTGTCTGAGATCATAGCAGAGGAGACAGGGGCGCAACCCCTTTTGCTTCATTCCTGCCACAATGTTTCAAGGCGGGAGTTTGACAGCGGTGTTACTTATCTTGATCTTATGGAACAGAATGTGATTAATTTAACAAGAGGATTGGATGAATGAGCCCATTAATACAATGCAGTCATGTGGATTTTGGATATGAGAACCAGGATGCTGTGGTAGATGTGACGATGGCTGTTAATCCAGGGGAGTATGTCTGTATCGTGGGAGAGAACGGTTCTGGAAAGAGTACTTTGATGAAGGGACTTTTAGGGCTGTTAAAGCCCACAGGCGGCGTCATATCCATGTCTGATGAATTGAAAAAGAGCGGGATCGGCTATCTGCCCCAGCAGACTGCGGCTCAAAAGGATTTTCCGGCAACGGTCCGTGAGGTGGTCTTATCCGGCTGTTTAAGCCGCAGAGGAAACTGGCCCTTTTATTCCGGAAAGGAAAAAAGGCTTGCAGTTAAAAATATGGAGCGGTTAGGAATTATGGGCATTGCCGGAAGATGCTACCGTGAGTTATCAGGAGGCCAGCAGCAGAGAACCCTGATTGCAAGAGCTCTTTGCGCCACGGATAAGCTTCTGATTATGGATGAGCCCATAACAGGTCTGGATCCCTCGGCCATTGCGGAATTCTATGAGATCATCCGCAGATTGAACCGTGAGGAAGGGGTTGCCATTCTGATGGTATCTCATGATGTCGCCAATGTTGTAAAAGAGGCGGATAAGATCCTTCATTTGAAACGGGAGGTCCTGTTCTACGGGACGACAAAGGAGTATTTAAAAAGTAATGCAGGATTTATTTATACAGGAGGTGCGTAAAAATGGGAATGATAAGTGAAATGCTGTCCTATCCGTTTCTGGTCAGGGCCTTGGCAGGAGGAATCCTGGTTTCTTTATGTGCTTCTCTTTTAGGCGTCAGCCTTGTGTTAAAACGGTATTCCATGATTGGTGACGGACTGTCTCATGTCTCCTTTGGAGCCTTGTCCTTTGCAGTGGCTTTTGGCTGGTCTCCGCTAAAGATATCTGTTCCGGTGGTGGTGATTGCTGCATTTTTCCTGCTGCGCATCAGGTCGAACGGAAAGATGAAAAGTGACGCAGCCATTGCCATGATATCTGCCGTTGCACTGGCAGCTGGCATTATCGTTACCTCTATGACTACCGGAATGACTACGGATGTAAGCAGCTATATGTTTGGAAGCATACTGGCTATGAGCAAAGAGGATGTCCGTTTAAGCGTAATCCTGTCCTTTTTTGTACTGGGGCTGTTTTTGATTTGCTATAACAAAATTTTTGCGGTGACCTTTGACGAGAGCTTTGCAAGGGCAACGGGAGTAAAGGTGTCCTGGTACAATGTTTTGATTGCGGTCCTGACCGCCGTCACCATCGTTCTGGGTATGAGGATGATGGGAGCCATGCTGATCTCCAGCCTCATAATCTTCCCCTCCCTTACCTCGATGCGGGTGTTTAAAAGCTTCCGGGGAGTTGTGATATCTTCCGGGATTTTATCAGTCGTGTGTTTTGTGATCGGCATGATGGCATCATACCGTTATTCTACCCCGGCAGGAGCCAGCGTGGTAATGGTGAATCTGGCGGCATTTCTGGTTTTCTCAGCTGCAGACTGTGGAGCTAGAATGATCCGGGCCGATAAAAAAGCGGGACATAGGACCGCAGGAAAAGAGGAATTACAGTGAGATGAACGTGGAAGAAAAAAGATTAAAGCGTGCCAGACGGCACGTGAGCCAGACACAGTTTATTGCTTATGGATTTTTTTGTCTGATCTTAACAGGAGCCTTGCTTTTGATGCTTCCGATTTCCAGCAGGGATGGACAGTCTGAAGATTTTTTAAGCTGCCTGTTTACTGCTACCAGCGCTTCCTGTGTGACGGGCCTGATTGTCAGGGATACCTGGACCCAGTGGTCTTTGTTTGGACAGATGGTGATTATAACAATGATACAGATCGGGGGCCTTGGGTTTGTTACCGTTGGCGTATTTATCTCTATCGTGCTCAGGCGGAAGATCGGCTTAAAAGAGAGAGGGCTTTTGCAGGAAAGTGTTAATACGTTACAGATCGGCGGAGTTGTAAGGCTGGCGAAAGGGATTATAAAAGGAACCTTTCTCATTGAAGGAACAGGAGCCATTCTTCTGGCCATACGTTTCATTCCTAAATACGGGTTCTGGAGGGGATCGTTTTACGGCATTTTCCACGCCATATCAGCCTTCTGCAATGCAGGATTTGACTTAATGGGAAATCAGAAGCCTTTTAATTCCTTAGTCTCCTATTACGATGACTGGCTGGTGAATCTTGTCATTATGTCTCTGATCATCATAGGCGGCATCGGTTTTATCGTGTGGGAAGATATATATAGGAATAAGCTTCACTTTAAAAAATATATGCTGCATACCAAAATGGTTTTGGTGAGTACCACAGTTCTGGTTTTTGGAGGGGGATTCCTTTTCTATCTGCTGGAACGGAACAATCTTTTGGTGGGGATGAATGCAAGCGGACAGATTTTAACCTCCATGTTCAGTTCTGTAACTGCCAGAACAGCCGGTTTTAATACCACTGATACGGCATCATTGACCGACGGGAGTAAGCTCCTTACCATAATCCTCATGTTCATCGGAGGAAGCCCCGGATCAACAGCGGGAGGAATTAAGACGACAACAATCTTTGTCCTTCTTATGTGCGTACATTCCAATATTAAACAGACCTACGGGGTCAATATTTTTGGAAGGCGTCTGGAAGAGACTGTCATCAAGCGCGCAGGCGCTATTTTGACCATCAACTTGTTTTTGGCTCTTTCTGCTTCCCTGGCTATTATGGCAATTCAGCCGCTGGGATTTTCGGACATACTGTTTGAAACGGCATCAGCCATCGGAACGGTAGGAATGACCACAGGTATCACAAGGGATCTTTATTCTGTATCAAAGGTGATCATTATTATCCTCATGTACAGCGGAAGGATCGGAAGCTTGTCCTTTGCCCTGGCATTTGCTCAAAGTCAGCGCAAGGCTCATGTGGAACAAGTAGCAGAGACCATCAATGTGGGTTAAAGGAAAGGGATAAAATCATGAAATCAGTATTAATTATTGGACTTGGCCGGTTTGGCCATCATCTGTGTCTTAATATGGCGAGGCTTGGAAATGATGTTATGATCGTGGACCAGAAGGAAGAGTGTCTGGAAGACTTACTTCCATATGTTACCAGTGCAAAGATTGGTGACTGCACCAATGAAACGGTATTAAAAAGCTTGGGAATCGCTAATTTCGATCTGTGTTTTGTGTGTATCGGAACGAATTTCCAGAGTAGTCTTGAGATCACCAGTCTGGTCAAGGAGCTGGGAGGCAGAAGAGTGATCAGTAAGGCAAACCGTGATATACATGCCAAATTCCTGCTGAGAAACGGAGCGGATGAAGTCATTTATCCGGATCGGGATATTGCAGAAAAACTGGCTGTCCGCTACAGCACGGATCATGTGTTTGACTATATTGAGCTGACCCCGGAATATTCTATCTATGAGATCCCACCTCTTCCGGAATGGGTGCATAAATCCATAAGGGAAGCGGATATCAGAAACCGGTATCATATCAGCGTCCTGGGAATTAAGCGGGAAGGCAGGGCTCAGCTCATGCCGCCGGCAGATTATGTGATTCAGGCTCAGGAGCATTTGATGGTGATTGGCAAAAGAGAGCATATTGAGCATATACTAAAGGAACTAAAGTAGGGAAGCAATAGGAGGTTTGGTATGCCTGTATGGTTAGCTTCTAATGGTTCGACGGTTTTAGTAGCCCTTGTAATTTTGATGCTGGTGTGTATTTCAGTCAGACAGTTTATAAAAAACAAGAGAAAAGGCGGCTGCGGACATTGCGGCGGGGGCTGCAACCACTGCCGCGGAAGCTGCGGCCAATGTGTCTTTAGAGATGCTGATGAGGAAAAGAAGGATTTATAAAGAGGAAAAGGCGGAAGGAGGATGCCCATTTGTTTTATGGCATCCTACTCCCGCCTTTTCTATTATTTTAAATCCAGCTTTAAGTCTCCGAATTTGATCCAGCCGATTTTTCTAAGTATTTCACCGAACAGCAGTGTGAGAAGGGCAGGCAGGAGAAAGCAGACCATCAGGATTCCAAGCCACATGAAGGATCCGCCTTTCATTGCAGTGTAGACACCGATGGGGCCTACCAGCCCGCAGGTGCCCATGCCGGAGCCTGCAGGTATGTTTTTCAGCTGGAATACCATGGTTGCGATTGGGCCCGTTATCATGGAAGCCAAGGTAGGGGCGATCCAGATCTTTGGATTTTTCACAATGTTTCCCATTTGCAGCATACTGGTGCCAAGGCCCTGGGCCATAAGTCCGCCTATTCCATTTTCCCGGAAGGAAAGGAC
Source organism: Hungatella sp. UBA5982 (assembly GCA_002429965.1). GTDB lineage: Bacteria > Bacillota > Clostridia > Lachnospirales > Lachnospiraceae > Lacrimispora. The sequence continues at coordinate 23,408 of DJBG01000154.1, forward strand.
GGCAAAGCCGATCATCTGCGCGCAGCAGCCGGCTGTGGCAGCACCTCCTGCCAGGCCGTCTAGGGATAAGGCGATACAGATGGCAGCGCTGCTGATGGGCAGGGTGAGGGCGATGCCGATTAAGGCAGATACCAGGATGCCCATAAACAATGGCTGCAATTCGGTAGCTGTTTTCACAAGGACGCCAAACCAGTCCATGAAGCCTGCTACGCCCGGTCCTATGGACTGTGCAATGAGGACTCCGGAAATGATGGTCACTCCAGGAGTGACCAGAATGTCCAGCCGTGTTTCCTTTGAAACGATCTTTCCAAGTTCTGTGGCAACCACCGTTGCAGCGAGAGCTCCCACGGGTCCTCCAAGAGCATTGCCGGCGATGCCCACGGTTGCTGCGGAAAAAAGGACCAGGGCAGGGGCGTGAAGGGCATAGGCAATGGCAACGCCCAGGGCTGCTCCGGTGGCACTTTTTGCGTAGTCCGCGATCACATTGAAAATAGTGAGACTGAATTGCTGGCCCAGAGNNAAATGCCATAGCACCCAATGCATCAATGAGATAGGTCTGGACAGTAATTGTGACGTTTTTCCTCTTCAGGAACTCTTTTACGCCGCATTTTTCCATATTAAAAATCTCCTTTAAATAGTTTGGTGCACACATTTGACCTTTGTCAAAGCAGTTGACATGTATTCTACCATAAAATTACTGGATTGCAAGTTTTTATGCAGAAAATTGTAAAAATTGATAATTTTTAAACAATATCCGCAGGAAAAACCCATGGGCCGCAGCTTGACTTTGCTTAAGGTTTGTGACACAATAAATAAATGTAATTTCATGTAAAACTCTGGAAAGAAAAGAGGTACCTATTGATATGACGAAAATTGATATTATTTCCGGTTTCCTTGGAGCCGGAAAAACAACTTTTATTAAGAAACTGCTGCAGGAAGCCATTGCCGGAGAGCAGGTTGTCCTGATTGAAAATGAGTTTGGTGAGATCGGTATTGACGGAGGTTTTTTAAAGGATGCGGGAATTGAGATCCGGGAAATGAATTCCGGCTGTATCTGCTGCTCCCTGGTAGGTGATTTCGGTAAATCCCTTGAAGAAGTTCTGACAAAATACCATCCGGACCGTGTGATTATTGAACCGTCGGGCGTGGGTAAATTGTCCGATGTCATGAAAGCGGTTGTTGATGTGGCTTCTGAGATGGAGGTGACCTTAAACAGTGCGGTTACCATCGTGGATGCGCAAAAGTGCAGGATGTACAGAAAGAATTTTGGAGAGTTTTTCAATAACCAAATCGAGAATGCGGGAACAGTTGTATTAAGCCGTACCGATATCGCTCCTTCCGACAAGGTGGATCAGGCAGTCCAGATTATCCGGGAACTGAATCCAAAGGCGTCTGTTGTGACGACTCCATGTGAAGAATTGAGCGGAAAACAGCTTCTGGAGATTATAGAAAAACCGGATACCATGGCAGAGGATTTGATGAAAGAAGTGAGAGAACGACGCCATCATGAGGAGGGCGGCGGCCATGACCACCATCACGATCATGAGGAAGCATGCGGCTGCGGCGGCCACCATCATGACCATGAGGAAGAGGAATGCGGCTGCGGCGGCCACCANNGTGCGGCTGCGGCGGCCATCACCATGACAATGGAGAAGAGGAGTGTGGCTGCGGCCATGACTACCATCATGATCATCACCATGATCACGGCGAGGAATGCGGTTGCGGACACGACCATAGCCATCATGCGGATGAAGTATTCAGCAGCTGGGGACTTGAGAATGTAGCCCCTATGAGCAAAGAGGAGCTGGACAAGATCCTTGAAGAGCTGGCTTATGGAGATAGTTTTGGAGATGTACTTCGTGCCAAAGGCATGATTCCAGGTGAGGAAAAGGGCACATGGCTTTACTTTGATCTGGTTCCTGAGCAATACGAGATCAGGAACGGAGCGCCGGAATATACCGGCAAGGTTTGTGTGATCGGAGCGAATTTAAAGGAAGAGGAACTTAAGAAATCCTTTGGAAGATAAGCAGAATGGAGGGAGCCCCTTTCAGGGATACCTATACCCTGAGAAAAAGGGCAGGAAAGAGGAAATCATGAGCAACACGGATACAATGGAAGACGACTTTATGCCGGTATTCCTTATAAATGGATTTTTGGAGGCTGGAAAGACCCAGTTCCTACAATTCACCATGGAGCAGGATTATTTTCAGTCTGACGAAAAAACGCTGCTGATTGTTTGTGAAGACGGTGAAACCGAATATGACCAGTCGCTGTTAAAGCGAACCAGGACAGCAGGAGTATTTATAGAAAGCATAGAGGAGCTGAATCCGGACAGGCTTCTGGAGCTGGAACTGCTTTATAATCCGGAACGGGTTTTGATCGAGTGGAATGGAATGTGGAACCAGGACGACTTAAAGCTTCCCGCCGATTGGAGAATCTATCAGCAGATCACTCTGGTCGATATGTCCACCTTTGATTTGTATGCTGCCAATATGAAGCCTTTGCTGTATTCCATGGTCCGTAATTCAGAAATGGTCATTTGCAACCGCTGCGACGGAATAGAAGACTTATCCGGTTACCGGCGGACCCTTAAGGCTATGTGCACCAAGGGAGAGATCGTATTTGAAGATTCCGATGGAGAAGTCAATGAGATCCCGGAGGAAGATTTACCCTATGATATGAGTGCCGACGTGGTGAGCATTTCACCGGAAGCCTATGGGATCTGGTATATTGATTGTATGGAAAGACGGGACCGTTATGAAGGAAAGACCGTGGAGTTTACGGCTATGGTTTTGAAAACTCCTGATTTTCCGAAAAATTATTTTGTACCAGGACGCATGGCAATGACCTGCTGCGAGGATGATATGACCTTTTTGGGCTTTGTCACCAAGGCCAGAGAAGCCAAGGAGCTGGAAACAAAGCAGTGGGTCCGTGTCAGAGCCAAGATCGTATACGAGTTCTGGAAGGATTATGAAGGAGAAGGCCCTGTCTTGTATGCGGAGTCTGTGGTTCCGGCTCAGCCAATTAAGGGATATGTGCAGTTTTAGAGAAAAAAAGATTGTTTTCAAAGATATGATTTTGGGCTGACAGAAAGCCGCCCTGCTGACAGAAAATCAGCAGGGCGGCTTTATTGAGCTATGAAGATTATTTTGCTCATTTTGTTCGTATGGCACAAGGAGGCCTCTATACAAACAAACACCACCTGATTCCATATTTATCAATTAAATCTGTCATCAGAGAACTAAATTCGCATGGTGCAAGCGGCATAAGAATTTTAGCATCTGCTTTCAATATTTCATAGGCTCTCCTCACTGCATCCTCATTTCCTTCTCCGTAATGCAGACAAAACTGCATGACATTTCCTGTAATTGTCTCCCCGCTTCTGATGGCATATTCTGAATTTCGTTCTGCAACCGCTAAGATTTCCCCTTGAATATCGAGCTCAGCATGATAAAATGTTCCGTCATTGTTAGGATAACTGCTTATAAGCGTAGCGTCGAAAGCTTTTTGATAAAGTGCTACAGCTTTATCACTTCTTGTAACGTATGCTTGCATCATCGACCTTTTCATAATAAACCTCCTGAATATTATTCGTGTTGTGCACCTTCTCAGGCTATTGTCAACTGCAACAAATTTATCCATCTCCCGCAAAGCGCAACCATACAAGAGACCACTTTCTTTTCCCAGTATAACAAAATCCGGCTGCTTTTACTATTCCTTTCGTTTTTTTTGGACAACTAATTTTAGGCAAGAGAAAAGCCGCAGGCTTTAAAAGTCTGCGGCTTTTCTAAAAGATCCCAGTCCTCCTGATTGACGGAGGTGCTGTCTGTATATTTTTTCTTTTTAACAGATTACATGGGAGGTACCGGTGTCGGTCTTGCCGGATCAAAAACATCAGGAACATTAAATAGATCCGTTAAGCTGTTGGGATAATAAAACATCCGGTATCCGTCAAGGTTTCTGCGGGC
>DJBG01000182.1 GCA_002429965.1 Hungatella sp. UBA5982
TGGTAGATCCTTTCTGCGGGAGCGGGACTTTTGTGATTGAAGCGGCTATGATGGCAGCCAATATGGCACCCGGCATGAATCGTTCCTTCCTTGCCGAGGACTGGAAAAACTTAATTCCAAGAAAGTGCTGGTATGAGACAATGGATGAGGCAAGCGATCTTTTAGATTCCAATGCCAAAGTGGACATACAGGGCTATGACATTGACGGTGAGATTGTAAAGGCCGCCAGATCCAATGCGGAGTCAGCGGGAGTGGACCATATGATCCACTTTCAGCAAAGACCCCTGGCTGCCTTAAGCCATCCAAAAAAATACGGTTTTATTATTACGAATCCGCCTTACGGGGAACGAATTGATGAAAAGAAGAATTTACCTGAGCTGTACCGGCAGATTGGAGAACGGTATAAGACTCTTGATGCCTGGTCTTTATACATGATCACTGCCTATGAGGAAGCTGAGAAATACATTGGCAGAAAAGCGGATAAAAACCGGAAGATTTATAATGGTATGATGAAAACCTATTTCTATCAGTTTATGGGGCCAAAGCCCCCAAGAAGAAAAGTGGGAGATTCGGTTGAAGAATAAAAAATGATTTTTCCTCCTTCTGATGATCATCTGTTTTTCGGCAGGATTCAGGATTCTAAGTCCGGAGCTTGTTCCTGCAAATAAAGCAGGCCAGGATTACTTAATAGAATCAGGAAGCGTGCAGGCAAACAGCCGGATGTCATCATCGAAAACGGAAATTTTAAACACACAGCTCCCGGCCTTCTATGATGGGAGAAAGGAAGGCCGGGTTCCTTCTGTGAAAAACCAGGGTTCTATTGGAACCTGCTGGGCCTTTGCATCGCTGCAGGCCTTGGAAGCAGCACTGCTGCCAGGTGAAAACTATGATTTTTCAGAAGATCATATGTCTTTAAACAATGGCTTTTGCATTCCCCAGGAAGAAGGCGGGGAATATACCATGTCCATGGCATATCTGTTGTCATGGAGAGGGCCGGTACTGGAATTAGATGACCCATACGGCGACGGCATTTCGCCCGATGGCTTAAAAGCGGAAAAGCATGTCCAGGAAATCCGGATTCTTCCGGACAAAGATTATGAGAAGATCAAGCAGGCTGTTCTTACGTATGGCGGGGTTCAAAGCTCCCTTTACACCTCTCTGGTGGCTGAGGAAAGCCGGTCGGATTCCTATAATGAGGAAGCCTTCGCCTATTGCTACGCAGGTCCGGAGCCCCCTAACCATGATTCCGTGATCATTGGCTGGGATGATGCTTATCCGAAGGAGAACTTTCAAGGGGAAGTTCAGGGAGATGGGGCATTTATCTGTATGAATAGCTGGGGAGATGGATTCGGAGACCAGGGATATTTTTATATATCCTATTATGATTCCAATATTGGAATGAATAACGTTGTTTATTCGGTTGTGGAAGATACGGATAATTATGACCATATTTATCAGTCGGATCTCCGGGGCTGGGTCGGCCAGCTGGGATATGGGGAAGATACTGTGTGGTTTTCCAATGTATACGAGGCCGGAACCTCCCAACGCCTTGAAGCGGCAGGTTTCTATGCTACAGGTCCCAGCACCTCCTATGAGGTTTACGTCGTGCGTCATGCGGGGAAAGAATCCAATATATTGGAAGGCCGGGATTTTGACCGGAAAGTTCTTCTTTCTAAGGGAAGCCTTGACTATGGGGGATATTATACGGTGCCTCTTAAGGGAGCATGGCAGGAAGACTTAGAGCTTTCCCCGGGGGAGCGATTTGCAGTAATCGTAAAGATTACCACGCCGGATGCAGTCCATCCTGCTGCCATTGAATATGATGCGGGAGATGGACGTACCTTTGTCAATATCTCAGATGGGGAAGGTTATATCAGTGCCGATGGCATGACATGGGAACGGGCCGAAGAAAAGAACTGCAACCTGTGCTTAAAGGCTTACACAACAGACCGGTGAAAATGTTTTATGGAGGACGGAAGAGATGAGCGATAAAAAAATCGTATTTGCCACAGGAAATGATGGAAAAATGAGGGAAGTCAGGGAGATCCTAAAAGACTTAAGAATGGAGGTCCTTTCCATGAAAGAGGCAGGTGCATGCCTGGATATTGTGGAGGATGGAGCTACATTTGGGGATAACGCCGAGATAAAGGCCAGAGAAGTGTGGAAAGTAACCGGAGGAATCGTGCTTGCAGATGATTCCGGCCTGGTTGTGGACTGCTTAAACGGAGAACCTGGAATCCTTTCTGCCAGATATATGGGAGAAGATACTTCCTATGAGATCAAAAACCAGAATATCCTTGACAGAGCGGCCAATGCAAAGGGCGGGGAAAGAAGCGCACGTTTTGTATGCAATATTGCTGCAGTGCTGCCGGATGGACAGGTACTCCATACGGAAGAGTCCATGGAAGGGCTTCTGGCTGACCGGCCTGCCGGACAGGGCGGCTTTGGCTATGATCCCATCCTCTATATACCGGAATTCGGAGTGACCAGTGCACAGCTTACCATGGAACAGAAGAATAAAATCAGCCACCGCGGAAAGGCTCTTGAGGCCATGAAAGGTCAGCTTAAAGAAAATTTTACAGGAGGGGAGAATAATGAAAATACTGATTGTCAGTGATACGCACCGCAAAGATGAGAGTTTTCATAAGATCATTGCTGAGATCGGCCCCCTGGACATGCTGATTCACCTGGGGGATTCGGAAGGCAGCGAAGATAAAATAGCCGGCTGGATTCCTGCAGGCTGTGAACTTCAGATGGTACTTGGCAACAATGATTTTTTCTCGGATCAGGAACGGGAAAGGGAAGTGAAAATAGGGAAGTACCGGGCTTTGCTGACCCATGGTCATTATTATAACGTATCCCTTGGAGTTGAGCGGCTGGAGCAGGAGGCGGCGGATAGAGGTCTTGATATCGCCATGTACGGGCATACCCACAGGCCCTTTTACGAGGTACATAATGGGATTACGATCTTAAATCCGGGCAGTCTTTCCTATCCCAGGCAGGAAGGGAGAAAACCCTCCTATATGATAATGGAGATCGATGAACAGGGGGAAGCACATTTCACCCTGAAATTTCTGGATAAATAAACGATTAAGGTGCTGCTGCAAAAGGAAGAATCTATCCATTTTGCAGCAGCACCTTATTTTTTATCGTACTATTTCCAGCCTTTTGGCAGATAAGCCAGAGTGTTTTCGATCATGTCGTCTGCCAGCTTTTTGATTTCTTCTTTCCCGGCCCGGTCTTTTACCAGAGGATCGTTTAAGAAGGCTTCGTACACCAGGGAGCGGTCATAAGTGAGGGCAGCTTCCAGGATGCGCTGATGGTTGGCAACATGGGGCTTGATCAGTTCAAGGACGCTTTCTGGTATGGAGCCTGCAACCACCGGTTTAATGCTGTCCCGGCTGAACAGGGCGTTGGTTTCAACAACGGATTCTGCCGGCAGGTTTGGAATCTGTAAGAAAGAATTGGGGATATTGACATTGCTCACAGTTTTTTCAAGACCGCACAGGGCTTTGATGAGAAGGATTCCTTCTTCTCCTGATGCTTTCAGTTCAATTTCTTCTTCGCCCCCTGCAAGACGGTGGCTCTTGGCTAAACGGTTTTTTAAATCCTCTTTTCTCCAGGCAACGGTAGTGAGACCAAATTTCCAGCTCTTTACGGTTTCCGGGTCTTTTAAGTAATCGCTTCCAGGCATGAATTCCGCAAGGTGGCGGTCGCCGGCAGCGGCGATCAGGCCAAAGCGGCGGAAGAGATCAAACTTTACTCTGTGAGTGCATTCAAAGCTGTTATTTGCCCAGTTCTTATCCGGCTCATTGTAACCTTCCTCATAGTGGGCGTCAATATAATCACGGTAAACAGGGAATAAGTCGATGCCCTTGTAGGAAGCCTGGTCAAACCAGGTGAAATGATTGATTCCCAGTACGTTTACATTGATGTCCCGGCGGTCAACGTTTTCAAATCCAAAGGTTTCCTCACAGATTCCCTTTAAAACCTTCTGTGTGCCGAATACTTCATGGCAGCAGCCGAAAGCCTTGATTTGGGGGAATACGTGGTAAAGAGTCTTAACGCACAGGGACATTGGATTCGTGTAGTTGATGATCCAGGCATTTGGTGAATATTCTTTTACGGCTTCTGCAATGGTCACAAACATGGGGATGGTGCGGAGGGCACGGACCATTCCTCCGGGACCGGCGGTATCACCTACGGACTGGTAGATGCCAAGCCTCTCAGGAAGATGGACGTCGGAATCCATCTCATCAAAGGTTCCCGGGAGAATGGAGATGACTGCAAAGTCACAGCCCGTCAGAGCTTCTTCTAAGGATGATGCTGTGACGTAATTCCATTTTCCAGTGGCCTCCTCTCTGGTTGTCAGCTTGTTGCCGATGATTTCATTACTTTTTGCGGCTGCCTCATCGATGTCATATAAACGGATGGTTCCGCTTAAGGAATCGTCCATGGAAAGATCCGTCATAAAGGTCCAGGCCCAGCCTCTGGAGCCGCCTCCGATATAGGCGATATTTATATCGCTGACTTTATTGTTTGCATAGTTCATAAGGGTTTCCTCCTGTTAAAAGAATATATTATGTAAACGGTTTCTTGGACTATATATTCCATATTATCGAAAGTAAAGAGCACTTTCGATAATCGGATGAACGGGCTATTAAGCAGCCCTTTATCTTCACTTGCGTTGCAAGTCCAGATAAGTTATATTATAATGGATTATAGTATTATAAATCTTATATAATTGGGGCTTTTTTTAATAAAATCATACTTTTGGCTACTATTTTGGAGGAAGGAATGGAAAAAACAATATTTTCGGAAAGCATGGAGGGAATCACCATTGATGAGGTGGTCCGGGACCAGGAATATTCCATGACCATGAAGCATTTTCATGATACCTATGAGCTTTATTTTCTTCTGGAAGGAGAACGTTACTATTTCATCGAGAAAGAAACCTATTATGTGAAAACAGGGGATGTCGTTTTGGTAAACCGGGAACAGGTCCATAAGACAAGTCAGGCTGGAAGCAGGAGGCATGACAGGATCCTTCTCCAGTTAAGCGGGAGAGTTTTGGAGCCATGGCTTAAGCAGGCAGGGGTATCATCCCTTGAGAAGCTGTTTGGAGATTATTATGGAGTGGCCAGGCTTTCCCAGGGAGAATGGGAGGAAATGAAGGGACTTTTGCTGGGGATTTCAGAGGAACTGATCCACCGGAGAGAGCGGTATGAGATAATGGTAAGGCTTAAGCTTTCCCAGATTTTATTGATGGTCTACCGCAGCAGGAAGAAAGCCGTGCTTAAGGAGATGCCGCCGACGGTACAGACTGCAAAGCATGGAAAGGTGCATGAGGTGGCGGAATATTTAACACTTCACTGTGAGACAGGAGAGAGCTTAGAGGAGCTGGCGGAGGCTTTCTTCATCAGCAAATCTTATTTAAGCAGAATCTTCCGGGAGGTGACCGGTTTTTCCGTAAATGAATACCGGAACCTGGCTAGAGTGAGAAAGGCGAAAGAGCTTTTGGCAAACAGCGGGTATTCCATTACGGAAATATCGGAAATCCTTGGATTTGAAAGTATTACCTATTTTGAACGGGTGTTTAAAAAGCATACGGATGTGACGCCGTTAAGATACAGAAAGGATGGGGAGGGGCCTGGTGGCATAAGCAGCGGTACTTAACGTAGCTTATAGAAGGGCATAAAAAGAAGGAACATGGCAAGAGCAGAGCCATGTTCCTTTTTTCTTTTTCAGGCAGCGTTGCCGGAAGGTTATTCTTTATCCAGGGCCTCGTACAGAGCGGTCAGGGTAAGGGCCTGCCCATAGGCCATTGGCATGAGGGCAATGTTCTTATAATGATCGGAATCCATGCCGATTCCGGTCCCGGCCGATACGTTTAACACGGTTCCATCTTCGGAAATATTGGCACAGATGGCTTCAATGGCCCGGTCAGCCGCAGCCTTGTAGGTACCGTCAAGAATCCCTGCCTTCACTCCTCTTAAAAGCCCGGCGGCAATGGCTGCAGAGCCGGAGACTTCGCCGTAGCTGGAATCGTCGGTGAGAACGGTGTTCCACAAACCGGACGGGGACTGAAGGCGTAAAAGGGCTAAAGCCTGGGATTTGAAGGTGTCGGTCAGGAAAGCCCTCACCCCCTTATCTAATCCTTCTGCGCAGGTATCTAAGTATTCCATGATCCCGTAGGTAAACCAGGAGTTTCCTCTGCACCAGAAGATGCCTCCGAAATTATCCATGCGCTCAAAGCTGAAGCCGTGATGGAAAAGGCCGGTCTGCTTGTCAAAGAGATATTTGATGTGAACCAGGAACTGATGAAGGGCTTCATCTTTCCAAAGGGTGTTCCCTGATATGTATCCCATCCTGTTTAAGAAAAGCACGGACATAAACAGAGTGTCCACCCAGATCTGTCCGTCATTTAGACTTACGCCATCCCGGTTTCCGATGGCACTGGTCACATGCTGGAATCCGTTGTCAGGGGTTTTTGGAAGGTCATTGATGAGCCAGTCCGCCCTCTGAGCGCACAAGTTGTAAAATTCCTCCGGATTGTCAAGGCTTTCGTATAAAAAGGACAGGGGAAGAAATGGAGCGGTGGTATTGATGTTCTTGGAAGGAAGGCCCTTCTTTTGATGGCCGCTGTACCACTTTTCAAAGAACGGGAGATACCGGCCGTCTCCGTAAAATTCCTGGAGCCTATATAAGCCATACAGTCCGACTCCCTGGGGCCAGTCCCATTCCTCTATGCCGAAATCCCTTTGGATGAGTCCTTTTTTTGTGTCAGTGCTGCTGACGTTCTTGTCTTTATTATAATCATATCCTCCAAGATTCATCAGTTTCTCCACAACCAAATGGATCTTTTCTAATAGCTGGTCGTTAGTAATCATTGTTCTTTCTCCTTTTCCGTGTTTGTTTAAAGTTTGTTTTTCAGCTTTTCTATATATTCGGTCGGCGGAAAGCCGGTATACCGCTTGAACACCTGACTGAAGTACTGGGGATTGCTGCCAAACCCTACCTGGCGGGCAATGTGTTTTACGTTATCGCTGTGGTAATAGGCCATCAGCCGGATAGCCTCCTCCATCCGCTCCTTGTTTAAGTAGTCGGAAAAACGCATCCCCTCTTCTTTTACGAACTGCTTGCTTAAATATCCGACGCTTACAAAAAGATAATTTTCAGCCAGCCATTTTAAGGAAAGATTTTCAGAGAATAAATGCTCCCTGATGTAGGCTTTTAAAAGGGCGATGTTGGAGCCCGCCTTATGAGCTCCGCATAAGTTGTCTTTCTGGACCAGCACCACACGAAGAAGCTCCCGGATCCCGGACACCGTGTCACAGGAGTAGAGACGCCGGAAAAAATCACAGGCAGCATCCACGGGAAGCTTTTCCCGTTCCGGTCCGGTCTGAAGGAATAGGCCTAGTGCAAGATTTCTTGCAGTTGTTAATGGGATGGAGTCCATAAAAACAGAGTCAAGGAGCTCCACAGCCTGTATGGTATCCACGGCAGAGGTTATGGAATCCTCAAGCCTGCTGATCATCCAGGGGGAAGCAATGTGGTTTCTGATTTCATGGGCCTCTCCCCCTTCGCTGATGAGGAGAATTCGCTCAAAACGGGAAACCTTCTGAATGATTTCCTGAAAAAGCTTTTCCGCTGAATCCCTGTGAAGGAACTCCGCCTCAAAGGTGACGGACTGACCGGGATACCGGAGCCTGGTTATGGCACTTTCGATCCGTTCCTGGATCGCCAGAGTAAAGGCGGGGAATATAAGGACCGCAGTGTTTTTTACATAAAGTATGGAAAACTGCAAAGGAACCTTGGAAGCTTCTAAAAGCTTTCTGACGTCGCAGATAAAGCTTTTTAAATAGCTTTCTTCCACAAAGGAACAGATGCAGGCATAAATGCAGTTCTTCGGAAGGGATAAAAGGCTCTGGTATTTGCGGAATACGGCTGGAAAGGAATCCTGGTGCTCCAGTGCCTCCATAATAAAGCTCTGTTCCAGGGGAAAATGAAGGCTTCTTAAGAAATCCTGCTGCTGCATTTTCCTGCTTTCCTCTTCCTCAAGGCGTTCCTTTCTTATGGAAACCAGAGATTCGATCAGCTCATTTTTATCGGTTGGTTTTAAAAGATAATCCCGGACCCCGTATTTCATGGCCTGTTTGGCATATTCAAAATCATTGTAGCCGGAAAGAAGGATAAAGGTGATATTGGAATCCGATTTTATGGAACGTTCAATTAAGTCCAGGCCGTTTAGGATGGGCATTCGGATATCAGTAATCACCACATCCGGATAATCATCACAGATGATATCGTAGGCCTCCATTCCGTTTTTCGCAGTGGCGATGAGTTCATAGCCGATGGACTCATAGTCGATCATTTGGGAAATGGCCTCTCTTATAATCTGTTCATCATCTACTATCATCAGTCTCAGCATATCAAATCTCCTTCTCCTTAGGAATGGACAGCATTACCACTGCCATATCTCTTTCGTTATAAAATTTCAGGCCATAATGATCCCCATAGAGCAGTTTTAACCGGGAATGAATATTGGTCAGGCCCACACCGGAGCCTTGAGGCTTGATCTCTTTGTGCCTGATCTTTTCTAAAAGATCCGATTCAAACCGGGAGCCGNNTTAGACACCCGGATCTCATATTCCTTCTCCATTTCCTCGATGACCACCTGTATCATGCACATCTCATCCGTATCCTCCATGGCATGCTTTAAGGCGTTTTCAACCAGGGGCTGAATACAGAGCTTTGGAACGAAAATATGGGAAATGTTCTTAGGGATCTTAAGTTCAAAGTGCAGCCGGTCCTTAAAACGTATTTCCTGAATGCGGATATAATTATCAAGCACTTCCAGCTCATCTTCGAGGGGGATGATGTCTTTTTGTCCGGCAATGGAAGCCCGGAACAGATTTCCAAGGGAACGTACCATAACAGAGATGTCTTCGGCTCCGTATTTCTGCGCCATCCAGTTGATCGTATCCAGGGTATTATATAAAAAGTGAGGATTGATCTGCTGCTGGAGCATCTTAATTGTGGAATCCCGTAGCAGAAGCTGCTTGTCATAATTTTCATCCCGCAGGACCTTGACGCTGTGGGTCATTTCATCAAAGCTCCGGTGAAGCTGGCCGATTTCGTCCTGGCGGTTTGCATAGTCATAGCATTTTACATCGCAGGCCAGGGACTCCCCGCTGCCGAACTTCTGGATCTTTTCAATCAAATAGTCCAGGTGGCGGAAGATATGGCGGAAAATCAGGTTGACATAGGTCGCGGTGATAAATATGATAAAGACGGTAAATATAATGATCTGAAGGCTCACAAGCTGAATCCTGTAAAAAAGCGGATCGTAATCCCTGAAATAAATATAATCCCAGCCCACAAAGGGAACATGGCCGGAAATGATAAATTCCTTTTTATTGTCCAATGTGGAAATGAGGTAGGCGTTTTCCTGCTGCTTGTTGCCCGCAATGATTTCCGCACAGTACGCATCGTGAAAGGCGGTTGCAGGGTAAATCCTCTTATCCCCTGACATCAGGATGAAATTGGAGTTTTCCACAAGGCTCCCGGCACTTTTTAAGCCGTCCTCAATCATTCGCTCCATATTCACCGTAATGTAGAGCCCAGCCAGCTTTTTTAGGCTTAAATATTTCAGCTTTAATATCTGTCTGGCGCATACCGTATCGTCTCCCGGTTCTATGCCCGGAGCCCAGGTGGCTTTTCCCTTTAGGTCACCGGTTGTTTTGTCAAGCTCCTTTAGGTTGAATTTAAGGATTTCGTCAGAGCTTCCCATACAGATATTCGTTCCGTCAGTCAGGATAATGTTAATGGATTTTATATATTTGCTGCGGTAAACATAGGAATAAAGCTGCTGGTAAATATCCTGACGCGCCTGGGCCCGGCGGTTGCTGAAAGGTTTCTCAGCCAAAAACACCAGATTATCCTGAAGGATTGGGTCACCGATCATGCTGTATGATATGCTTTGGATCAGCTGTATTTCCGATTCCAGATATGTTGTTACATGATTTAAGGAATTGGCATTGGTGCGGTACAGCTCCTCATTATAGCGGGATGTGAGAATCCTGATGCTGATAAGGAAGGTAATACAGACCGCCAGCAGGGCCAGAAGGAAAATGGTCAGTATTTTTTTGTATAATGACAGGTTGTTAAGCCAGAACGTACATCGCTTCATAATCACATATCCTTTCCTAAGTAATCGTATTATATAGTAAAAATACAAAAAAAGAAATTGCAAAACAGCCTAATATTACAGAAAGCCGTTTTTTTAATCATAAAAAGCCATATTTTAACTTTACCGTTGTGCATATTTGCCATAAAATGTGGATATCACAAAAAAATTAAAAGGGAGGTTTTACAAGTGAGAAAGAGATTACTAGCAACATCACTTGCTGCATTGATTGCAGCAACATCTTTAGCCGGCTGTGGTTCCAAGACAGAAAAAGTGGATTCCACAACGACAGCGGCTGCTGCAACAGAGGCGTCAACTACAAAGGCAGATGACGGCGCAAAGACAGCATCAGGGGATAAAGTATCCCTTAACATTTGCTGGTGGGGCAATCAGACCAGAAATGACGTAACAAAAAAAGCTGCGGATTTATACATGAGTAAAAATCCAAATGTGGAGATCAAAGTTGAGTTTACTGACTGGGGCGGTTACTGGGACAAGCTTTCTGCTATGGCAGCCGGCGGCAACTTACCGGATATCATCCAGATGGACTATTCCTACTTAAACCAGTACCAGAAGAGCGGACAGCTGGCTGATTTATCCGAATTCATATCCGCCGGCGTCATTGATACTTCAAAGATTCCTTCAAGCATCATTGAGAGCGGTTCTATCGATGGAAAATGCTATGCTCTCAGCCTTGGAAGCAATGCTCCTCTGATGGTTTATGATAAGGCTATTGTAGAAAAGGCCGGAGTGACCATTCCAGAGCAGATGACCTTTGATGAATTATATGATATATCCAAAACCATTTACGAGAAAACAGGCGTAAAGACCGTATATGACGGCTGGATCAATATGCTGCAGATGACGGCAAGAACCAATGATTCCCATATATTCGATGAGTTAATTGCAGGCAAAGAAGATTCTACAAAGATACATTTCGCAAATGTGGAGAAATTCCAGAAAGCAGAATTTTCCATTGCACCAGATATTCTGGTTGAAAAGAACCCGGATAACATTGAAACAAAGCCGATTGTGGATGAAACCACATGGAATGACTTCCCATATTCCAATCAGTTTATCAGCCTTTCAAACGCAGCCGGAAGAGAGTTAGAAGTAACTATGAACCCGATTCTGACAAACGGTACACAGAATATGTATTTAAAGCCAAGCCAATTCTTCTCTATTGCTGAAACTTCCAAGAACAAAGAGGAAGCTGCAAAGTTCATTGACTGGTTCACCAACAGCGTGGAATGTAATGAAATCCTTATGGCAGAAAGAGGAATCCCGATTAATACTGAGGTAGCGGATGCAATTAAACCAAAGGTAGATGCTGTTGCCCAGAAGGTATTTGACTATGTTGCAAAGGTTTCAGAGATTGCAGTTCCGATTGATGCTCCGGATCCAGCCGGCAAGGGCGAAGTGGAGGCATTGACTAAGAGTGTGGTAGAAGCAATCCGTTATGGCGATACAACCGCTGAGGAAGCGGCAGCCAGCTTTGTTCCTGAAGCAAAGAAGATTTTGGAAGAAGCTGCGAAATAGTGACAGAACAGTCTGGAGGGAATAAGATGAAGAACAATCAAATGATCCCCCAAAGAAAAAAATCATTTTCACAGATCATGAACACACCGAAGGTTGCAGGATATGTATTTATCCTGCCCTTCATCATAGGCTTTCTTGCCTTTTTAGCCGTTCCAATGATTTTTTCTTTAGGGTTTTCGTTTACCAGATATAATATTTTAAAATCACCGGTTTTTATAGGTCTGGAAAATTACAAGGCCATGTTTACAGCGGATCCAAAGTTTTGGAAGGTATTTGGCGTGACCATGTACTATGTTCTGTTTTCGGTTCCCCTCCGGCTTCTCATGGCTCTGCTTGTAGCTATGCTGCTTGTAAAAACCAGCAGATTGTCCGGTTTTTACAGAGCTGTTTATTATCTCCCTTCCATTATCGGCTCCAGCGTGGCTGTGGCGATTCTCTGGAAGCGGCTGTTTGCCAGTGATGGTGTAATAAACGCAATTTCAAAGATCATTGGACTTCCTTCCGACATCGCATGGCTGGGCAGAGCGGATACCGCGATCTGGACCCTGATTATCCTTGCTGTCTGGCAGTTTGGTTCTTCCATGCTCATATTTTTATCCGGGTTAAAGCAGATTCCCATAAGTCTTTACGAGGCGGCTACCGTCGATGGCGCAAATGGCATTCAGCGTTTCTTTAAGATTACGATTCCAATGCTGACACCAACTATTTTCTTTAACCTCATTAACCAGCTGATTAACGGCTTTATGGCGTTTACCCAAAGCTATATTATCACCCAGGGAAAACCAAAGGATACCACACTGTTTTATACAGTATACATGTACCAGAATTCCTTTACGTATAATAAGCTGGGCTACGGCTGTGCAATGGCATGGTTCATGGTGTTCGTAGTTGGACTCTTGACCCTTATACTTTTCAAGACACAGAAGAAATGGGTACATTATGAATCAGAAGGGTGATAAAATATGAAAACAGGATATAAAGAAAGAAAAATAGCCACCACAGTGGTTTATCATGTGTTCACCTTTTTGCTGGCATGTGTTATGATATATCCGCTTTTGTGGATGGTGATGAGTTCCTTTAAAAACTCCAATGAAATATTCCGGACTGCTGCAAAACTGCTGCCTGATAAATTTTCCTTTGAAAATTACCGCGTAGGCTGGCAGGGCTTTGCCGGTTATGGTTTTGGAACGTTTTTTAAGAATTCATTTATTATTGCAGGCCTTTCCACTGTTGGGGCGGTCGTTTCATCCGCCATTATAGGCTATGGATTTGCCCGTATTGATTTTAAGTTTAAAAACTTCTGGTTCGCATGTATGCTGCTTGCCATGATGCTTCCGTTCCAGATCATCATGATTCCCCAGTATATCATTTTTAACAAATTGGGATGGGTGGGAAGCTATCTTCCCATCATTGTACCTCAGTTTTTTGGTCAGGGCTTTTTCATTTTCTTAAATGTACAGTTTATAAAGGGAATTCCCATGGATTTAGATGAGGCTGCCAGAATGGATGGATGCACCATATACTCCATATTCATAAGGATCATCCTTCCTCTCATTAAACCGTCTCTGGTGACGAGTGCTATTTTCTCCTTTATGTGGAGATGNNTTTCATGACGGCTCTGCTTTTCTTAAGCGATCCTCTGAAATATCCGGTCAGCTATGCGCTTAAAATGTTCTCAGACCCAACAGCCGGTTCAGACTGGGGCGCAATGTTTGCAATGGCAACCTTTTCCCTGATTCCTATTTTTATAATTTTCTTAACCATGCAGAAGTATCTGGTGGAAGGAATTGCTTCCACAGGAATTAAGGGTTAAAACTGATTTCCAGGCAGGAAAACCGCTTTGCGGTTTCCTGCTTTTTTTAATGGTGATAAATTATCACTGGACATTAGTTGAAGATTTTTCTCGTTTATCCGCTTGCCCACCGGTTGGGAATATTTTATAATACATTAGTTAGTTATGGCTAACCTCAATCATATGCAAGGAGGAATCTATGAGAAATAGAAATAAGGTTAAATTACTGGCGGCTCTTACGGCCATGAACCTGGTGTTTACTATCCAGCCTTTTGCGGGGGAATGGAGGCAAAATGGAGACAAGTGGCGCTATATTCTGGAAGATGGCAGGNNAGATCAATGGAAAGTGGTATTACATGGAGACGGACGGTTCTATGGCTTCCGGCTGGAAGGAGATCAATGGAAAGTGGTATTATCTTAACAAGCAGTCAGGAGAAGCTCTGGTAAATGGTTTCACGCCCGATGGATACTATGTGGACGGCAGCGGGGCCTGGAACGGAAAGTCATCCCGGAATTCCTACGAGGACAGCAGTTCTGACGACAAAACCTCCTGGAATAACAATACAGGGGAAAACGGAAACAATCAACCGGAGGAAGGAAACAGCGGAAATGAGAATTCCGGAAATAATGGAACGGAGGGCGGTGAAAATCCCTGGGAAAACAAAAACCCTGTTATTCTGGAGCAAACCGGGATCATATCTGTTCTGGGGCTACCCTATGCCGTAATATCTTTTTCCGATCAGGCAGAGGGACTGGAGGAGTTCCGTTTTTCCATAGCAGGAAAAGATGCCACATCATCCGTTACCCCTGTGACAACTTCAGGAAGGACGGTAAAAATACCTTTGCCGGATGAAAATACCCATACACTGGCCATAACCTCCGGGAAGTGGACAGTATCTGTTGTTGCGCTGAGGGAGCCGGGAAAGAGTACCGCAACGGAGAAAGAGCTTGTTGAAGCGAACTTTTCCCTTCCATCGGATATACCCTATTTGGTGCTTACAAAGGCAACCATTCCTTTGACCCAGTATGTAAAATTTATCCGGCAGGGCGATACTCTCTTCATAAAACCCTCTGCAACTACGGTAGATACCGTGCAGGCCCAGGGTCTGGATGAAGTGCAGAGCCAAAGCCTGGAAGAGAAAGAAAGCGATATCCTGATAGAGGAAGATAACCGGACCACGGCCGGTCTTAAGAGCTTTGCTTCGGATGCGGTCGCAAGTGCTACTACCGCACCCCCTGCCAGTCTGGAGGGAAGGGAAGAGACAGCCACAATTGCTGTATTGTTTGATTTGGCAGCCAATAATATAATTGCAGATATTCTAAGAATTGAAACCTCGTCTGTAGAGGCCTTTCTGTCTAAATGGGAACCCTCGGAGAAATTAACTGCGTTAAATGAGGACTTGACCTTAAGTACAGAGGCGAAAGACCTTAAAACAAGAAATTGGAAGAAAGCTGGGGAGCTGCCCAGATATGTGAAGTATTTAACAGACAAAGGCGGCTACGGAACAAAAGTAGAACTTTTAACAGGAAAAACAGACAATACCAATCCGCCTGAGCTGACCATTGCCCCATCTTTGAAAGGAAAGAGTGCGGTTATACAGCTCAGTGATGAAAATGAATCGTGGTATCGTTCCATTACTGAAATTGAGATTCCTTACAGTGCAACCAAAACCCACTACTATCAGGAAAATAATACCTTGTCTGCAGACGGGAAAGCCATAACCCTGGGAGTGGAGGCAANNAAAAGCAGATTTTACTTACTATACAGATAGAGTAAAAACAGTCACCGTTAATGGAAACCGGCTGGAATCCGGCAGTTTTTCAAGCGATATCAATAGTCTTTATATTTCCTACCGCTATCTGGTAAACGGGAAAAATACCTTTGAAGTTCAGGCAGACGGGTATGAGAATACCAGCTTTGAGATCGAGTCCCCGTCAGCGTTTATCACGCCTAAGAAAGCACCATCGGTTACGGCGAAAGAAGTTATAGACGGCTCTTTCTCTATGGTGTTTGATATCGGTTCTTACCAGGAGGGAAGCGAAGAGATGCAGTGGTTCCAGGACTTGGAGGCCGGCCATCTTAAGCTGTCATATTCATCATATGGAAGCGTATCCGATCTTTCTCTTACAAAAGAGGGAAGCAGCTTTACGGTCACTGCGAAAAAGACTGCAATGTCTTCGTACAACAATTATACCATGCAGTTCGTTGTACCTGGATATGACATAGTAACCATAACCTTTACTCCTGTAAAAGCGGCGCCTGCTGTGACGCAGCAATGGAACTTAGAAAATTACAGCCTGAATCTTACCAGTTCTTCCAATGCCACTTACTTAAGTTCCTACGTGACAAAGGGGATTTTAAATGGAACGGAGTTAAAAAAAGGAGAAAGCGCCGATTATACGGCCTCCTATGATCATGGGATTGAAATTTTTGCCCATAACTTTATTGCTGGAAAGTTATATAAAATCGAGCTTTATGCATCTTCTTATGCTTTGAATGTATTGGAAGGAACAGCTCCTGCAGAACTGGCAGCTCCTTTGGAAGCTCCGGTACTCAAGGCAGAAGCCGTACCAAAAGGAAGCGATGTAACAGTGCAGGTATCAGGAGAGGCAGGCAAATGGCNNAAGATCCGTTCAGTAACTGTGGCAAGCTCCTCCGGCTCTTCCGGAAGCGCGGCCGATTATACGAAAAACGGGAATGAACTAATTTTAAGTTCCAGTAATTTTTCTTATACCGGTACTTATACGATTACGGTAAAAGCAGATGGCTACCGGACGGCTCAGACGGAAGCGAAGATCCTGAATACAGTTGCGGTCACAGGAACTGTAAATTATGACGAAGGGCGCCTGGAACTGTCAGCCAGCGATTCTTATTTTTATGACAAGATAACCGTATCCTTAAATGGAACCGAACTGGTGAAAGGTACAGGATATACGACAAGCGGAAATAAAATGATTTATATTCCCGCTGTGCTGCTTACGGAAGAAAAAAACCATCTGGTTTTATATAATGATGCCTACCAAAAGGTGGAAATGAGCTTTGACCGGTATATTGCAGCTAAATCAGCACCAAATCTGGAAATAGAAACAGGAAGTTCATTAGATAAGGAAAAAGCAATTGTTCTGAATGTAGCTGATGAGGACCAGGAATGGTGGGATTCTCTGAACCAGTCCCACATTTCCGTAAAGCGTTCTTCCTCCAGTCAGACGATTACAGGATTTACCAGAGGCTCTGCAGATCAGATAACGATTGATTTAAAGGATTCATTGTCATATTCCTATAGCTATACCGTAACAATTTCAGTGCCGGGTTACCGTTCCTGCAGCCTCACCTTCAGCCCGTACCAGAAAGCGCCGGAAATAGAAGAGGAGTGGCTGGAAAATGGCGATCTGCAGTTTTCCACTGATACGTTCGGCTATTTTTATAGCTCCTACAACACGGTTTATCTGGATGGTGAGAAGCTGGTCCGTGATACGGATTATAGTCTGAATACGTATAGTTCGCCGTACAGCCTGACTATTTTAGCAAAGAAATTTACTTCAGGAGAACATTCCATAAGAATGCTCCATACAGGGTATTCCAATTATGCGCCATATGAAATAACGGTAACAGTTCCGGAAGGCCAAAATCATATGGATATGGAAGCAATGGAATTAATTCTGGAGAAACCAGTTGCAGAAGCAGCAGAGAATCCTGAAATAGAAGAAGAAAATAAGCCTTCAGAAGTAAATACGGACGGAGAAAACGAAGAAGAAAAGTCTGAAGAAGAAAAGTCTGAAGAAGAAAATCTGACAGAGGAAAGTCCTGCAGAGGAAGGTCCGGAAGAGAGAGATCCGGAAGAAAATCTGACAGAAGAGACCCCAGCTGAGGAAACTGAGCTGGATGATGACCAGGATCAAACTGGAGAGGAGGCATTCGAGGAAACTTTGCCGGTAGGAGAAGACAGTGGATCTTCGGAAGATAACGGTGCACAGGACCCTTCCCTGGAACAGAATGGTACGGTCAAAAGGAATCCGGTGGTTTAATAGAATAGACAGGTTTTATACTTCAGGAAATAGAGGAAGCCGGCAGGAGGGGAGTCCTGTCGGCTAAGTATGAAAAAAATGTATATGAAAGGTCTCTCTGGCCTGTTTACAGGTATTAATATACGGTGGAAATGTGTTGAGAATTTGATGGAAATGTGAAGAAATTGTGAAAGGAGAGAATAAAAAAATGGAGCACCGCAGGATTGGGGAAATACGGCACTCCTAAGAAGAGTTATATAAATTATATCGCAAATAATCGATTAAGTAAAGGGAAATAAGTAATTCTTTATAGATAATCTGTTAATATTTTGTGAATATATCATAATTATCTATATAGAATATAAATATCCGTGTTACTTCCCTATTGCCATTTTATTCTCTGGATTGTGGCTGATTCTTCTGCTCATATTGGAAACCTTGCTGCATAAAATATATCATATGCTTCATTTGAAACAGGCAGGAGGCCGCAAAATGGAAAAAATACTGGATAATCGGTATTATGATCTGATCATAAGTAATGCCTTGGTTCCAACCTATAATACTGGTGATAACATTACTATGCTGAATGAAATGAATTCCCTGCTGCATATAACAAAGGATCAGATGGATGCCTGTGATCTTGGTGTAAATCCTTATCATTCCTTTCCGGCATTATATACCCTGGAGTCATCGGTCAGCATTGAGAAATCCGGCATTGGAGCTGTCCAGAGAACTCCTGGCCTTGGTCTGATTGGGAGAGGGGTAATCATCGGTATTGTGGATACCGGTATTGATTACCGCCATCCGGCATTCAAGTTTAATGACAGAACAACCAGAATTCTATCCATATGGGATCAGACCCAGGTGGGAAGTACGCCTCCAAGAGGTTTCACCTTTGGAGCTGAATATACCAGAGAACTGATTAATTTTGCATTAATATCTGAAAATCCTTTTGCAATTGTTCCCACGGTTGATACGATACGTCACGGAACTGCCATTGCAAGCATCATTGCCGGTCGGCCTAATGATGATTATAACTTCAGCGGTGTTGTTCCTGATGCGGATCTTTTGGTAGTGAAGCTAAAAACAGCAAAAGAAAACTTAAAAAATCTGTTCTTTGTCCCGGAAAGCGCTTTGTGCTATCAGGAATCTGACATCATCCTAGGAATCAGGTATCTGGTTACTACCGCCCAAAGGTTGAACCGGCCTCTTATAATATGCATTGCCCTTGGAAGCAGTCAGGGAGGACACGACGGAAGGGGAGCCTCCAGCATCTATCTGGATTATCTGGTACAGCAGCCTAAAATCGGTGTGGTCGTTGCTGCCGGAAACGAAGGAAACAGCAGAAGGCATTATTTCAACAGCACTCAGTCAGCACCTTATGTAAACAGTTTCCGGTTAAACGTAGGAACTAATGATAAGGGATTATCCATGGAAATCTGGCCGTACATACCTTCCAGACTTTTTATAGAGATCACCACTCCCACCTGGGAGACATCACGGATCATTTATCCCACTTTTGGAGAATGCCAAAAAATTGTTTTTCAATCCGTAGAAAGCGTTGTCTGGGTGAATAATATTATTTTTGAAGAAGAAACCGGAGACCAGCTGATTCTGGTGCGTTTTCAGAATATAGCCAGCGGAACCTGGTATTTTAGAGTTGGCAGCACTGAGAATGAATCTTTTTCCTTCCATGCCTGGCTGCCTTCTGGAAATCTGATATCAAATGAGACCTTTTTCCTGGACTCCAATCCGGATACGACCATAACCGCCCAGGGGGATGCCATACATCCTCTGACTGTTACGGCATATAATACTCTGGATGGAAATATTCTTAATGAATCCAGCAGAGGATATACCAGAATGGGGCTGGTAAAACCTGATGTAGGTGCGCCCGGCTACCTGTTGCCCTGTGCGCTGCCTGACTTTCAATATGGGACCGCTACCGGTACCGGAGCTGCGGCCGCCCATGCGGCGGGAATCGCGGCCATGGTTATGGAATGGGCTTACAATAAAGGAAACTATACGGCTGTTACCGGTTATCAGGTCAACCGTCTGATGATACGCGGGGCAAAGCGGGGATCGTCGTATATTTATCCAAACAATGTATGGGGATATGGGCAGCTGGATG
The DNA here is from genome assembly GCA_002429965.1 of Hungatella sp. UBA5982. GTDB lineage: Bacteria > Bacillota > Clostridia > Lachnospirales > Lachnospiraceae > Lacrimispora. The sequence continues at coordinate 19,657 of DJBG01000182.1, forward strand.
CGCAAAATATGTTCAGGCAGCTGACAACAATTTAAGAGCAAGACCTTCAGACCAGGGAATTTTCTCCGACAGTCTGAAGGTCTTTTCTGTGATGGAGCAGCCATGTATCCGGAAGGAGAAGAGGAACGTTTGAGGAAAATAAAGCATCAATTAGATCAGGTGATTATTATCAGTCTGAATTCATGAATTGGGAAAGAAAAGGATTATTATGGAAGAGATCATAAATTATGTGAAACCAGAACTGGTCGTAGTGGCAGTGGTCCTTTACCTGCTGGGGCAGTGGATCAAGCAAAGCCAGACGATTAAAGATAAATATATTCCGATGATTAACGGAGCAGTTGGCATTGTTTTATGCGGTGTTTATGTAATCTCCATGTGTGAGGTGCATACCATCCAGCAGATCGCTACGGCTGCATTTACCGCAATTACTCAGGGAATCCTGGCTGCCGGGCTGAGTACGTACGTTGATCAGCTGATTAAGCAATCAGGTAAGACAGAATAAGGGAAAGCCGTTGGTGACAGGGGTCTGGGATATGCCCGGGCCCTTATCATATGACGCATTGATCAAAAATGGCGGGTTTTTGGAAACCCGGCCCGTTTTTTTTTTTTTTTTTCGTTTTTTTTTTTTTTTTTGTTTTTTGGTTTCCCCCTATTTTTTTTTTTTTTTTTTTTTTTTTTTCTCCTCTTTTTTTTTTTTTTTNNCCCGCCTATTTCCTTTTTTTCAGTTCTTTTCTGATCTTGGGTTCGATTCCTCTGCGTTCCATTTCGGCCATGATGTTTTCGAATTCACCGGGAGGAGCAGAAGGGGGGATTACCTCCCTGCTGGCAGCCTCTAACCGGTTGAATTCTTTCTCCAAACTTTTTTCGTATTTCTTATTCCAGTGTCTCATACTATCACCTCCCAGAAAATTATATAACAATTGTAAAGCTCATTTTATGTAATATTCTGGATATATGGCAGAAATTTAGTTTTAGAGACAATTGTAACCCAATTTCATTAAATACTGGTAAGCTGCCTGAATAAACTGGTCACATTCACCTGGCCGTATCCCCATATGTTATTCGGAAAGGTGTATGAGCTGGGCCGCGTAGCCCCTCTCATCATCAGCCTGCTGACATCGAGGCCGTTCATAGTGCTGTAATGTTCCCTGACAATGGCCCACTCAAAAACCATGGAAATGATGCCTGCTGCATGGGCAGCAGCAGCTCCTGTTCCTGTTACGGAACCATATCCGCCTCCGGGAACCGCACAGGTGAGCTGGTAACCAGGAGCGGCAATATCCGGTTTGACAAAGCCCATTCTTGTATAACCCCTGCTTGATTCACCAAGAATTGAATTATTAATCTGATTATAGGCAGTCACAGTCAGCTGGCGAATGCCGTTTCCAGGCGAAGTAATGGTGGTATCCGGAGTGGAGTTAAGAAAAAAGGTCTGGTTGGATATGAGATTGTCTGCAGGAAGCCAGGCATGAAAGGCTAAGGGCTCATTTTCAACACTCCTGATCCGTATACGCCAAATTCCGGGAGTGGTGTTTTCAAAACGCACCAGGATCATCTGGTCTCCAGTCTCCTCATCAAACATATAGTTGTTGACATAAAGGGTCGTAGGGGTGAACAAAAAGTTGAATATTCTGCAATCGCCGATCGCAGGATAAATCTGTTGTGTTGATTCTCTGTTTGGTGAGGATATGTCAATGGAAACCCGTCCCAGAGAATGTGACCAAATTTCCATGGCAAACATTTTATCATTTTCCCCTATTCTTAATTCAACGTCATTGTAAAAAGGCTCTATTGGGGTGGAATTAAAATAATGTCTTTGACTGTTTCCCTCGTTGCCGGCAGATACGGATATGCCGATACCTGGCTGCAATACAAGGTCATTTAGGTAACCGCTTAAGGGACTTCTCCCATCATGGCCTCCCTGGTTGCTTCCTACAGCGAAGCAGGTAACCACAGGGCGGTTAAACCTTTCCTGAATGGTAAGGGAATAACGAAAGCCAAGCATAAGATCGGATTCCTGAAAGCATAAAGCATCATCGGGAACAAAATAGAAACTCTTTAGATTCTGTTTTGCTTCCTTCAGTTTTACGATCACCAGATCAGCTTGTGGTACTACTCCGCTAAAGCCCTCCAGTACGTTGGGTGTACCGGCGATAACGCTTGCAATGGCCGTTCCGTGCTCGTTAGTGTCTGTTGATGGTACAACGGATAAAGGGTCTTCAGAATTCAATGCGGTATTGATTGTCTCCCGGCTGTATTCCGTACCAAAGGTAAACGTATCGGGAGGAGTTCCCTCCTGCTGAGTCTGGTCCCATATGGTGAGGATTCGGGTCGACCCGTCACTGTTGCGGAAAGCAGGATGCTGGTAATCAATACCTGTATCAATGATTACAACAATTACGCCCTGTCCGAACAGGGCTAAGGCAGGATTCCGCTGTACCTCCCCAACACCAGTCTGTTCGAGATTGACCGTAGAATTGAGAGTAAATAAGGATGGAAAGGTGTGAACGGGATACCTTGCCAATTCACAAATGTTTGTTTCGGCAGTCGGGATATGCAGCAATGAATGCCGGTTGTTCAAATAGGTGATGTTATCATTGCCGGGAGCTGAAATTACTGGGTTGGTTAAGATAAAATCAAAATAATTATTATCCAAAATCTTTTTCACAGTTAAGTCTCCTTGCTATTACTGACAGCAGCAACCATGTAATAGACAAAATGAGATTGGCTGTCTAAAATTGGGGTGTCCCGACATCGGTGCTGGGCTGATATGCATGTTAAAGGATATGGCAGAAGAGGAAAAAATATGAGGGCTGGACCCCTCCAGGTCCTGCCTGGTCTGACACATATAGCGCCCACTCCAGATCATGCCGGCTCCGGGCTCGAAGTAATAATCCTTTCCATTAATGGTCTGGCAGCTAGTAAGCGCATACCCATCTGAATTAAAACGGTATTTAATGCGCTAAATAGCCCCGGTAAGGGACTGGTTTACTAATTATAATAGCTAAATATATTTAGATACAAATAAAAAGTACCAGCTAAATGTGAATAGCCGATACTCTTATTACTTGTTTAAAATATGATTTCTGTAAAAATATCAAGAATTCTTTTTAATGTATATTTTTAATGCTTTTATAACTAAATATAACACGTATATACCTACTCCTACACCAGAAATACATAAGAGTAGAATGATTAAATTTATAATACTAAAAATTGCCACCCTTCATAGACCTCCTTTTTCATATCAGCTTATA
>DJBG01000045.1:0-6426 GCA_002429965.1 Hungatella sp. UBA5982
TGGCGGAATCTAAAATTTTGGCAGTGAAAGCACCCTTTCCGTCTATGAAATAGGAAGCAGGGTCTTTCAGATGCTTGATAAAAGCGGAAACAGAGGGAATTTTGTGATTCCGGATGAAACAGGGGCCGGGAAAAATCCCAGAAACCTGACCATGGATATGGGAAAGCTTAAGGCCCATGGGATCGGTTTTTCTGAAACTGTGGAAGGATTTTCGAAATGTTTTGATGCCAGCCCGGAATATGTTCATCCCTTGATAGGAGAATCTATTGTTGAATTATGACGAATTTAATAAAAAACCCATAAATACATTGTCAAAACCGGAAGGAGTGTGATATACTCTTTTCGGTTTTTCTAATATATAACACAGTATTTATAAGACGCACTAATTAATAAATAGTGTTTTACTGATAGCTAAGGGAAAACCGGCTAGCAGACAACGATGAGAGCTTGGGAGCCAGGAGGACAGTTCCAATGATTCGATTTAAAAATTATGTAAAAGCAGAAAACCTGGAGGAGGCCTTTGCGCTGAATCAGAAGAAGAGCAGTGTCATAGGCGGAGGCATGATGTGGCTGAAGGTACAGAACCGGGTGAAGATGACGCTGGTGGACTTATCCGAGCTGGGGCTTGACGGGATTGAGGAAAGGGAAGATGAGTTTTCCATAGGCGCCATGTGTACCCTGCGCCAGCTGGAAACCCATAAAGGGCTGAACGAATGCTTTAACGGCGTTTTTAAAGCGTGCACCCGTTCTATTGTAGGAGTTCAGTTCCGCAACGGAGCGACCATAGGAGGAAGCGTGTTTGGCCGGTTTGGATTCTCCGATATCATCACCTGCCTTCTGGCCCTTGACACCTATGTGGAGCTGTACAAGGGAGGCCTGGTTCCTTTAGAAGAATTTTGCCGGATGAAGAGTGACAGGGATATCCTGGTCCGCATCCATATAAAAAAGGATGGTAGAAAAGCGGCCTATACCTCCCAGCGCATGTCGAAGACGGATTTTCCTGTGATTGCCTGCTGTGCGGCCCGAAAGGCTGGAAAGCTTTATGTCTCAATAGGGGCGAGGCCGGCAAAGGCAGAGCTGGTTGTGCTTGAGGAAGGCCAGGATTGTCTTAAGGAAGAACTTGCGAGAAGGGCATCGGAAGGCTTTACCTACGGCACCAACATGAGGGGAAGCGGAGATTACCGGAAGCATTTGGCTGAAATATATATAAAAAGGCTTTTAGAAGCGCTGGATCAGGAGGAACGGTAAATGGAGATCGAATTTACACTGAACGGAAAAATGACGTATGAGGAAATCACAGATGATACCACCTTATTCCAGCTTCTTAGAAGGAAGGGCTGCTATAGCGTGAAATGCGGCTGTGAAACAGAAAACTGCGGACTTTGTACGGTGCTGGTCAACGGGAAGTCAAGGCTTTCCTGTTCATTTTTAGCTGCCAGGGCAAATGGCTGTGAGGTGGTGACCTTAGAAGGCGTGGAAAAGGAAGCGAAATTGTTTGGAATGTATCTTGCGGCAGAAGGAGCGGAGCAGTGCGGTTTTTGCAGCCCGGGACTTATTATGAATGTGCTGGCTATGGAAAGGGAAGAAGTCCTTGATGATGAGGGGATAAAAGAGTATCTGGCCGGGAACTTATGCCGGTGCAGCGGCTATATGGGACAGCTTCGGGCGATAAAGGAATATTTAAGCAGAGGAGAAAAAAGGGATGAATTATAAAATGCGTACGGTAAATACTTCTGTGAAAAAGAAGGATGCCATGGCCCTGGTGACCGGAAAGCCTGTGTATACCGATGACCTGGCTCCCGGAGACTGCCTCATCGTAAAGGTTCTCAGAAGCCCTCATGCCCATGCACTGATCAAGGAGATCCATAAGGAAAAGGCGGAGAAGGTAGCTGGAATCGCCTGTATCCTTACCTATAAGGATGTTCCCCGGAAGCGGTTTACCATGGCGGGGCAGTCCTATCCGGAGCCGAGTCCCTATGACAGGCTGATTTTAGACCAGAGGATNNGTCATCGTAGCCGGCGAGACGGAAGATGCGGTGGATCATGCCCTGCGTCTTTTAAAAGTGGAATATGAGGTTTTGGAGCCGGTACTGGATTTTAAACAGGCAAAGGATCATCCGGTGTTAGTCCATCCGGAGGAGGACTGGCTTACACTCTGCCCGGTGGGCGGGGATAATAAAAGGAATTTATGCGCTTCCGGCGGGGAAGAGCATGGCAACGTTGATGAGGTTTTAAAGCAGTGTGATTTTGTGGTGGAACAAGTTTACCATACAAAGGCAAACCAGCAGGCAATGATGGAAACCTTCCGTGCCTATTCTTACCTGGATGCTTATGGGCGTTTGAATATGGTGGCCTCCACACAGGTCACCTTCCATGTGAGGAGGATCCTGGCCCATGCCCTGGATATTCCAAAATCCAGGATCCGCATTATCAAGCCACGGATCGGCGGCGGCTTTGGTGCAAAGCAGACGGTGGTGGCTGAAGTGTATCCGGCAATCGTGACTATGAAGACCGGCAGGCCGGCCAAGATGATCTACAGCCGGTACGAGTCCCAGATCGCCTCTTCTCCCCGCCATGAGATGGAAGTCCATGTGCGTGTGGGAGCCAANNGCAATCGATGTGTATACTCTGTCAAATACAGGGGCTTACGGGGAACACGGTCCTACGACGGTAGGCTTATCCGGACATAAGTCCATCCCCCTTTACCGGACGCCCAAAGCCTTCCGCTTTACCTATGATGTGGTTTATACAAACCGCATGTCCTCAGGGGCTTACCGGGGTTACGGAGCCACCCAGGGAAACTTTGCGGTGGAATCTGCGGTCAATGAGCTGGCGGAAAAGATTGGAATGGATTCCGTAAAGCTAAGGGAATTAAACATGGTTAAGGAAGGTGATATCATGCCTGCTTACTATGGGGAAACTCTAAATAGCTGTGCCTTAGACCGGTGTATGGCCCGCGCGAAGGAGATGATCCGCTGGGATGAGAAGTATCCCAGAGTTGAAATGGGAAATGGAAAGGTACGTGGAGTAGGCGCTGCCATGTCCATGCAGGGATCCGCCATCTCCGGCGTGGATGTGGCTTCCGTGGAACTGCGCCTGAATGATGATGGCTTTTATACTCTTATGATCGGCGCTTCTGACATGGGAACGGGCTGCGACACCACCCTGGCCCAGGTGGCGGCTGATTGCCTGGAATGCGATTTAGATGAGATCGTGGTCCATGGAACGGATACGGATGTTTCCCCCTATGATTCCGGTTCTTACGCTTCCAGCACCATGTATTTAACCGGAATGGCTGTCATAAAGGCCTGCGGGGAAATGCGGGAAAAGATATTAAAAAAGGGTGCCCAGTATCTTGACTGTCCGGAGGATTCCCTGGAATTTGANNTTAATGAAGATATGCCCTCTGCCGGTGCCTGCCACACATCTCCCGTATCGCCCCCTCCCTTTATGGTGGGAATGGCTGAGGTTGAAGTGGATAAGGAAACCGGTGAGGTAGAGCTTTTGGATTTTGTGGCGGTTGTGGACTGCGGAACAACCATTAATCCCAATCTGGCCAGGATCCAGACCGAGGGCGGAATCGCCCAGGGCATTGGCATGGCCATGTACGAAGAGATCACTTATTCTTCCAAGGGGCAGATGCTGCAGAATTCCTTTATGCAGTACAAGCTTCCCACCAGACAGGATGTGGGCGATATCCGGGTGGAATTTGAAAGCAGCTATGAACCTACAGGGCCCTTTGGAGCCAAGTCCATTGGCGAGATCGTGATCAATACGCCTTCCCCAGCAATTGCAGATGCAGTAGCCAATGCGGTAGGAGTGAGGGTAAGGGAATTGCCTGTTACGGCGGAAAAGGTGTTCTGGGGGATGAAGCGGTAATATTTAATGATAAAACCTGGTCTCTGGCCATGGTGTGAAAGAAGATGGATAAAAGGAAGAGGAGTTGTTGCAAAAGTAGATGAATCATCTATTTTTGCAGCAACTCCTTTATTTATTCCGTCTATGTACTATGAATCAATAAATTTACAGTTATTCGTTTCGATTGCTTTCATAATGGGATCTGAGAAAGCGGTATTGCTGATGAGGATATCAATGGCTGAAAAGGAAGCGAGTTTAAAGTAACCGTTGGAACTTTCTTTTGTGTTGTCGCATAGAAGAATTTTTTTGTCCGCATTTTTGATCATGCAGCGTTTGATCAGGGCCTGGGAATCATCTCCTTCAAAGATTCCGTTGGAGTTGATCGCCTTACATGAGAAGAAAACGTATTCTGCCCTGAAGTTACTTAAGAAATCGGCGGAGTATTCGCCAACAATAGAGAGGCTTTTATTCTTGAGCAGGCCGGGGCAAAGATAGCATTTCAGATTCGGAGCAGCATGTAACTGGCTTGCGATGTTTAGACCATTGGTAATGACAGTGATGTTTCTTAAAGTTTTTAACGTTGGGCACAAATAGCTGACTGTAGAGGAAGAATCCAGGAATATCACCATATTATCGTGCAGATAATTCCGGGCAATGCGGGCGATCGCGGCTTTTTTCGTCTGATTTTCCATTTTCCGCATTGTGACAGAATTTTCAGAGGCGCTGTCAATAACCAGGGAAACGCAGCCATGATGACGGTTGATAATGCCTTCCTCTTCCAAAGCGATTAGATCCCTGCGGAGAGTGGAACGGGATACATAGATTTTCTTGCTGAGTTTCTCTATACTGCATGCCCCTTCATAGGAATTTAGATAGTCAATGATCTGTAATTTTCTCTGCATATAATTCATGGCAAATATCCTCCGAAATGATCCATCGTTTTGAATAGAACATTGAACAATTTTGAATTATTATAGCATGGAAAAATAAAATATTCCAATAAAATATCCAAATATAGATGAATTTTATATATTATGCTATAGTTTGAATTACAATCATGAAAAATATGAATGATCCGGTGAACAGAGTGTGAAGTTTTGTACAACAGGTATAAAAGGAAGGGTGAGATATGAAGAAAGTGCTGGCAATTGATATGGGCGCCACCTCGATCAGAGGAGTGATTGGTTACATAGAGGCTGGATTTTTGATCACAGAAGAAGTCATGCGCATGCCCCATAAGCTGGTGAAGACAGGAGGACGTTTACGCTGGCAGTGGAAAGAACTTCTCAGTAAGGTGGAGCGTACCATACAGGATTACGCTTCTGATATCGTTTCCGTGGGAATCGATACATGGGGAGTGGATATGGGGCTTTTGGATGAAAAGGGAGAACTGGTTTCCCAACCGGTTTCCTACCGGGACCCCGAGCATGAAAGAGGTTACAGACTGGCGCTTAAGCGAATGGGGGAGAAAGATATATTTTTGAAAACAGGGACGCAGGTCATGCCCATCAATACGCTGTTTCAGTTGATTACAATGAAAGAATATTACGGAGATGAGTGGAAGAAAGCAAAAAAGATATTGATGCTGCCGGATTTATTTCACTATGAGCTGACGGGAGTCATGGCTTGCGAGGAAACGATTTTGTCCACATCCCAGCTTATGGATCTGGGACGGAAGCAGCTGAATGAATCCATGATGGAGGCCTTTGGGATCAAGCCTGAGATGTTTCCGNNACAGGCAGGGAAAAAGCTGGGAAACACCAGGACCTCCCGTCTGGAAAGTCTTAGGGATCTGGATGTGGATGTGATTTCCGTATGCGGACATGATACGGCCAGCGCCGTGCTATTAACAGAGTCATTTAAGAATCCGGATTGTCTTTTCCTAAGCTGTGGGACATGGTCCTTATTCGGAGGCCTGACCGGTCAGGCCGTATTGACACCCGAGGCTTATGACCAGTCCCTGACCAATGAGCTGGGTTTTGATTCCAGTCATTTGTTTTTTAAAAATATTACAGGACTTTATCTGGTAGAAAAGCTGAAAGGACAGATGGAGGAAGAACAGGGGCGGAAAATAGATTATAACGAAATTACCGAGGCTGTCCGCCATTCCGGTTATACTGGGCTGATTGATGTATCTGCCCAAGAGTTCAGTGCAGAGGACCTTCTGGCAAAAGAAGCGATCGGGAATTATCTGATGCAGACAGGACAGTTGCTGCCGGATACGGATATGGATTATTTTAAGGTTATTTATGAAAGTCTTGCTGATAAGTATATGGAGGTCAGAAAAGCAATTGAAGGTATTAATGGAAAGAGGTATCAGTCCATTCACATGATCGGAGGAGGGGCTAAATCTCCACTGCTTTGCCAGATGATCGCAGACCGGCTGGATCTGCCTGTGACCGCGGGGCCCGTTGAATCGGCTGCTCTTGGAAATCTCCTCATTCAGCTAAAGGCGGCTGGGGAACTTGAAAGCGTGGAAGAAGGCGTTCGTATGGCAGAACGGTCAGTCCGTAACAATCATTATAATCCCAGTTAAGAGAGGAAAACCTTCCAGGGATACCTTTATGC
>DJBG01000045.1:6471-30360 GCA_002429965.1 Hungatella sp. UBA5982
TATTGAAAGAGTATTGAGATATCCGGATGGCACTCCGGCCGGCTGCGTTATATCACCGACCACCATTGGCGGAGGAGCGGAAGCCAATGTGTGCGAGGACTTTTTTTCCGGCCAGAACGTGTCCGGAACCTTAACGGTTACTCCATGCTGGTGTTATGGAACAGAAACCATGGACTTAAATCCCAATACCATAAAAGCCGTATGGGGATTTAACGGAACGGAGCGTCCGGGAGCTGTGTATCTGGCCGCGGTTATGGCCGCCTATGCTCAGCGAGGACTTCCTGCCTTTTCCATTTATGGCCAAGACGTTCAGGATATGGATGACCACGAGATCCCGGAGGATGTGGCAGAGAAAATCCTTGATTTTGCAAGAGGGGCACTTGCGGTAGGGATCATGAAAAATTGTTCCTATGTCAATATTGGTTCTGTATCCATGGGAATTGCCGGATCCGTGGCTCCTGTGGATTTCCTGCAAAAATACTTAGGCATGCGGACCGAGTGGGTGGATATGACAGAGGTCTTAAGAAGGATTGAGCTCGGGATCTATGATCAGGAGGAATATGAAAAAGCCCTTGCCTGGGTGAAAGAAAATTGCCGGGAAGGCATGGACATCAATGCTGGCAAGAAATTTGCCGAGATTGTCACAAAGAGCCGCTATATCCCGGAGGATGAGCAGTGGGAGTTTGTGGTAAAGCATGCAATCATTGTAAGAGATATTCTGAAAGGAAATCCGAAGCTGGATCAAATGGGCTGGCATGAGGAAGCTCTTGGCCGCAATGGTCTGGCAGGAGGCTTCCAGGGACAGCGGATGTGGACGGACTGGCTGCCCAATGCAGATTTTACAGAGGCAATACTGGCTTCCTCCTTTGACTGGACGGGCAGAAGAACTCCCATCCCTTTTGCAACGGAAAATGATACATTAAACGGAATTTCCATGATGTTTGGCTGGCTCCTTACCAATAAAGCTCCTATATTCAGTGATGTGCGGACCTACTGGTCCCCGGAGGCGGTAAAGAGAGTGACTGGAAAAGAATTAACAGGACGTGCTTCTGCTGGCGTGATTCACTTAATCAATTCGGGAGCCAGCTGCTTAGATGGTTCTGCCGGGGCGAAAAATGAATGGGGAGAGGGGTGCATGAAAGAATGGTGGAACATGACCGAGGAAGACATTTCGGCGTGCCTGAAAGGAACAGACTGGTGCAGAGCCAATTATGAATATTTCCGGGGCGGTGGATTCTCCTCTCATTTTAAGACAGCTGCGGAAATGCCCGTCACCATGATCCGGTGTAATATCGTGGAAGGGGTAGGCCCAACGCTCCAGATCATTGAGGGATATACCTGTGTGCTTCCTGATGAAATGCATAAGATTCTGGATGAAAGGACGGACCGCACCTGGCCGACCACCTGGTTTGCACCTGTGACCGGAATCGGAGCCGCGGACAGTGTTTATCAGGTGATGGCAAAATGGGGAGCCAATCATGCAGCCAGTGTGTATGGACATGTCGGGAACAGGCTGATCACACTGGCATCCATGCTTCGTATTCCGGTGGCATTCCATAATGTGGAGCCAGAAAGAATATACAGGCCTCATTCATTTAACGGTTTTGGAACGTCAGACTTAGAGGGACAGGACTTCCGGGCGTGTGCCTATTACGGACCTCTTTACAAATAGACATAAAAAGAAAAGGCAGGAAAAAGACATGATGATGGAAACAGAGCGGAAGCTGCTGATGGAATATGGAAAAAAACTGATCAATGCAGGCCTGACAAAGGGGACAGGTGGAAATTTAAGTATTTTTGACAGGGAACTTGGATATATGGCAATTACACCTTCAGGCATTGATTTTTTTGAAATCAGGCCAGAGGATATGGTAATCCTGGATTTGGAAGGGAATCAGATAGAGGGAGAGAGAACACCGTCTTCGGAATGGGAGATGCATTTGATTCAGTATCAAAACAGGAGAGATATCAATGCTGTGATCCATGCACATACCATGTATGCCACGGTACTTGGGTGCCTTCACTGGTCCCTTCCTGCGTCCCACTACATGATTGCGGTAGCCGGCCCAACGGTACAATGTGCTTCTTATGCGACCTATGGCACTCATGAACTGGCAGTAAATGCAGCAAAAGCCATGGAAAACAGAAATGCTGTGATTTTGGCCAATCATGGAATCCTTGCAGGATCTGGGGACCTGCTGAATGCCTTTCACATTGTGGAAGAGATTGAATATTGTTCGGAAGTTTATTGTAAGGCAAAAAGCATTGGGGACCCGGTGGTCTTGCCGGAGGAAGAAATGGCACTTATGGCAGAAAAATTCAAAACTTATGGGCAGAGAAAGAACATTCGGTAAAAACCAAAGGAGTTTTGTATGAATGAAGTGATTTTGACAATGAAGGACATCCAGAAATCCTTTTCAGGGGTTCAGGCTTTGAGGAACGGTGCCCTGGAATTAAAGTCAGGTGAGGTGCTTGCACTGATGGGGGAAAACGGTGCCGGAAAATCCACCTTGATGAAAATNNAAGAAGCAGGCATTGCCATTGTTCACCAGGAACTGAACATGATGAACGATTTGACAGTAGCCCAAAATCTGTATATTGGGAGGGAGTCCATGCATGTATTGCTGATCAATGACAAGAAAATGATCCGAAAATCAAAAGAACTGTTTGAACTTTTAAATATTGATATCGACCCCTCAGAAAAGATCGGTAATCTTACGGTGGGAAAACAGCAGATGGTGGAAATCGCAAAAGCGATTTCTGCCAATGCCAGAATCATTGTATTTGATGAACCTACTGCCGCACTGACGGATTATGAGATTGAAGAGCTATTTAAAGTGATCCGGGATTTAAAGGCAAAGGACAAAGGTATTATTTATATTTCCCACCGGATGGATGAGATCAATCTCATATCGGACCGGGTGACGGTAATGAGGGATGGAGAATTTGTAGGTACTCTGATTACCAAAGATTCAGAAAAAAACGATATTATAAAAATGATGGTAGGCAGGACCATATTCAGCGATCCGAAAACAGAATCCGGTGTAAAACCGGAAGCGCCGGTAGTATTGAAATGCGAAGATTTATGCAGGGGAAAGGCTGTACAGAATGTGAGCTTTGAATTGAGAAAGGGGGAGATCCTTGGCTTTTCCGGACTGATGGGAGCCGGCAGAACGGAGACGGCCCGTTTGCTGTTCGGAGCGGATAAGCTGGATTCAGGCAGAATCTTTGTAAAAGGAAAGGAAGTACAGATTCATTCTCCTAAGGATGCAGTGAAAGTGGGGATCGGTTATCTGTCGGAAGACAGGAAGCGGTACGGCCTGCTTGTAGAACAGTCTGTTGAGGAAAATACGGTGATTGCTTCCCTGGAGAAGTTTTCAAAGGGAGTCTTTGTCAATAAAAAGAAAGCAGCAGAGATCGCCGGGAGGTATGTGGAGGAACTGAGAACAAAAACGCCTGGAATCGGACAACAAGTAAAGAAGCTTTCCGGCGGAAACCAGCAAAAGGTAGTCATAGCAAAATGGCTGGTAAAGGATTGTGAAATCCTGATTTTTGATGAGCCGACCAGAGGAATTGACGTTGGGGCAAAGAGCGAGATCTATCATTTGATGGAAACGCTGGCCCGGTCCGGAAAGTCGATCATTATGATATCCTCGGAATTGCCCGAAGTGCTGCGCATGAGTGACCGGGTCATTATTATGTGCGAGGGCAGGATAACAGGGGAACTCTCTATTGAAGAAACAAATCAGGAAAAGATTATGGAACTTGCCACGAACCGCTGAAAGGAGAGAAAGTCATGATGAATCATTTAAAAAAGATATTTTCCAATCAACAAACCGTAGTTGTATGTGCTCTGATCATAATCGGGATCGTATTTTCCATGATGACAGATAAGTTTCTGCAGGCTACCACATTTACGAATATTGCAAAATCAGCTTATTATATTGCATTTATGGCAATCGGCGTTACCTTTGTCATCGCGACAGGGGGAATGGATCTGTCCATTGGAACCGTGGCGATCTGTTCTGTGCTGATCGGAGGAACCCTGATGGAAAAAGGCCTGCCCATGGGACTGGTGCTTCNNCCCCAGGGAGAAAGCAGGGGAGCGTGGTTTCGGGAACTGTTTATGATCACTGGAAATAATTCCATGCTTCCAAGGAATTTCCCTACCGGATTTGTTCTTCTTGCAATCACTGCTGTGGTGATGGCGGTCATTTTAAATAAGACAAGGGTAGGGCGCTATATTCTGTCCATCGGATCAAATAAAGAAGCAACCCGGTTATCCGGGATCGATGTGGCGAAATATGAGACCATTGCTTATGTGATATCTGGTTTTTTTGCCGCTATTGCCGGAATTGCTTATGTGGCGGTGTTTTCCACCGCTCAGCCTAACACTGGAAACGGTTTTGAACTGGATGCCATTGCGGGTGTGGTTATTGGAGGTACTTCTTTAGCCGGAGGAGTTGGCTCTGTTTTTGGGACGATTATAGGAGTCTTTATTATGACAGTATTAAAGATTGGTTTTCCTTATATCGGAGTCCAGTCTCATTATCAGCTGTTTATTACTGGGATCATCCTGGTATTTGCCGTTTATATGGATATTTTAAACCGAAAGCGCAGCAAGTAAATTTATATTTTTATAAATAAATGGAGGAGGAAACACAATGAAAGGAACAAAAAAAGGTTTTGTATTTGCGGTTACGGTCTCTATGGCATTGGCAGCATTGGCAGGCTGTGCAAATACGAAACAGGAAACGGCTCAGACTGCCGCAGTACAGAAAGAGAACGTCACAGGAGCGGTGACCGCTTCTTCTGAGAGCGGGGGGCCGCTTCACATCCATGTTGTGGCAAAGGGCTTTCAGCATCAGTTTTGGAAAGCTGTGGAGCAGGGCACAAAAAAGGCTGCGGAAGAATTTGGCGTGGAAGTAACGTTTCAGGGACCGGACAATGAATCAGCCATTGCGCAGCAGGTTGAATATCTGAATGCGGCTATCGCCAATCAGCCATCAGCCATCTGTCTGGCAGCTCTGGATACCAATGCCTGTCTGGATTCCATTCAATTGGCCATGGATGCCAAAATCCCGGTCATTGGTTTTGATTCCGGAGTTCCCAATGCCCCGAAAGGAGCCATCAGGGCAAATGCATCCACCGATAATACGGCTGCCGGGCAGCTTGCAGCAGAAAAGCTTTATGAAATGATTAAGGATCAGGTAACGGATCCTCAGAAAGCTGTCCGTATCGGAGTGATTGCCCAGGAATCTAATTCTAATTCAATCGTTTCCAGAACCAGGGGATTTGTTGATAAAATGATAGAACTGGTCGGCTCTGACAAAGTATCTGTAGAAGGCCATGACAGTTTGAAAAACGAGAAAGCCGGTGCCAAGGTGATTCTGGATGTAGGAATTCCGGCAGAGGTAAAGGATGTAGATGCAGCCGCCGTTGCTTCTTCCATTTTGGAAAAGTCAGATTTAATCGCTATTTATGGTTCTAATGAGTTTGCGGCAAACGCAATCATTACAGCCAATGAAGGATTGGAGAAACTGGGAGAAGGAAAGGTGATCGCAGTTGGTTTTGATGCTGGAGCAAAGCAGCTGGATGCCATTTCTTCCGGGTTGTTTGCAGGTTCCGTCACCCAGGACCCGGTACAGATCGGATACCAGGCTGTGAAGCTGGCGGTAGAAGCCGCTAATGGAAAAGAAGTTTCCGATGTAGATACGGGTGCTTTATGGTACAACGCTTCTAACATGGCGGACGAGGCGATTGCACCTTGCCTGTATCGTTGAGATAATAAAAACAGAGAAATGAGGATAATAAAGATGTTAAAAGGAATTCCGGAAATATTATCTCCGGCTCTGCTTAAGGCTTTATGCGAAATGGGGCACTCGGACCGTCTGGTGATTGCTGACGGAAATTTTCCCGCGGAATCGGTGGGAAAGGATGCAATTGTAGTCCGGATGGATGGCCATGGAGTCCCAGAAGTACTTGCTGGGATTTTAGAGGTATTCCCTTTGGACGGCTATGTGGAAAAACCGGTTACTCTGATGGAAAAGGTGGAGGGAGACAAAGCGGAAAATCTTAAATGGAATGAATTTGAGAAGATCATAAAAAAGTATGATGCAAGAGGAAAAGACGCAATTGGATTTGCGGAGCGGTTTCGTTTTTACGAAGAAGCCGGAAAGGCGTATCTGATCATTGCTACATCGGAGCAATCCTTATATGCGAATATCATGCTTCAAAAAGGAATTGTAACAATTACATAATAACAACAGGCTTTGTAACAAGTTCATTAATTCATAGTCAAAACCGAAAGGAGTGGGATATCCTCCTTTCGGTTTTTTATATATAAATTTTTAATATAAAGTTAACATTTATAAGATGTATTAATTAAAAAAATAACGATTTGGTCTTTGCAGTTAAATCTGCAGTCAATGAGACAGCCTGTTGATAAAAACAATCATATGGTCTATTGACGAATGGCTGCTTAGATAATAACATGAGGATATGACTAAATTAAAAAGGGGAGGATTTATGGAGACTTTAATAAGGGCGGAAGAAGTATGCAAGGATTATGAGGTGGGTGAGGTCAAGGTCCAAGCCTTAAAGCATGTATCTTTTGAGATTCTCCGAGGGGAATTTATTGTGATTTTAGGGCCAAGCGGGTCTGGGAAAAGCACCCTTTTAAATATAATGGGTGGGATTGAAACGGTTACCAGCGGGACTGTTTATTACGATGGTACGCCTCTTTCCTGGGGAGATTTAAAGAGCCTTACGGCTTTTCGGCGGGCCCATGCCGGGTTTATCTTCCAGTTTTATAATTTGATGCCAGGACTAACTGCTCTGGAAAATGTGCAGTTGGCGGCGGAGCTTTCTAAGGATCCTCTGGACCCGGAAACTCTGCTTGAGCAGGTAGGGCTTTTGGACAGGGCAGGCCATTTTCCAAGCAGGCTGTCGGGAGGCCAGCAGCAGAGAGTGGCCATTGCCAGAGCTTTGTGCAAGAATCCTGATATCCTTCTCTGCGACGAACCTACGGGGGCCCTGGACAGCGGCACAGGAAGCCAGATATTAAAGCTGCTGTCGGATTTTAACAGACAGTATGAAAAGACGGTGCTTCTGATCACCCATAATGAAAACATTGCGGGGATCGCAGACCGGGTTTTTTATTTTAAGGATGGGTGTCTGGAAAGAATTCGTGTCAATGAAAAGCCCTTAAAACCGGAGGAGGTGGTCTGGTAGTGAAAAGCTTCCGCAAGAACGTGGTCCGGTGCGCCAGGCAAAATCCAGGGTCTTTTCTGGGGGCGGTTTTCATCATTGCCATCGGAATATTTGTCTATGTGGCTATGATGGACACATTGAGAAACTTAGGGGACCAGGTGCAGCATTATTATGACAGCAGTGCCATGGCAGATGTATTTGCCCAGGTTTCAGGAATCTCTGAGGTGGATTTGGAACGGTTAAAGGAAATTCCCGGAATTGAAGAGGTCTCCGGGAAAATGGCCGTTGATGTCAGGCTGTTTGCCCCTTCCCAGACCGAGATCGTAACGGTGCATCTGCTGTCTCATGATTCTTCGGATTCCTTAAACAGATTAATGTTAAAAGGGACGGGGACAGGAAAGGACAGCATTTATCTGGGCAGCCGGATGGCCGGATTATACGGATACGAAAACGGAACACCTCTCACCCTCATGATAGATGGGAAAAGCGTGAGATGTGAGCTTGCCGGAACCTGTTACGGGCCGGAATACATATATGCCATCCCTCCCGGAGGAGCCATGATTCCTGATGGAGAGATTTATGACATTGCCTGCATAGAAAAAAACAGGTTGGAGGAATTGACAGGGAAACAGGATTCCATGAATGAGCTGGGATTCCGGCTGGCGAAAGGATATACCTATGAAGACGTGCGATATCAGCTGATGGACCGTCTTTCCGGGTATGGCCTGATCTCTCTCTCTTCCAAAGAAGACCAGGCCAGCTATAATATGGTAAAGGGAGAGATCGATGAGCTGTATTCTATGGGAACAGTGCTTCCCATTCTGTTTATGTCGATTTCCGTTTTCATGCTTTATGTGGTATTAAAAAAGATGATAGACAGGGATCAGAGCCTTATAGGCACCATGAAATCCTTTGGAATGAGAGATGGGGAACTGATTTTGGCATACCTTTATCAAGGTGCTGAGGTGGGTGTTTTAGGCGCTCTGGCCGGAAGCATCCTGGCGGTTCCCTTTGGCCGGTATATGTTTCTTATGTATGTGGATTTTTTTAATCTGCCGGACACGGTCTATCACAGCTATATGAATACAAGGATAAGCGGTATGGGGATCGCAGTGGGGACCGGGCTTCTGGCGGTTTATTTGGGGGTCAGGGGAATCTTAAAGATCACTCCGGCCCAGGCCATGAGGGCAAAGGCTCCTGCTGCCGCAGGGAATTTAAGGCTGCCTGCTTTTATGGCCGACAGGCTTGGCGCTATGGAAAAAATGGGGCTTCGCTCCGTGGTGAGGAACCCTTTTCGTGGTTTTTTAATTATTTTAGCTATTGCATTTCCTTTTTCCATGTCTTCCGTGCTTTTTTCCTTTAAAGGGGTAGCGGATCAGATGTATTTCGACCAGTTCAGCAAGGTGCAGACCTATGATATACAGATTTCCCTGGACCGCTATGTGTCCACCCTCCGCGGGGAATCGGCAGGGGAAGGAATCAGAGGAGTGGGGAAAAGCGAAGCAGTCATCCAGAAGGCAGTGGAATTAAAGCATGAAAATCTGTCGGAATTTGCCATGATTTACGGACTGAACCAGGGATCCGATATGTGGAGGATCATGGATCTCTATGGCCGGTTTTATGAACCGCCGGAGGATGGGATTATCATAAACAGCCGGATCGCAAAAAAGCTTCATCTGGAGGAAGGGGATGTTATGGAAGTATCAGTTCCCGGCCTGACCTCGGAATCGGTAAAGGTTCCCGTGAAAGCTGTTATAAAGGAGAGCCTGGGAGGCGGCTGTTATATGTCGGCAAAAGGATTTTCCCGTTTTTTTGCTTCTGTTCCAATGGCTGGAACCGTTCTTTTAAAGGTAGAAAAGGGAAGGCTCCAGGTCGTCCGGGAAGCGCTTCTAAAAACCAGCCGGGTGACCTGGATGGTGGATACCGGCCGCATCACCCAGAGTTACCGGGACATGATGGGCAGCATGATGGCAATGGTCCAGATGTTTTCCTTTATGGCTNNGGGGTTCTCATTTATAATATTTCCATGATCAATATCAGGGAACGGATCGCAGAGCTTGGAACGTTTATTATTATGGGAGGAACGGATAAGGAGATCGGAAGGATCCTCTTATTTGAACAGGCAGTCTACTTCATCCTGGGAATTGTTTTAGGAGTGTTTGGAAGTATTGGGGTGAAATACCTTGTGGAGCATCTGGTCATATCTGATTCCTACACCATTGATCTGGCTATACGGCCATCCTGCTATGGGATAGCATTTCTTACCTGTCTTGCAATGGCAGGGGTTTCTTTGCTGGCCCAGACGCGGTTTGTAAGAAGGATAAGACTCACGGATATTTTAAAAGAAAGGGAGTAAGCTTATGAAGATCCGAATGGATGGCAGGAAAAAGAAATTATGCTTTCTGGCTGCAGGAATTGTCCTTGTACTGGTCATTGGGAGTGCTGCAGTTAAAAGCTTTAAGGGGACCCCGGTGCAAACCGTGGCGGCTTCCTATGGGACCGTAGAAGACCGTTATACGGAGGAAGGGACCATTACGGCAGGAGGGGATTACCGCCTGGTTTCAGAGGTATCAGGACCGGTAAAGGAGGTCATGGTCAGTGAGAATGACGGGTTGAAGGCAGGAGATATCCTGTTTACCGTTGATGAAAGGGACTTATTGCATGAAAAATCCCTTTGTGAAAGTGCTCTGGCAGGGTATAAGGCTAAGCTGGAGCAGAGCCGGATCGGACAGGTGATGACGTCATCTCCGCAGGAGTATTTAGATTCCATAAGATCGGAAGTGTCAGCAAAGGAGGCGGATTATCAGGCGGCAAAAACTCTTTNNCCTCCCAGTCCCTTTATTCGGCCGGCAGCATTTCCAAAGTCGAATGGGAGAAAGACAGGGCTTCTTATGAATACGCCTCCCTGGCATGGGAGCAGACAAAGAGCCGGTATGAGGAGAGCCGCCGGTTTTTAGAGAGCTTAAAGGCAGGGGGCATTGATGAAACAACTATTAACGGAAGGTTTTATGACAGCGTGGAGGAACAGTTAAAGGCCCAGATCAAATCTGAGGAAACTACCATGGAGCAGTTGGAGGACAGATTGAAAAAGTGTGTGGTGGCTGCAGACAGGGATGGGATCGTCACCTCCCTTCCGGTAAAGGATATGTCCTACATACAGGCAGGAGAAACTGCTGCGACCATAAGCGGGCGGGGAAAGGTCCAGGCAGAGTCTGACGTGCTTACCAGCATTGCGCCCTATCTTTCTCCGGGAGACAAGGTGACGGTGATCCTGCAGCTTAGGAATCAGGATCAAATGTACGGCGGAACCATAAACCAGGTCTATGATTATGCGGCCAAAGGGACCTCTGCCCTGGGAATGGATGAATACAGGGTGCACGTAAAGATCGATATGGATGAGAGTCCGGATCTGGAAGGAAAGGAAGGATATGGGACCAACATCCGTTTCACCCTGTATCAGGGGGAAAACAAGCTGGTGATCCCTTCAAGCGCTGTTTTTGAACTGGATGACCAGAAGTATGTCTTTGTGATCAAAAACGGAAAGGCAGAAAAGCAGCCCGTGGAGATCGAATACAGGACCGCAGCCCAGGCGGTCATAAAAGAAGGGCTGACAGAGGGAGAGAAGGTCATTGACCATGTGGATTCGGAAGAGATCTATGAAGGGGCAAAGGTGTATGCAGGTTCATAAAGGATAAAAGGGGAGGCAGCATGGAATATCCCGTGCTGCCTCCTTTTTATATAGTTATTAATTTATTTAATCTTATCGTATCCGGATTCCTTGATGGTTCCGTCGCTGTTGGTCTTATAGTATTTACCGTCGCCATCCTGAATGTTTGTCTTGCTCTTTGCAAGTTTTCCGCTTGTACCGACTAAGTACTCTTTATCATTGTATTCCACTACTTTATATTTTTCATCTTTGTCAGCCTTGATCAGTCTGCCCTGTACGTAGATGCTGTCATCGGTGATGGAATTGTAGCCGGCTCCCTTGTTGCTTCCAGCCTTGCGGAAGTTGTAGGTGTATTTCTCGCCGTCAATATCAATGGTTGTCTTGCCGGTAGTCATAGCGCCTTCCTTAGGAGATGTGCCGAAGTAGTAAACCTCTGCTGCATCATCTGCTGCAGGGAAATCACTTTCTGTTTCAATCTCACTGTAGGTTGCGATCGTTTTGCCTGATTCAAAGGTCAGCTTATAAAGACNNGCTGTCCGTTGGTGGAAGCATAGAACCAGTATTCTGTACCGTCATCATAAGCTTCTGCATCAACCTCTTCTCCGGGAACGGTCTTGAACCAGCCTTTTGCAAGCCAGCACTGTTCTGGGAGATTGTAATACTGGTTCGCAGAACTTGATGTTGAAGCGGAGGCTAAATCATACCATTCGGATTCAGCAGCTCCATTTTCATTGAAGCGGTATTTTAAGCCGTTGATGGTTTTGGTGGTATCCGTTATTTTTTTGCCGTTGGCACCGAAATAGAACCAGTAAGCTCCCTCAAAGTTGTCTTTTTCATTTTCTGAATCTTCAACTTCGACAGATTTCCAGCCGTTAGCCTGAGCGCCGTCAGAGGAATCTCCTAAGTAATAGACCCCGTCCTTCCATGCGTCGTCGCCGGTCTGGCGTGTGGATTCTTCATTGACCCAGCCAAACAGCATCCTTCCTTCTGAATCAAAGGAATAGTTATGGGATTCTCCGTTGGCAACCTTTATGGATTTAAAGGAAGTTTTGCCGGAGGTAGTAGCCTTAAAGGCTTTTCCGTTGCTGCCAAAGTAGTACCAGTAAGTATCTGGCGCATCTTCTTCATCCTGGTCGGCAGTAATTTCACGCCATTCATTTGTAACCATAGCTCCGGATGAATTTACATAAAAGTAATTGTCATCGGATTCGATTAAGCTGCTGGTAGCCATCTCGCCATCTTCATTCAGATAGAACCAGTTGTCACCGGATTTGCGCCAGGATTCGGTTGTTAAATCTCCATTGGAGTCGTGGTATACCCAGGTTTCATTTTCCTGTGCCCAACCCTGTGCTGCAAAGGAGGTCATGGATGCACCTATGGTAAATATCGCTGCGGCGCAGGGAATCAGCCATTTAAGTTTCTGTTTTCTCATGTTTGTTCTCCTTTCATAAGAACCCTTTTTGTTGCTTTGTCAGCAGGTCTTGCTGATGGAATGACTTTAAACCATGGAGTTAGTCTAAGGTCAAGTGATGTAAAAAAGGCGTAAGAATGCGTAAGAAAAGCCGTGGAATTTAAGAAAACCGTAATCTCACCATATTCTGGAAGCTGTTCCTGGGACTGGAAATAGAGAATTGGAAACAGAGATGGCTTGAGCCAAAAAGGGCAGAAAAATAAAAAAAAGAGACAGGAACTCCTATCTCTTATGCAATAATAATACCACAAAATTGACTTTTTTTCAAGTCTTGTAATTTTGCCCTATCTGGAGTAGACTTTGTATTTATCAGAAGATTGGAGGGTTTATTATGGATGATGGGAAGTGGCTACAGACTGCGAACGACGGATTTCAGATTGCCAGGGTAAAAGCGGCCAATGATTATACAAAAAAGTTTGGCCTTGCTTTAACGGATGAGGAAACAGCTCTGCTTATCGGGGAGAGGAAAGATGCATTAAAGGAACAGGAACGGGTGGAATTCGGGGAGGGAATCCTTCCGAAACTGATTTTTGCGTTTTGTGATTCCCCGTATATTTATCAGGATAATTATGTGGATTCCCTGGGAAGGCTTCAGGATATGTTCTACCTATATAAAAATGAATCATTGGATGAAATTTCCGATGATGAACTGATTGAATTCATGAAAGACCAGTTTGACGGACCGTGCCAGGGCTCTCTTGATCATCTGGAGGATACCGGATTGGAGGCCTTTGCCAGACGTGTCCGCTTTGGATCAGACCAGTATGAGGAAGAAGACGATGAATTTTGAGACGGAAGAGTTATTGCCAATCGTGGCGGAATTAGCAGATAAATATACGGGAAAGGAAAGTACCTCCATTACCTATGAAAAAGCAAGGCAGCTCATGGAAGCTGTTTTGTACTGTATCCATGAGTACGAAACTGATCCGGTAAAAAGTCAGGAACTTCTTACTATGGATGGGAAGACGGAGGCAAAAAGGATCTATAGCCTGGGATATGAGGCGGTTCTAAGGAACGTGAAGGAAGCCCAGATTCTGTATAACAAAATAATACCGGATTTTAAATATTATGAGAACTGGTGTTATTACGATACGTTTGCCAAGGGAATCCCATCCTTTTTTTTGTATTATGATCCCCGTTTCCAGCCTCAGAATCACATTCTTACACTGGATTATCCGGTTTTGTATCCAGTGAATTCTTTGAGGGGAATTGATGCCATAAGCGCCTTTGTGAAATGTGTCAGTCTGGAACAGGGATTCTTTGGAAAAATGCCGTATGAGTATGTTCTCCATGTGCTGAAAGCCTATTCCCCGGATCATGGGGAACTGATCATCAACCTTGCAGGCATTGTACTGCGGAATATTCTGGGCTGCCGGATGGCAGGTAAGAGAGTTAATACACAGGGATATACCCCCGGTGAACTGGAACGGCTGATAAATTATGTAAACCGAAACAAGACGGCTTCCTTGGAACAGGAGATGGAAGGACTGGTTGACGAACTGGTTCGGTCCGTATATGACGGACAGGACGAAATGGGAAATTATCTAAAGGCTGATCTGCATGATTATTGCTTTGAACTGAAAAATGCAGTGAAAAACCAATGCCTGGATTCTATTCTGGCCATATAATACGAGAAGCAGGGAGACAGCATTTGAAATTCCTAATACCTTAGAAGTACATTAACACCTTTTATAGGCAAAAAGGCAGGCTTTGAAGGGCATGTTCCTGCGCTGATTTACACCCTGCGGTTCCGGAAAATGACAAAAACGTCCGGCTGGTCACAACCCAGCCGGACGTTTTCCCAAATGTAGACGAAAGTTTATGCTTTTACTTCCGCTCAAGCGGAGAGCTGCTGTTCCGCATTCCACATGGAAGCATATTTTCCGTTTTTCTTAAGCAATTCTTCATGTGTGCCTGCTTCGGCAATCCTGCCGTCTGCCACCACCAAAATCTGATCTGCATGTTTCACAATGGATAGAGTGTGAGCAATCATCACGACGGTCTTTTTTGCATTCATCAGATTAGCAATCGCCTGTTTTACCGCCAGCTCATTTTCAATATCAAGAGAGGCCGTTGCCTCGTCCAAAAGCAGGATAGGGCTGTTTTTTAATATAGCGCGGGCAATAGACAAACGTTGCCGTTCACCGCCTGAAAGCAGATTGCCGTTCTCGCCGGTAGGGGTATCATAGCCCTTTTCCATCTTTCGGATAAAGCCGTCGCAGTTGGCTTCTTTGCAGGCCGCTTCGATTTCTGCATCCGCAGCGTTTGGCCGGGCATGACGGATATTGTCACGAATGGTATCGTCAAACAGGAAGACATCCTGGTCAACCATGGAAATCTGCTCCAGAATCCTTTCTGGGGCGGCATTCTGGATGGGCTGCCCGCCAATAGAGATTGTTCCGGCCTGTGCCTCATAGTATTTCGAGATCAGATTTAAAATGGTGGATTTTCCGGAACCGGAATCTCCCACGATTGCAGTCAGCTTCTGATCCGGCACAGTAAAGCTGATTCCCTGCAGCACCGGCTCCCCTGGCACATAAGAAAATTCAACATTCTGGAATTCAATGTCATGGGTTTTTGGTGTAAACGTCTCCATACTGCCGGTTTCTTCTTTTTCTTTCATGATGTCCATAACTTTAATTTTAGAAATCATCAGATTTTTATAGCTCATCAAATCTCTTGAAATGGCATCTGCCAGCTTTGCAAGAAGCATGGGCAGAATACTGATCAACAGATAAGAAGTGGGGGTAAGAGTTCCGTTAAGCATAGGCACAGAGGCCGCCAGAATCATAATCGGCAAACCGGCCCAAATGCAAATGCATTGGACTACATTAACGGGAATTCCATGTTTTTCATAGTCATAGCTCACATCGCAAAATTCTTTCATTGAGAAGGTAACTGTCTTATTCTTAGTACCTCCTACACCATAAGCCCTGAAGGTTTGGATGCCGGTAACATACTCAACAATGCTGCTTACATTTTCAGCGCATACAGCATTTTTCTCCGTACCATACTTTTTAACAACGCGGAAAGCCAGCCAAAGGGATGGAACCAGCAATAATTCAATACACGCCAGAATAATACCGCCCGGAAGCCAGATATACCCGACAAAGAGTATCAGCATGACGGAGAACGTTATATTTTTCACCAGGTTCCCGATGGTATGGGTCAAAATTTTTTCATAGCTATTAACATCGCTGGTGGCAATATTGATGTATTGACCCGTCTGCCCCTGAGTGAACCGCGACAGGGGTATTTTCTTGATCTTATCCCCAAGGAACAGACGAACCTTTTTACTGACGGCAGCGCCGCCAATCTGATTGTTGGTATATCCCAGACTGTATATCACAATGCGTGATACAAAAATGATTCCCAGGAATAATGCCAGTCTCATCATGCGGGGCAGCCCGGCATTTTCAGCCCACAGCATTTTCATAACTTCATAAAGGACAAAATAATTGCATCCGGACAGCATGCCCTCAACAACGGTCAAAATCATACCGATATAGAATTTCCTGCCCTTTTTCATTGGATTCTCATTCATGCCTCCCCACCTCCTTCCAGTTGATAGGTCAGGCTCCGGGCTGTCTCATAGTCCGACCACGCCTGATTGTAGTATTTGTTTTCCTTTCGGACCTGTTCATGCGTACCCACTGAAGTAATGGTATGGTTTTCCGCCACGGCGACCCGGTCACACTTGTTTAACGCGCTCAGCCGGTGTGCTACCATAATGACAGTTTTCCCTTTGCACAGGTTTTCAATGGCTTTGTCAATCTCCACCTGATTTTCCGGGTCGGCTGCACTAGTGGCTTCGTCCAGAATCAGGATAGGAGCATTTTTCAAAATGGCCCTTGCGATGGCGATCCGCTGTTTTTCGCCGCCGGAAAAACGGGTGCCGAAGCTGCCGACCTTTGTATCGTAACCATCTGGCAAAGACATGATAAAGCCGTCAATCTGGGCTTTCTTTGCCGCCGCCCTTACCTGCTCTAAACTGGCATTGCTTCCCATGCGTATATTTTCAAGAACGCTGTCACGGGTGAGAAAAGTTTTTTGAAAAACAATGGCAACATTTTGCAGGAGCGTTTCATAGTCGATTTCCTTAACATTCTTCCCGCCTATTAAAACCTCGCCCTCCTGCACATCGTAAAAACGGGAAATCAGTTCGACAACCGTACTCTTGCCGGCGCCCGAACGTCCCATAAGTGCCATCCCTTCCCCGTCTTTTATTTTTAAATTACAATTCTCCAATACATCGGTTTTTCCATCATATGAGAACCGGACATTACGAAGCTCAATATCATGACTTTTCGGGAAAGGGCCGCCGCCTTCAAACGTAGGGAGGCTCAAAATCTCCTCCGCTTTGATAACGCCGGTAAGTACCTGGGCGAAGTTACTGGAAATTTCCTGCAGGGGGCGGATCTCCGTTAAATACATGGAGCCGACAAACGCAAATAGCAGGAATACGCTTGCGGTGATGGAACTTTTCATATAGTATAAGCCGCCCAAGGGCACCAGCAGAACCATTCCACACTCAATTACAACGATAAATGCAGCAAAGAATGGCCCCAATTTTTTAGACATTAAATTCCATACATCATTTTCCTCTTTGGCAGCCGCAGAAAATTTTTGGAAAGACTTACTTCCCATGTTGTAGGCTTTAATGAGCTTCATGCCGCTGATGTATTCCACCATGACAGAGTTTAAGTTTGCCACGGAAAGGTTCGCCCTGTCCATCATCCGGCCGGCTCTTAAAAACATGAAGCACATCACAACAACGGCCAATATCAGCGGAATTAAAGAAACCAAGGCCAGCGGTACATTTACTGTCATTAAATAAAGGAAGGCAGCGACAGGGCCGATCATATAGCAGGTCAGTTCAGGCACGCTATGGGCAAGAAACAGCTCCAGCTTTTCAATATCCTCATTTAAGACGGTCTTGATCTCGCCGGTACTGTGTTCATTCAGCGCCCCCAAAGGAACCTTTGCCATGTGATCTGCCACCATGCAGCGCACCTTGAACAGTGCACGGTAAGCCCCTTTATGGGAAGCTACGCCGGAAGAGCCAAACAACAGGAAACGAATCAGTACGGCAATGGCAATGATCACCGCATTTTGCCGCGCGAATTCAGGGGTATAGGTGCGGTTGTACACCGCCTCCATCAGTTGATAAATACCAAAGTAGGGAATCATGGTGCAAAGGCCGCTGAAGAATGACAGTACAATGGCCAGGTACATCCAATATTTTTCCCGTCCGGCCCATTGAAGCAAGAGCCTGATTGGACTTTTCTTTTTTTGCATAAAAATTTTCCTCCTTCGTTTGGAGCGCCCTATTCTTGACGCTTCCATACTGTTGTGCTATCATGGTGGTTAGCGTAAGCTAACTGCGTTATAACAATACACTTATCATAAATTTCTTACAATGGTTTTCGCACAGTTTTTCGCTTTCAAGGTAAAAGTTTGCGCTTTCGAGGTATGAAAGAATATGGGTGAATGATGATGAACACGATTCAGGAATATTATAAAAAGCAATTTGCGGAACATGGTTTTTTGCCGGACCGGGACAACCATATTTATTGCGGGGTTGGGTCCACGTGGAGACTATCAGATGCCATTGGCAAGGGAACCTTCTGGCTTTATGGAGAACAGGATTTGTTCTCTGTCAAAATTCACGATTTCTATTTCCATGAGGATACCGTAATGGAATTCAGCTGGCCGGAATGTTTAGGTATTATGCAGTATGATTCTATTTCTGGTGAAGAACTTTCTCCTTACCGGAGATTGGAGGCTGGAATTGTTAAGAGCTTTATTGGAGGGTATGGGACGTACAAAGTCCTGATACACAAGAAAATCCCGGTACGATCCATGGGAATTGAAATTATGCCAAGGTATTATGAGGGATACTTAAAAGAGCAGTACCCCGGAGAATATTCCAATCCCTTAAAAGCATTTGCTGCAGTGGGGCAGACGATGGATTTTCCGGAAATGGACCGGCTGTTGAAAATAGTCCGGGATTATCGTGGGAGCGGACTGGCGGCAAAGCTCTATTATCAGGGAAAAGTTGCGGAAGCAGTTTCCCTCATTGTGGAATGGAGCAAAAAGCAGGGGCAGAAGCAGGAAGTTAAAAAGAAGCTGTCTGTCCAGGATATTAAGGATTTAGACAATATCACGCTATATTTAAACGACCATTGCTTACAGGAGATTTCCCTGGACCAGATCGTGAAAGTCTCCTATATCGGGGCAAGGAGACTCCAAACTATATTTAAGGAATATCACGGCTGCACCATAACCCAATATATTCAGCAGCGCCGCATGAGCCAGGGAGAAAATCTTCTGGCAAATACAGAGCTATCTATCGGCCAGATCGCCCAGGCAGTTGGTTATTCCAATGCCAGCAGGCTTGCAGAATTGTTCTGTAAAAGTACGGGAATGCTGCCGGGAGAATATCGGAAGATGGCTCATAGAAAATAAATAAAAAGATACCGGGAAGATCGTTCGATTCTTCCCGGTATCTTTTTTTATATCGTTTCCGATGGATTTTCCCCTCTGCGCATATTTTTCTGGGCAGTGGAGAGCATCAGCTTGATGCGGTTTAACTGGTTTACCTCGCTTGCGCCGGGATCATAATCCACGGCAATGATGTTGGAGTCAGGATAAGCTTTCCGCAGCTCTTTAATGACGCCCTTTCCAACGATGTGGTTGGGGAGGCAGCCAAAGGGCTGGGTGCACACGATATTGTTGGTGCCGCTGTGGATCAGCTCCAGCATTTCCCCGGTCAAAAACCATCCTTCGCCGGTCTGGTTTCCGATGGATACGAAATCCTTTGCCATATCCGCCAGATTTCCGATGTGGGACGGGGCTGTGAAGTGTTTGCTCTTTAACAGCTCCTTCTTTGCAGCCCTGCGGAAATATTCCAACAAGGATATCCCCATATTGGAAAAGGCTGCGGTGGTTTTTTTACCGCCTAAATTCCGGGCCTTAAAGTTGTTGTTGTAGAAGCAATATAAAAGGAAGTCCATCAGGTCCGGCATAACAGCTTCCGCGCCTTCTGATTCCAGAAGCTCTACAATGTGATTGTTGGCCAGAGGAGAAAACTTAACAAGGATTTCTCCTACGATTCCTACCTTGGGCTTCTGAACGGAGTTTCTTGGCAGATTGTCAAAATCCCTGATAATTTCCTTTATGTTACGGGAAAAGGTCATCATGTCCGGAGACTTCCTGGACAGGGATTCGATGCACCGTTCTTTCCATTTCTCATGAAGGGAATTGGCTGAGCCGGGCACCTTCTCATAGGGGCGGGTCGCATATAAAACCCTCATAAAGACATCGCCGTATACCACTGCCTGCATGGCCTTTGTCAGCATGGGAAGAGTGATGGTGAACCCTGGATTTGACTCCATGTTGTTTGCATTGACGGAGATAACCGGGATATGGCCCATGCCTGACTTCTCCAGGGCCCGCCTGATAAATCCGATGTAATTGGAAGCCCGGCAGCCGCCTCCGGTCTGGCTCATGAATACCGCAGTGCGGTCTAAGTCGTATTTGCCGGAAAGAAGCGCATCCATGATCTGGCCCACCACGATGAGGGACGGGTAGCAGGCATCGTTGTTCACGTATTTTAACCCCGTATCAATGGCAGAGCGGTTGTCGTTTTGAAGGACCTCCACCCGGTAACCAAAGGAACGGATGGCAGGTTCAATTAAGTCAAAATGTATGGGTGACATCTGAGGGCACAGGATGGTGTAATCTTTTTTCATCTCTTTGGTAAACATAATCCTGTGATAAGCACTGGAAACTACCTTCTGCTCGTAGTGGCGTTTGTCGCGCACCCGCAGTGCCGCAATCAGGGAGCGGATGCGGATCCTGGCGGCTCCCAGGTTATTGACCTCATCGATCTTTAAAACCGTATAGATCTTACCGGACCCGGTTAAGATGTCATTAACCTGGTCTGTGGTAACTGCATCCAGACCGCAGCCAAAGGAATTGAGCTGGATTAAGTCCAGGCGGCTCTCCTTTTTTACGAGAGCGGCGGCCCGGTAAAGCCTGGTGTGGTACATCCACTGGTCAGTAACCACCAGAGGGCGTTCGATTTCAGCCAGATGGGAAATGGAATCCTCCGTAAGCACTGCAAATCCATAGGAGGTAATAAGCTCCGGAATGCCGTGGTTGATTTCCGGATCCACGTGGTAGGGGCGTCCCGCAAGCACGATTCCATGGCGGTCGTTGTCCTCCAGCCATTTTATAGTTTCCTCGCCCTTTTTCTCCATATCGGTTCTGGAAGCCATAAGCTCCTTCCAGCCCTTCCCAGCGGCAGCAGCAACCTCAGACGCGGGGATCTGGAATTCCTTTGCAAATATCTCTGTTAAGCGTCCGGTGAGTATTTCTTCGTTGGTAAAGGCCATAAACGGGTTTAAGAAACGGATATTTTCCGTCTTAAGACCTTCTACGTTGTTCTTGATATTCTCTGCGTAGGAGGTGACAATGGGGCAGTTAAAATGGTTTCCTGCCTCAGGGGTCTCATTCCGCTCGTAGGGTATACAGGGATAAAAAATGGTTTTAATTCCCTGCTTGATCAGCCATTCAATGTGGCCGTGGGCGATCTTTGCAGGATAGCATTCCGATTCGCTCGGTATGGATTCAATGCNNGCCCAGAAGGGGTAGTTTTCATACATGTTTAAGACCCTGGGAATGCCGATGGTGCCCCGATCCGCAAGATCCGGGCTAAGCGGCTCGTAATCGAACATACGGTGGTTTTTATAATCAAAGAGGTTTGGTATCTCCCTCTTTGCTTTTTCCTTGCCAAGGCCCCGTTCGCAGCGGTTTCCCGTAATGAACTGGCGGCCTCCGTCAAAGCGGTTAACGGTAAGCACACAGTTGTTGGTACAGCCCTTGCAGCGGGCCATGGAGGTTTCGTAATGCAGTCCCAGAATTTTATCCAGGCTCAGCATGGTGGTTGTTCTGGATTCCTCATAGCGTTCCCTTGCGATGAGAGCAGCACCAAAGGCTCCCATGATGCCTGCAATATCAGGGCGGATGGCTTCGCAGCCTGCAATTTTTTCAAAGCTTCTTAAAACGGCGTTGTTATAGAAGGTACCGCCCTGGACCACCACATGCTGGCCCAGATCAGAAGCATTTGTAATTTTTATTACTTTAAACAGGGCGTTTTTAATGACTGAATAAGCAAGCCCTGCAGATATATCGGATACTTCGGCCCCTTCCTTTTGGGCCTGCTTCACGTTGGAATTCATGAATACCGTGCATCTGGTCCCTAAGTCGGTGGGGTTCTTGGCAAATATGGCTTCCTGTGCAAAATTCTCTACCTGGTAATTTAAAGAGTTGGCAAAGGTTTCGATAAAGGAGCCGCAGCCCGAGGAGCATGCTTCGTTCAGCTGAACGCTGTCCACGGTTCCGTTTTTAATGCGGATGCATTTCATGTCCTGGCCGCCAATGTCCAGGATGCAGTCTACTTCCGGTTCAAAAAAGGCTGCCGCATAGTAGTGGGAGATGGTCTCCACCTCGCCCTCATCAAGCAGGAATGCTGATTTTAAGAGGGCTTCCCCGTAACCAGTGGAACAGGACCATACGATCTGGCTGTCCTTTGGCAATTGTTCCTTGATTTCGCTCATGGCCCGGATCGCTGTTGCAAGCGGGCTTCCGTTGTTGCTGCTGTAAAATTTATATAACAGGGTGCCGTCTTCACCTACAAGTGCCACCTTTGTGGTGGTGGAGCCTGCATCAATTCCTAAAAAGCATTTTCCATGATAGGAGGATAAATCGCCCTTTTTTACGCAGTGGTTGTTGTGGCGGTCTATGAATGCGTCAAAATCAGCCTGATCCGAAAACAGGGGTTCCATGCGTTTTACTTCGAATTCCATCCGGATGCCGGATGATAAACGGCCGATCATTTCCTCCAGGGAGACGTCCCCTCCCTGTGTTTCCTCTGCATTCATGGCCGCACCGATGGCGGCAAATAAGTGGGAATGCTCCGGAGCGATGATCTCCTCCCCGGATAAATGGAGGGTGCGGACAAACGCCTTCTGAAGCTCAGGAAGAAAATGGAGAGGGCCGCCAAGGAAAGCCACATGTCCTCTGATAGGCTTTCCGCATGCCAGGCCGCTGATGGTCTGATTCACCACAGCCTGAAAAATGGAAGCTGCAAGATCTTCCCTGGTCGCCCCTTCATTGATGAGCGGCTGGATGTCTGTTTTTGCAAATACGCCGCAGCGTGCGGAAATGGGGTAAATGGCCTTATAATTGGCCGCATAATCATTTAAGCCGGAGGCATCGGTCTGTAAAAGTGCTGCCATCTGGTCGATAAAGGACCCGGTACCGCCTGCACAGATCCCGTTCATACGCTGGTCAATGCCGCCGGTGAAGTAAATAATTTTTGCATCTTCTCCGCCAAGTTCGATTGCCACGTCGGTATGCGGGGCATAATCCTTAAGAGAGGTAGCGACTGATACCACTTCCTGGACAAAAGGAACCTTTAAATGCTTGGACAGAGTTAATCCGCCGGAGCCTGTGATGGCAGGGCGTAAATCCATAGGGCCCAACTTATCATAGGCCTTCTTTAAAAGGCCTGCCAGTGTTTCCTGTATGTTTGCATAATGCCGCTCATAATCAGCGAACAAGATCTCATGGTGTTCATTTAATATAGCTATTTTAACCGTAGTGGAACCGATATCGATTCCCAATGTGTGATATGTAATCATATGTGCGGGGTCTCCCCCTGCCTCCTTTTGTGTAAAAGTAAGTTGCTGGCTCACCGAACATCAGTTTAACATAAAATAAGAAATAATACAATTGCCATAACATGCTAAAAATATGTTAATTCTAGTAAAATTTGTTTAAGTTAACGAAAAGGGGGTCCTTTTCATTTGACAAAAATGGCCTGGGAAATTATAATGTATAAGTCAAAGTCTGCCAACGTATTTATTTAGATTTTTCAGCGAAAGAGAGAAAAGCTATGATTCAGATTTATAAAACAGAAGACGGCCTGATTCAGCAAAAGGATGAGCTTTCTCCTGGTTCCTGGATCGCCCTCACAAATCCTACTGCCACAGAGGTCCTGGAAATCGCCAACACCTGTAAAATCGATCCCGATGACTTAAGAGCTCCTCTTGATGAGGAAGAACGTTCCCGTATCCNNCGCTTATCCTGGTTGACGTTCCCACCATTGAGGAACGTGGCGGCAAGGACTGGTATGTTACCATACCAATGGGTATCATTACGACTGAGGAGGCCATTATTACGGTCTGTCTGGAAGAAACCACAGTTCTCAATGCATTTATGGACGGCAGGGTAAGGGATTTCCACACGTATATGAAGACCCGTTTTATCCTGCAGATCCTGTATAAGAATGCATCTCTGTATCTGCAATATTTAAGGATCATTGACAAAAAGAGCGGGGTGGTCGAAGAGAAGCTTCACAAATCCACTAAGAACCGGGAGCTTATCGAGCTTTTGGAGCTGGAAAAGAGCCTTGTGTACTTTACCACATCCTTACGTTCCAATGAGATGGTGCTTGAAAAACTGATGAGAA
>DJBG01000045.1:30379-34309 GCA_002429965.1 Hungatella sp. UBA5982
CTTCCGTCATATCCAACAACTTAAATATTGTAATGAAGTTTCTGGCAACGATCACCATTGTTATGTCCATACCGACCATGGTGGCAAGCTTTTATGGAATGAATGTTAATTCCATGGGCATGCCTTTTGCGGATAATCCTCATGGTTTTATCATTGTTTTAGGTCTGACGCTGGCTCTGACTCTGATTGTAGCGTGGATTTTTTCCAAAAAGGATCTTTTTTAATGCCCAAAGAACTTGGGTAAAAATAAGAAAAGGATGAAAGAATGAAGTTTTTTTATAATTTTGAACGCAGATTCAGAAAGTATGCGATTCCAAATCTGATGTACTATATCATCGGTATGTACGGTGTGGGGCTTATCATGGAGATGCTCACACCGGGATTTTACTGGCAGTACCTGTCTCTTGACGCCGGGAAGATACTTGGCGGCCAGGTGTGGAGGATTGCCACCTTCATGATTTACCCGCCGGGCGGCGGCGTTTTCATGAGCCTGATCAGCATGTATTTATACTATATGCTGGGAGTAAACCTAGAGAGGATCTNNGTCTATTTCTTCATGGGGGTCATCGGTCATGTGGCGGCCGCGCTGATCGTGTATATTTTCATGGGAAAGACGGTGTATCTGACGACGGAATTTCTCAATTATTCCCTGTTTTTTGCCTTTGCCGCCACATTTCCGGACTTAGAATTCCTTTTGTTTTTCGTAATTCCAATAAAAGCCAAGTGGCTGGCCATTTTTAACGGGATTTATTTCCTGTATGGCTTTATCACCGGCAATATAGCGACCAGAGTCACGATATTTATGTCCTTATTAAACTTTATCCTCTTTTTCCTTTTGACGCGGAATTTAAGTCGGTTCAATCCGAAAGAGATCAAAAGAAAACAAAATTTTCAAAAGCAGATGAAGATAAAGCCCCAGGGATGGACACATCACAGGTGCGCCGTATGCGGTCGTACCGAAAAGGACGCTCCAAACCTGGAATTCCGTTATTGCTCAAAATGCGAAGGCAGTCTTGAATACTGTTCCGAGCATTTGTATACACATAAACATGTAACACCGTCCAACCCCACAACCGGTGATACGACCAACTAGCTACGGAGGATAATAATGAAGAGAACCAAGATTATTTGCACCATGGGACCTAATACCAACGACCGCGAAATGATGAAGGCACTTGCCGAGCATGGCATGGATGTCGCCAGATTCAACTTCTCACATGGTGATTATGAAGAGCAGAAGATGCGCCTTAATNNGAGCATCCGCGAGGAACTTGACCTTCCAATTGCAGCACTTCTTGATACAAAAGGACCGGAGATCCGTACCGGACTTTTGACGGACGGCAAAAAGGTGAATCTGAAAGAGGGAGAAATCTATATACTGACAACGGAAGAAATCATTGGGGATGAAACAAAAGGGCATATCAACTATGATGGCCTCAATGAGGATGTAATTTCGGGAAACCGTATCCTCATTGACGATGGTCTGATCGAGCTGGAAGTCCTTGAGGTAAAGGGCAAGGAAATCACATGTAAGATTATTAACGGCGGCGAGCTGGGCGAGAGAAAAGGTGTCAACGTTCCCAATGTTAAGGTAAAGCTTCCTGCGCTTACGGATAAGGATAAAATGGATATTAAGTTCGGTATCGAACAGGGCTTTGATTTCATTGCAGCTTCCTTTGTCCGTACGGCTGATGCTATTTTAGAAATCAAGAAAATATTAGATGAGTATGGTTCCAATATGGCCGTTATCGCCAAGATTGAAAATGCGGAAGGCATTGAAAACCTGGATGATATCATCGAAGCCAGCGACGGTATCATGGTTGCCCGCGGCGACATGGGAGTTGAGATCCCGGCTCAGGAGGTACCGTTTATCCAGAAACGGATCATAGAAAAATGCAACGAAGCCTGCAAGCCTGTTATTACGGCAACCCAGATGTTAGATTCCATGATCCGCAATCCCCGCCCAACCAGAGCGGAGGTAACGGACGTGGCAAATGCAGTTTATGACGGAACAGATGCAGTAATGCTTTCCGGTGAGACCGCTATGGGTAAATATCCGATTGAAGCTCTTTCCATGATGGCTTCCATCGTAGAGGAGACAGAAAAGCACCTGGATTACAGCGCATACAGAGAGCGCAAGGTTTCTGCTGTTAATGTGCATAATGTATCCAATGCCGTATGTTATTCTTCCGTTTCCACTGCCCATGATCTGGGAGCCAGTGTGATCGTGGCGCCAAGCATCACCGGCTTCACTACAAGGATGTTATCCAAATGGAGACCGGAAAGCCTGATCATCGGCCTGTCCCCCAGCGCTTCCGCTCTTCGCCAGATGCAGTTATACTGGGGCGTAAGGCCATTACATGCAAAGCGTGCAGAATCCACTGACGTTTTAATTTATTCCTCCATGGAACTGTTAAAGACAAAAGGCATCGTAAAGGAAAATGATATGGTAGTGGTTACTGCCGGTGTGGTAAATCCGGTGAGAAAAAATGAACCGGCAGCTCATACCAACATTATGAGAGTCGTNNGGAAGGTTT
Organism: Hungatella sp. UBA5982; assembly: GCA_002429965.1. Lineage (GTDB taxonomy): Bacteria > Bacillota > Clostridia > Lachnospirales > Lachnospiraceae > Lacrimispora. Next base: position 32,917 of record DJBG01000045.1, read on the forward strand.
TGCGAGCGCGCACTGCGGACTTACCCACCCTACTATGAATATTTATACAAAAAAATGTAGACAAAGGAGTCTATCCCCGGTACAATGTAGCTTATCAGCAAATGTGCCGGAGACAGGCTCTTTTTGCATATGGTAAGCTACGAGAGGAGAGGAAAGCTATGGACAAGAGACCATTTGTTACCAAGGATAAGTTAGAGGAAATCGTAAAGGAATATCCAACGCCTTTTCATATATACGATGAAAAAGGGATCAGAGAGAATGCCCGGAAGTTAAAGGAGGCGTTTTCCTGGAATAAAGGATTCCGGGAGTATTTTGCGGTAAAAGCCACGCCCAATCCATTTATCCTGAATATTTTAAAGGATTATGGGTGCGGAGCGGACTGTTCATCCATGACAGAGCTTATGATGTCTGATTGTCTGGGCTTTACCGGCGACCATATCATGTTTTCTTCCAATGACACGCCTGCAGAGGAATTCCAGTATGCGGACAAAATCGGCGGCATCATCAACCTGGATGACATCACCCACATTGATTTTCTTAAGAAGGCCATCGGCCATATTCCGGAGACCATCAGCTGCCGTTTTAATCCAGGCGGCATATTTAAGATCAGCAACGACATCATGGATAATCCCGGGGATTCCAAATACGGGATGACCACTGAGCAGATGTTTGAAGCCTTCCGCATATTAAAAAGCAATGGAGCCAAAAACTTCGGAATTCATGCATTTTTAGCCAGCAACACGGTGACCAATGAATATTATCCCCTTCTTGCAAAGGTGCTTTTTGAACTTGCGGTAAAGCTTAAAAAAGAGACAGGAGCCCATATTGCTTTCATCAACTTATCAGGAGGAATCGGAATTCCTTACCGTCCGGGGGAGGAGTCTAATGACATCAAGGCCATCGGAGAAGGCGTCAGAGAGGCCTATGAGGAAATTCTGGTACCGGAAGGTATGGAGGATGTGGCAATTTACACGGAACTTGGACGCTTCATGCTGGGGCCTTACGGCGGACTGGTAACAAGGGCCATCCATGAGAAGCATACCCACAAGGAATACATCGGCGTGGATGCCTGTGCGGTAAACTTAATGAGGCCGGCCATGTATGGAGCCTATCATCATATCACTGTCATAGGAAAAGAGGGAGATGTGTGCAGCCATAAATACGATGTGGTGGGATCTCTCTGTGAAAATAATGACAAATTCGCCATTGACCGGAACTTACCTGAAATATCCAGAGGTGATCTGCTTTTCATCCACGATACAGGAGCTCACGGCTATGCCATGGGGTATAATTATAACGGGAAATTAAAGTCAGCGGAACTGCTCTTAAAAGAGGACGGGGCCGTTCAGATGATCCGAAGGGCAGAGACTCCCAAAGAGTATTTTGCCGGCCT
>DJBG01000074.1:0-285 GCA_002429965.1 Hungatella sp. UBA5982
AGTTCACACCCTGCTCCTTTAAAGCAGTTGAGAATGAGCTTCCGTTTGGACGTGTATGGTCAAAATTTGACTGTATTTCTTTGGCTCTTACTGTTGCAGCCTTCTCCACATTAGGATCAATGGTAAGAGGTGCAAGTCCTTCCTTTGCTCTTTCTGCATTTACAAGGTCTACTACCTGCTGGGTATAAGACTTATTGGTTGTATTGTCAGTTGAGTCATCTGGGTTCGTGCCTGGGTTCGTGTTGTTGTCTGTACCGCCGTTACCGTTATTTCCGGTATTGCCGT
>DJBG01000074.1:456-17180 GCA_002429965.1 Hungatella sp. UBA5982
TGGGAATTCTTTTGGCACTCTCTTCCGTTTGATTTTTATATCATATAATCGTCTCCATAATCGCTGCTGGAAGCCAGATCAGCTATGGTTATTCCGTCAAAATAATCATTGATCAGCTTATTGAACCCCTCCCACATGGGAAGTGTCCGGCAATGACAGGCTCTTGTGCAGTTATTCACATCCCCTTCCAGACAGGAAACAGGAGCAAGAGATCCTTCCGTAAGCCTTAATATGCTGCCTACGGTATATTCCTCCGGGTTTTTCGCCAGCTTATATCCGCCGCCCTTTCCTCTCAGGGAAATGAGCAGATTGCTCTTACTCAGAATCGAAACAATGGATTCTAAGTATTTTTCCGATATCTCCTGTCTCTTTGCAATATCCATGAGAGGAATAAATTCTCCATGATTATGTTCCGCCAGATCTATCATAAGCCTGACCGCATAGCGGCCTTTCGTTGAAATCTTCATAAGAAACAGCCTCCAGATTCATTATTATGTGTCCAAATCATAACCGTCCAGAAAGTGATGTACGTTTCCATTTTCTTTATAAGCAATTATGGTATTTAAATTTACATTTTCCACACTCTTAAAAATATTGCTTTCAATATATGGGTTGACTTCCTTTAACTGGCTGATTAAGTTCTTTATCTCCATTCTCTTAGATCCGGTGCTGCCGTCGGTCCTGCAGGTCGTGCAGGTATCCGTAAACCGGCATGCACATTGAATGAAGTGCAGATCATTGTAATCTCTCCAGCCCTTAATATCATCTTCCCGTATGAGATACATGGGGCGGATGAGTTCCATTCCTTCAAAATTCGTGCTGTGCAGCTTGGGCATCATGGTCTGGATCTGTGCTCCGTACATCATTCCCATCAGAATCGTTTCAATGACATCATCATAGTGATGTCCAAGGGCGATCTTATTACAGCCCAGTTCCTTTGCCTTGCTGTACAAATATCCCCTTCTCATTCTGGCGCACAAATAGCACGGGGATTTCTTCACGTCATAAACTGCGTCAAAAATCTGGGTTTCAAATACGGTGATGGGAATATCCAAAAGCTTTGCATTGCTTTCGATTACCTGCCGGTTGGTTTCGTTGTAGCCTGGGTCCATGACAAGAAAAACCAGCTCAAAAGGAAATTTATTGTGCCGCCTTAATTCCTGGAACAGCTTTGCCATGAGCATGGAATCCTTTCCCCCTGAAATACAGACGGCAATCCTGTCGTTTTCCTTTACCAGCTCATACTCATTGACAGCCTTTGCAAATCTGCTGAACAACTCCTTATGGAATTTCTTCCTGATACTCTTTTCTATCTCTTCCAGGCGTTCTTTTCCCTTGTCCTCTTTCTCCATGGCACGAAGCAGCCATTCCCCATAGCCGCCGCGAAGATTATATGCTTCATATCCCTTTTCTGACAGATGAACTGCAGCCTCTTCACTGATGATCCCTTTTAAGCAATACAATATGATCTTTTTGTCCCTTGGAAGGGAAGTATTTCCGTTTAACAATGCCTCTTTTTCTATATTTAAGGCTCCCGGTATAAATCCATGGTTATACGCCGTCTGGTCTCTGACGTCTACAAGCACATATTCCTCCGGGCTCATTTGCTTCATTTGTTCCAATGATAGATCCTGCTCATGAGCTATTTTGCCGTCAAACATGTGATTGCCTCCCAATCTTTCCATTTAGAGAGAGATCCTTGATCACTTCTCCGGCTATGATAAGCCCTGCCACAGAAGGAACAAAGGCTACGCTTCCGGGAATATCTCTCCGTTCCGTGCACTTATGCTTGGCTCCCGGCGGGCAGATACAGTTTGTCCTGCAGCTGATGGACATATCTTCCAGGGGCCTTGTAGGTTTTTCTGTGGAATATACAACCTTAAGCTTCTTTACGCCTCTTTTCTTAAGCTCTCTCCGCATGACCTTTGCAAGGGGACACATGGTGGTTTTATAAATGTCCGCAACTTCAAATTTTGTTGGATCCAGCTTATTGCCTGCACCCATACAGCTGATGACCGGCACGCCTGCCTCTTTTGCCCGCATAATCAGTTCAAGCTTTGCGGTGACGGTATCTACTGCATCCACAACATAATCATAATTTTTAAAATCAAAATCATCCGCGTTTTCCGGTAAGTAGAAGCATTGGTGCATTTCCACCTGGGCATCGGGATTGATTTCCAATATTCTGTCTTTCATTACTTCAACTTTATATTTACCTACCGTTTTTCTGGTAGCTATGATCTGCCTGTTTAAATTAGTAAGACAAACCTTATCATCATCAACAAGCACAAAGGAACGGACCCCGCTTCTTACCAAGGCTTCTACCACATATCTGCCCACACCGCCGATGCCAAAAACAGCAACCTTTGCACTCATCAATTTTTCCATGGCATCTTCACCCAATAACAACTGGGTTCTTGAAAACTGGTTTAACAATTGATTCAACCTCTTTCTTTAATTTTCTATCAATTTAGTAGGAATAAAAAATACACTTCAAATTATTATACTTCTAAATGCTTATTTGGGCAATTGATTTTATGTTCTTTTTCATTCTTGATTTACGGGCAGAAAAAAATAGCAAACAATTACTGGACCTCTGATTTCTCAGTGGCTTTTCGTTGATGCTATTTTTAGGGTTTTAACTAACTACCCCTTATCTTTATTGACTATATGAAGAAAAATATTAAAAACTATCATCCCTATTTATCCGGTGGCGGATCAAACGATTCCGATATTCACGAATCTCGCGAATGTTTGTCTGGTCATCGATGAATTTTNNCAAGAAGCCAGTGATAACTTCCTATGGCAGTTAAACCAAAGATTTTTCCAGCGGGCGGAAAAGCCACAAGAAGGCTGAATACTCCGATCATGGCAAAGGTACTGTATAATACCGGCGGATTATCCATAATCGCCCTCTTGAAAATGGACTTTCTGCTGCGGACTGTAAATAAATGAAGGATAGAGGTCCATCCCAAAACCAGAAAGGCAACGGTCTGCCCGATTGCAGGAGAGGGTCCAGGCATTCCCGGAAGTGCCCGGAACGTACTGATGTAATATCCAATCAGAACCACGACCGAACATGCTATGGTCTGCTGTATAATTACCGTAAAAAGACCTCCGCCTAAAAATCCTTCGTCTCTGCGTATAGGCTCCCGGTCCATAAGACGAGGATCCGAAGTTTCTCTGGACAAACAAAGTCCCGGAATACCGTCACCCAGCACATTGACCAGCAACAGCATAATAGGTGTTACAGGGATACCCCAGCCCTTTAACTGGGCAACCAGCATAATGACAATTTCTGAAATATTGCATACCAGCAGAAAGTAAATGGTTTTTCTGATATTTGAGAAAACATTCCTTCCTTCTGATATCGCATCAATAATCGTGGCAAAGTTATCATCCGTTAAAACCATGTCAGAAGCACTTTTTGCCACCTCCGTCCCGCTTTGACCCATGGAGATCCCCACGTCTGCTGCCTTCAATGCCGGCGTGTCATTAACACCGTCCCCGGTCATGGAAACAACTTCCCCGTTTTCCTGCCATGCCTCAACAATGCGGATCTTATCCTCAGGGGATACCCGGGCATAAACAGAGTAATGATGGATATCCCTGCAAAGCGCTTCATCAGACATATCTTTTAGCTGTTGTCCGGTGAGAACCTTTTCATTTTCACCAAGAATTCCAATATTTCTTGCGATCGCACTTGCTGTTGCCGCATGGTCGCCGGTAATCATGATGGTACGAATTCCTGCCATCTTCGCCCTTTCTACGGCTTTGGCTGCTTCCGGACGAGCAGGATCAATTAAACCAATAAGCCCGCATAAAGCCAGATCCCGTTCGATTTCCTCCGGCTTATCCATGGAAGGAGCCTCATTCACATATCGGATTCCAAGGGCTAGGACACGAAGTGCCTCTCCGGCAAAAAGCTTATGAACGCGGCCAACTTCTTTTTCCGTTTCCTCATCAAACGGCTTGAGAGGCAATCGATCAAGAGCACCTTTGGTAAGAATTAAATATTCTCCCGAGGAAGCCTCCAAAACAATGGTCATCATCTTACGCTCGGAAGAAAAAGGGATTTCTCCTACGATACGGTATTGTTTAGAAATACGTTCTGTGGATAAGCCCTTTTCATACAGAAGACGCATGATGGCTTTCTCCGTCGGATTTCCCATGATGGTTAAGGTACCATCCTCTTTTTCCTGTACAGACGTGTTACTTGCAAGAGCAAACAGCGTAAGCAGCTCTGTCTGATCTTTCACAAATTCATCGACAGCTTCAAACGGTTCATTTCCAGGAATCCAAAGCTTTTCGATGGTCATTCGGTTCTGCGTCAGTGTTCCGGTCTTATCTGAGCAAATGACCGATGTATTTCCAAGGGTTTCTACTGCAGATAGCTTTCGGATCAGCGCATTTCTATTCACCATATTTTTAACTCCCTGGGAAAGGGATAAGGTTACAATTAAATTTAAGGTTTCCGGTACTGCTGCTACAGCCAGCGTTGCCGCAAGCATAACCATAGTCCAAAAGGATTCTCCCTGTAAAAGACCGATAACTAAGAGCAGTACGGCTGCTATAACAGCGATCATGCTGATGGACTTTGCAATCCGCTCCAGACATTGCTGTAACGGTGTTTTTAATTTCTGTGAATTGTTTAAGTATCCTGCAATCTTTCCCATCTCCGTCTGCATTCCGGTGGCAGTAACAATAGCTGCCCCATGCCCGGAGGTTACATGACAGCTGGAGAATACCATGTTAAGCTGATCTCCCAGGGGAACACTTCCCTGCAGCAGGATATTTGCATTTTTTTCTGACGGCTCGCTCTCTCCAGTGAGTGCCGACTCATCCACCTGTAAATTGGTGCCGGAAAGCAGACGTGCGTCGGCTGGAACAATGCTTCCCAGATGAAGAAGAATGATATCACCCGGAACCAATTCACTTGTATCCATTTCTTTTTGTATGCCTTCCCGCAATACAATACAGTTTGGGGAGTTTAAGCTTGACAATGCCTCCAAGGCTTTTTCAGCGCCTCGCTCCTGGGTAATTGCCAGTATCAGATTTAAGATAACAATAGACACGATTACAACTGGCTCTAAAAAGCCATGGCCTTCCCTCAATGCCATGACTAAAGATAGCAAAGCAGCCAGAAGCAGGATTATCGTAGAAATATCTTTCAGATGATGCAGGATTTCCTTAATCAGACTTGTTTTTTCCTGCTCTGCAAACTCGTTTTTTCCATACCTGCCTTGTCGGTTTGCCACCTCTTGATCTGATAATCCAGTATTTTCATTCGTGTTAAAGTGCTCAAGTGTCTCTGCTACGCTCGTTACATAACAATTTTCCACTTAATCCTCCTCCTTTCAATTAAGATGTTTCATTCACTGGTTCCTTAAGCTTCTCTTCCGTGACCGATAAGTCCTTGAGCTCCCTGACCGGGAACGCAATGTCGCCCTTAAATTTTCATAACCGTATAAAAGCCTGCAAACCTGCACACAGATAATATTTATCACAATTACAATTTCGTAAGTCATATCCAGCTCTACGGACTTTTCCAGGGTCTCAATTAGAGAAGAGGTCACCTGAAAAAGTATAAGAAAAAATGATAACAATGTAAATCCATTTTATCAAATGATATTGAATATTATCAAATCTGTATGCTTTCTTTATACAAAGGAATTTAAAAATAGCCTTCCCATTTTTACGGTTTTATAGCAAAAAAAGAGACTGTTGCACTAAGTATTAGTGTACAGCCTCAAACTTATCTGTAACAGACAGGACGGCTTATTTCCCCTTTAAGCCGTCATGTCCTTGTTACCTTGTTTTTTCGCGGATCCAGGATTCGTACTTATCCTGTACGCCCTGATCCTTTGCCTGTCTTTCAAATGATTCCGTCTCATCATCCACAGCTTTTAACTTATCTTCTGCCAGTGCACGTACTGCAAATGCATAGGCGGCCTCATCTTCTTTTTCAATATGGCGCTTTAATAAGGCACCATATCCAACCGCATTGGATATGATATCCAGCTTTGGCTCTGTTCCCGGATTTTTCTCATATTCATCAATGGCTTTTTCCAGCTCAGAAAGGTATAATCTTCCCAGATCATGTTCCACAAGCATACCATTCCTGATAAGCTTTTCCGCCACAGGCCCCATATTTTCCATCATGATCCGGAACAGGATCTTTTCTTCCTTTCCGTGATGATGCTTATCTGCGTAATTTCTTGCAAATTCAAGGCACTCCCGCAGCAGGGGGGCATCCACCGGCTTCCCCTCCAGAATATCGGAGCTGATACTTCTTAAAAAGCCGGTGAAAACCAGAATGTTCTCATGCTCCTTCATTAATATATCTATTCCGTACATAAGCGTCTCCTCAATTCATATACCTGATCCTCAATCTGATGAAATTCCAGTTCGGAATCCTCAAACATTCCTTTTATCAGCGATTCTCTTAAGGCGTAATAATGTGTTACATCTCCGCGGATCATTGCCCAATAAGCGCCATGGATATCCTGGGTCTGTCTCCATACCAGTTTGTCTTCTGATTCCTGGATCAGCTCGTTCACTCTATCACAGGGCATGCCGTTGAGCAAGGTGCTTTCAAGGTAATCATAGCCTTTACGGACTGTGATATTTTTATCCGCAGAATTTCTTTTTCCAAATTCCAGGACAGCATCAATGATATGAGACAACCTTTCCTGATCCGGTTCTAAAAGTTCGGTGACCACATAAGCCAGCCTATTTTCCACCAGGCTCACTTTTTCCTGCAGCCAGCCGTGGATATTGCCTGTATCAATCATATCTTCCAGATTTCCCTTTTCAAGCACTCCGTATCTGCTGTCAGTCCTGGTTCTAAGTTCTTTGCTGTAACCATTTTCTTCTGCAAGGTCTAAAATTGCATCAGTCATTGCATCCTGAAATTTTATTTTGTTGTATAACCAAGTATGGATTGGTCCTAAAAAGGCACTCATTTTACACCTCTTTCCTTTACTGGTTCAGCTTGTCCAGTACTGTGTTTACATCAAGTCCGTGAACCATACATGCATCCTCTAAGGATTCCATCTGGGATGACGGACATCCCAGACAGTGCATGCCGCAGCCCATTAAAATCTCCGCTGCCTTTGGATTGCTTCTTAAAATTTCACCAATATACATTTCTTTCGTTATCATATGGTTTTCCTCCTGAATTATCATTTATTATTCACTATTTATATTATCCAAGAATTTTCTTCAAATCCTCTTCCGGTGTGCTGATAGGTGATATTCCATAGTTTTCAACAAGGAACGTTAATACATTCGGTGATAAGAATGCAGGTAAGGATGGTCCTAAGTAAATGTTCTTGATTCCAAGGTGCAGCAAGGTAAGAAGAATGCATACGGCCTTCTGCTCATACCAGGATAATACCATGGACAATGGGAGCTCATTGACTCCGCATCCAAAGGCTTCTGACAGAGCCACCGCTACCTTGATGGCACTGAATGCATCATTACACTGTCCCATATCCATGATTCTTGGAAGCCCTCCAATGGTTCCAAGGTCAAGGTCATTGAAACGGTATTTTCCGCAGGCCAGGGTCAGGATGATGGAATCCTTGGGTGTCTGCTTTACAAATTCGGTATAATAATTTCTTCCTGTCTTAGCGCCGTCACAACCGCCCACTAAGAAGAAGTGGCTGATTGCTCCCTGCTTCACTGCGTCAATGACCTGATCCGCAACTCCCAATACAGTTCCATGGGAAAATCCTGTCATAACTTCCTTGCCGCCGTTGATTCCCGTCATTTTATGGTCTTCCCCATATCCGCCAAGCTCCAGCGCCTTTTCAATGACAGGAGTAAAGTCTTTGTCCTCTCCTATGTGGACCATTTCCGGATAGGAAACCACTTCTGTTGTGAATACACGGTCAGCATAGCTCTTCTTCACTGGCATCAGGCAGTTTGTATTAAAGAGGATGGGTGCTGGAAGGTCATCAAACTCTTTTTGCTGGTTCTGCCATGCAGTTCCGAAATTCCCCTTCAAATGAGGATACTTCTTTAATTCCGGATAGCCATGGGCCGGAAGCATCTCTCCGTGGGTGTAAATATTGATCCCCTTATCCTTTGTCTGCTCCAGGAGCTGTTTTAAATCATATAAATCATGTCCGGTAATTACGATAAACGGACCTTTTTCAATGGTAAGAGGCACCTTGGTTGGCTTAGGAGTTCCAAATGCGGTGGTATTTGCTTTATCCAGCAATTCCATGCATTTTAAATTTATCTTTCCCACTTCCAGGACCACCGGAAGAAGCTTCTCCATGGGCAGATCATAGCTAATGATTGACAATGCCTTATAGAAGAAATGATTGACCCCTTCATCTTCATATCCAAGAACCATGGCATGATAGGCATAGGCCGCAACGCCCCGAAGTCCAAATAAAATCAAAGATTTTAAGGAACGGATATCTTCCTGTGCATCCCAGACATTCTTCATATCATAATCAGAAGTATTTCCGCAAACAGAAGTGCATTTGCTGCAATCCGGCACGATTCTTTCTTTTTCTTCCCGCACCCTTTCGATCATCTTTACTAAAACTTCATCATTGAAATTTACATTTGTGATGGTGGTAAAAAGCCCTTCCACAAGGATTCTTGTGGTGGTCTCCAAAGGGGAATTATTACCGCATGCCTTTGCAAGGCCGATAAGCGCGCCTGTCAGTTCATCCTGTAAATTTGCAGTGCTGGCGGATTTGCCGCACACTCCTGCGCTGCCCGTACAGCCGCTGCAGCCTGCAGTCTGCTCACACTGAAAGCAAAACATCTTACTATCCATATCTATATCCAACCTTTCTATTCTGTCTTTTTATTCCAACTTGTTAAAATACCACAACCAATTCCATCTTAAAGCGTTCTTTAGCATAAACTGCATGTGGCTTTTTGGCAGGCATGATAAGGGTCTCACCTGCATTTAACAGATATTCCTTACCATCTACCGTAAACTTTCCGGTTCCTTCCAAAACAGTCACCATGGCATCCCCGTTGGATTCGTGGGTACTGATTTCTTCCCCTTTATCAAATGCAAATAACGTAATGCTAAGAGCTTCATTCTGCGCGAGGGTCTTGCTGACAATCTGGCCTTCATTTGCCTGAACCAGATCAGATAACATTACGATTTCTTCATGCTTTATATTTTTAATGAATTTCTCTGACATATGGCTGCCTCCTTGTTTTTCTCTTGCTTTTATAAGCTGATTATAATATAATAATTCCATCATTTCTGTTGTAATTACAACATTATGAAAATAATTTAAAAGGAGACGGCAAATGGAGGAATACCTGTCCATANNCATATTAAAAAAATCAAACCTGTTTTCCGGAGTCCAGCCAGAGGAGATAAGAGCAATGCTGCAATGTCTGTCGGCACGGATCAAGCATTTTAAAAAAGAGGAATTTATCATAAGAAGCGGAGATTACATCCGTTCCGTCGGAATGCTTCTCTCCGGGTCCGCTCTCATCATACAGGAGGATTTCTGGGGCAAACGGACCATTATTTCCGATGTTATGCCTGGCACTATTTTTGCAGAAACCTATGCCTGCATCCCCTCCATTCCGATTGAAATGAGTGTTATCTCCGACTCTGAATGCGATGTGCTGTTTATGGATTTTAACAGGATACTGAATGTGTGCACCTCCGCATGCACCTTTCATACACGCCTGTTACAAAATTTTTTATCTTCCATTGCCAGAAGGAATTTAACCCTCACGAAAAAAATGCAGCATATGTCCAAAAAGACCATCAGGGAAAAATTGCTCTCCTACCTTTCCGCCGAATCCTTAAAAGCCAATTCCTCCACCTTTGATATTCCATTTAACAGGCAGCAGCTGGCGGATTACCTGTCCATTGACCGCAGCGCCCTGTCCAATGAAATGAGCAAATTACAGGACGAAGGGATTTTAACCTATAAGAAGAACCGGTTTACGTTAAAAGAGGATTTTCATGAAGGATAATTTTTAAATACTATATAAAAAACGGAATCCGGCATCATTACCTGCCGGATTCCGTTTTTAATTTTATATAATATTCCCATCAACAGAGATGGTAACTATCTGACATGGAATTTCTTTTCCGCTGTCTTCAAGGGCTCTTAAGGCCGCATGTTCCAGACCGCCGCAGCATGGTACCTCCATCCGGACGACCGTAATGCTTTGAATGGCGTTGTTCTTTATGATCTCTGTCAGCTTTTCGCTGTAATCCACCTGATCCAGCTTGGGACAACCCACAAGAACGATCTTATCCTTTAAGAATTTCTGATGAAAATCTCCATAAGCATAGGCGCTGCAATCCGCTGCGATCAATAAATCTGCCTCCTCAAAATAAGGAGCTCTCACAGGAACCAGCTTGATCTGAACCGGCCACTGTCTTAACTGGGACTGGATGGGAGCCTCAGCCGTTTTCTTTGCTTCAGCCGAGCGATCAATCTGCATGGCACGGCTTCCTGGACATCCGCTAAAGGAAGCGTTTCCTTTTGCCCCAGCCTTTTTCTTATTCAATTCCACCGCCTCTTCATCATATGCGGCTGCTTCTCTTTCTACGAATATAATGGCTCCGGTAGGACATGCGGGAAGGCAGTCCCCTAGTCCATCGCAATAGTCATCCCGCATAAGCTCTGCTTTTCCATTTACCATACCAATGGCTCCCTCGTGACATGCTGCTGCACAAAGGCCGCATCCATTGCATTTTTCTTTATCAATCTGAATAATTCTACGAACCATTCCTAATATCCTCCTCTAATTTGCTTTCTGAAGTTATCATACTATGATCCTGAGATTCTGTCCGTTGTAATTACAACAAAAATTTCACAAAAAATTTTCCCGTTCTAAGTGTTTACCTCTTTATTTTTCACGCATACTACTCCTTATTGGAGGTATCCTATGTTCCCAGATAAGATTTATTACGAACCAGAATCCCTTGAATATGAGCTGGGCCAGTGTCTAAAGGAAAAATACAGCACGATTCCATGGATTCCCATTAAAAGCCACAATAAAATAGACGAGCTGCGCACCCGCCCAAACAAAGACTTTCCGGCCATGAAGCGCCATCTCATCATAGGGGTCCGCAAAACCCACAACTACGTTCCCAATCACAAGGTATCGGATTTTCTTGTACCTTATACCTCGTCCGGCTGCACCGCCATGTGCCACTATTGCTATCTGGTATGCAACTACAACAAATGCGCTTATTTGCGTTTATTTGTAAACCGGGAGCAGATGCTGAAAAAAATCATGGACCATGGAGCCCGCTCCGAAAAAAATTATACCTATGAAATCGGAAGCAACAGTGACCTTGTTCTTGAAAATACCATAACCGGAAATCTGGCATGGACGATTGAAGAATTCAGCAAGAGCAAATATGGATTTCTTACCTTTCCCACGAAATTCAATAAGGTAGAACCCCTTCTGGGCATCAGCCACGGCGGCCGTGTCATCATGCGGATGAGTGTCAACCCCCAGCCCATCATCTCCCGGTTTGAACCAGGTACCTCCGGCTTAGACGCCAGGATTACCGCCTTAAACAGCATGTGTGACGCCGGATACCGGGTAGGACTTTTGATCGCTCCCATCATTATGACTGAAGACTGGAAAGATCTGTATTCCCAACTGATTGATACTCTCTCAGACCGGCTTTCCCAAAAAGTAAGGGAACAGGCGCCCATTGAGATCATTTTCATGACCTACAGCTACGTTCAGAACGCGATCAACACCGATGCATTTCCTAAAGCAGAACGTCTCTATGACAAAGAACTCATGACCGGACGGGGAAAGGGAAAATACTGCTACCGGGATGATTTAAGAAGCGACGGGGAACAGTTTTTAAGACAGCAGATTGAAGAAAAGCTAAGAGGAATGACGATCTTATATGTGGTTTAAGAAAACACCGGGAGCGATCCCTGCTCTCTTAAAATGGCCGCTTCCATAAATAATGGGCGGCCAAAGATCTTCCTATGAGCCTTGGAAATTGGCGCAGTAATTGCAGCAATTCTTTGAAAAATAATGATAAACTATTATTTTTTGTCGTTTCATGTCGAATATATAATTGTTATATAGATGGTATAACAATAAATGCAAATATTTTTAAACTGGAAAGGAGGTTCTTCTATTTTATCTGCATAAGACCTAAAAATTTTACTGCATAATATGCAGTATATTTTTTTCAGTCTTTGATGGTAAAATTTTCCATTTTCTCCATCTGGGGGCTTATTTTTACTGAACAATAAATCAAAGGGAGTATATTACAATTATGAAGATAATGAAAAAGCTGAAGTTCGGCAATTTAAAACTTGCTGCAAAAACCTCCATTACTACAGGAATCATTCTGGCGGCAAGCATGACATTGCTGATTACGGTCTCTGCGTTACAGGCAAGCAAAGCAGTTTCAAAGGCAATCAACGGAGAATTTTCGGGAATATCCGCACAGAACGGCCTTATGGTACAAGCCGTAATCAATGATGCCACCGGCACTGCCAAGAATTTGCAGGATTACTTAAACCGAGCATACAACGACAAGGACGCGATCGGTGATTGGAAAAACACTGACCGCAAGAGCCAGTTATACAATGTTCAGCTAAAGGAAGTTAATTATGCGATCGAGAATTATATCTTAAATTCTGCCTGGTCAACCGTGGGCAACAATCCTGATATCTATGGAATCGGTGCGTTTTTTGAACCTGATAAATTTGATCCTGCGGTCAAAGATTATTCTCTCTATGTGGATAAAAATGAGGCTCAAAACAAAACAGCTCAGTCCCTTGGGGCATACAGCGACTATTCTACAAAGGATTATTACAGTGTTGCCAAGGAAACAAAGGCTTCTTATATTACCGATCCTTATGTTTACGAAGGAATTATGATGAGTACCATTGCGTTCCCCATCATGAAGGGAGATGATGTCATCGGAGTAATTCTGGCCGATATCAATGTATCGAACTTTTCCAAGATTAAAACTTCGGATTCAAAATATCCCACCATGTATGTCAATATTTACACAGAAGAAAACATGACCGTCTTTGACAGCCAATCCAGCGATCACATCGGGAAAAACTTACAGGAAATGATTTCTTCTTCCGAATTTGCAAAAATTACAGCTTTACAGCAGGCTAAAACTGAATTCCATATTGACACCAAGGGATCCAATGGAACCATGGAATCCAGACATTATTATCCGATCACCTGCGGATCACAGACCTGGTGGGCATCCAGTTGTCTGGAAAAGAGGGATTTAACAAAGGATGTAACACAGATCATTGAATTAATGATCCTTCTTGCAGTCCTTGCTCTGGTCTTTATTAATATAGTCATCCCGGTTTTCTTAACAAAGACACTCCGCCCGATTGACGGTGTGGTGGCCGCTGCCGCCGGCATTGCGTCAGGTGACTTAGATATCCAGATGGAGGTTAAGTCTAAGGATGAAATCGGGGTACTGTCCAAGACATTTATGGAAATGGCAGAAAACTTGAGGACCATCATTCAGGATATTAAATACTTATTAGAGGAAATGAGCGGAGGCAATTTCAGGATCGATACAAAATATGAGGAGATGTACATCGGCGATTATCAGGAGATATTAATTGCTATGAGAACCATTAACCGCAATTTAAGCGATACCCTTGCGGAAATTAATACGGCCTCTGATCAGGTATCGGCAGGAGCGGGGCAGATGTCAGACAGTGCACAGACTCTAAGCCAGGGAGCGGCAGAGCAGGCAAGCTCCGTGGAAGAGCTTACGTCTACCATTACGGAAATTTCTGAAAGAATCAAAAATAATGCAGACAATGCCCGGCAGGCAAGCCGCGAATCGGAGGAATCTGGAGAGGAGGTTGCACAAAGCAACCAGCAAATGCAGCAGCTGATGAAGGCAATGGAGGAAATCACCAATACCTCTCAGGAAATCGGTAAAATTATCCGGACCATTGATGATATTGCATTCCAAACGAACATCCTGGCTTTAAACGCCGCTGTGGAAGCGGCCCGTGCCGGCGAGGCGGGCAAGGGATTTTCTGTGGTGGCGGATGAGGTACGAAACCTTGCAGGAAAATCAGCTGAGGCCGCAAAAAATACTACGGCATTGATTGAAAGCGCTGTGGAGGCAATTGAGAAGGGAAGGTTACTGGCCGATCAGGCTGCCGGATCTCTTCTTGAGGTTGTGGATACGTCTAAGAGCGTGGATGAAAGAATCCGGCAGATTGCAAAAGCTTCCGAGGAAGAGTCTTATGCTGTTACACAGATTGCAGCAGGACTTGAACAGATTTCATCAGTCGTACAAACCAACTCCGCAACATCAGAAGAAAGTGCGGCGGCAAGCGAGGAGCTTTCGGGACAGGCACAGATGTTAAAGAGTCTGGTAAACAGATTTAAGCTAAGAGATGCAGGAGAAAGGATTGCAGCTCATGGGGCTTTAAGTCCAGCCGTAGAACCGGCCGATGATTATGCGGCTGGCAGTAAATATTAATAGAAATACTCGAGTAGCAGTGCCGGTGCCTGGCAATTCCAGGCCTCCGGCACTGCTTTTGGGGACAAATCCATGGAAGAAGGTTCCGGCCCGCACTCTTACAATTACCAGAATTAATGTGGTAAAAATGTGAATGGAAAAATCACGCCTGCCATGTTATGCTGATAATTAGGTTTTGCGGGACAAAAAGTGCGAAGGAGACGGCTATGCTTTGGAAACAGTTGCAGGAATTGCTGATGCTCTTGAGTCAGGAAGAATACAGAACGGCTTCGACATTGGCTGAACAGCTGAAGGTCAGTGAGAAGACGGTTCGGCTGAGACTGAAGGATTTAAGCGGGCGGCTGGAAGGCCATGGGGCGGAAATAAGCTCAAAAGCGAGATTTGGATATATACTTCGGATTCATGACCAGGAGAAATTTGACGCATACATAAAGAAAGAAACGGAAAATACGGAACATTTTCCGGAGAGAGAAAATGAGAGAAGAGAATATTTGCTTGCATACTTGATAGCCAGGATGGATTATATTAAGATCGAAGAGCTTTGTGATTTTCTCTATGTTTCAAAATCCACCCTGTCCAATTCTCTTAAACCGGTGGAAGGAATATTAAAGCGCTACGGCCTTTCCATTGACCGGAAGCCTAATTACGGAATCAGGATCCAAGGCGCGGAATTTGATATCCGCAGACTGTTAAGCGACTATTTTATCAAACGTCAGGGCTTAACCGGGGTGGATATCAGCCATCAGGAAAGTGAACTGATCCATCTGGCAGAAGTGATTAAAGGTCTTTTAAAGAAGTATGGGATCCGTCTTTCCGAGATTGCCTTTGAGAATTTCGTGGAATATACTTATGTTGCCAGGAAGCGGATGAAGTCAGGCTTTTATCTTCGGATGGATAAGGAAAACTTACCGGAAATAGGTGGTAAGGANNTACGGGCTGGAAATGCATAATAATTTTGAGATACGGATGACCTTAAACCAGCATCTGGTCCCCTTTGATATCAGGATCCGGTACGATATTCCGCTGAAAAACCCCATTCTGGAAGACATTAAGCAGAGATACTGCCTGGCATATCAGATATCCTATGAAGCGGTAGGAGTTTTAAGAAAGCATTATAAAAAGGATATTTCCGAGGACGAGATCGGATATTTTGCCCTGATCTTCCAATTGGCTTTAGAAAAGGACAAGATGGATCCCTGCTCGGATATTCTTGTGGTATGCAGCACGGGAAAGGGAAGCTCCCGGTTATTAAAATACAAGTATGAAAGTGAATTTTCAGGATATTTAAGGAATATCTATGTCTGCGATCTTCTGGAGCTGGAGCATTTCGATTTCCAGAAAGTCGATTATGTCTTTTCCACCGTGCCTATCACCATGGAGGTCCCGGTGCNNACCCTTAGAAGAGGCAACAGCCGGGGGATCATAAAGCGGTATTATACTCCGGAGCGGCTGCTTACTGGGGTGGAAGGAGAGCATAAGGAGGATATATTAAAGTATTTATGCGGCGTGATCCGGAAGCAGGAAAAGGTAGATGATAATTTTTATGAGCTGGTGCTTGAGCGGGAAACCTTTGCCCAGATGGATTATGGAAATTATATTACCCTCCCGCACCCAAACCAGATCGCTTCGGAGGAAACCTTTGCTTATGTGGCGGTCCTTAAAGAGCCAGTCATCTGGAACAAGCTTCCGGTCCAGATCGTCCTGCTGATTTCCATAGGAAGAAAAGAGGACAGGAACCGTCAGACCTTTTATGAAACTACTGCCCGGTTTGCCCTTAATAAGGAAGCAGTGAAACGATTGATCCAGGAACCGGAGTATGAGATTTTATTGGATCTGCTGGAAGAATAGAGATACCGCATTCAGACTGGAGAGGAACTGCCAGATTGAATGTGGTATTTTTTTCGTTGGAGTTTTGAGCAGTCTGATGTTACCATAAAGACAAATGATTGAAGGAGGGAAACAATACGAATGCTGAGAAAAGATTTTCTGTGGGGAGGTGCAGTAGCTGCCCATCAGCTGGAAGGAGCCTGGAAAGAAGGAGGCAAAGGCGTCAGCGTTGCCGATGTGATGACAGCCGGAGCCAATGGAAAGGAACGGGAGATCACAGATGGGGTCATAGAAGGTAAATATTACCCCAACCATGAGGGCATTGATTTTTATCACCGTTATAAAGAAGATATCCTTCTTTTTGCGGAAATGGGGTTTCAGTGTTTCCGCACCTCCATTGCCTGGACCAGGATTTTTCCTACGG
>DJBG01000074.1:17272-29754 GCA_002429965.1 Hungatella sp. UBA5982
GCCCTGGCAGTAAAGGCGGGACATGAGATAAATCCTGATTTTAAGATCGGCTGTATGATGGCCATGTGCCCCATTTATCCTTACTCCTGTGATCCAAAAGATATGATGATGGCCATGTCTTCCATGCAGAAACGCTACTGGTTTGCAGATGTCCATGTAAGAGGACTATATCCGGAATACATAAAGGCATATTGGAAACGGAAGGGGCTGGCTCTGGATATCACATCGGAAGACTTGGAGGCGCTTAAAGCAGGCTGTGTGGATTATATCGGATTCAGCTATTACATGTCCTTTACTGTGAAACACAGGGACGATAATCCTGAGTATGATTACCGGGAACAAAGAGACAGGGTGGAAAATCCTTACGTGCAGGCAAGCCAGTGGGGATGGCCCATTGACCCGGAAGGGCTTCGCTACACCATGAACTGGCTGTATGACAGGTACGNNAAATGGCTTCGGTGCCTATGACCAGCCGGGAGATGACGGCATGATCCATGACGGGTACCGGATTGAATATTTAAAGGCACATATAGAATCAATGAAAAAATGCGTGGACCAGGATGGAGTGGATCTTATGGGATATACACCCTGGGGCTGTATTGACCTGGTATCCGCAGGGACCGGTGAGATGGAGAAGCGCTACGGGTTCATTTATGTGGATAAGGACAATCAGGGAAATGGAACAGGTGAGCGGAGCAGAAAAGAAAGCTTTTACTGGTTTAAGAAAGTGATTCAAACAAACGGAGAGGAATTATAGGAGGGTATAGTATGTTGAAGATACGGTTATTTTGCAATCAGGGAATGTCCACAAGCCTGCTTGTGAGTAAAATGAGGGCGGCGGCGGCCCAGGAAGGACTGGAAGCAGACATTATGGCATTTCCGGTCAATGACTTAGATGAAAACCTGGCCGGAGCAGACTGCGCCCTGCTTGGTCCTCAGGTGGGATACTTAAAAGACAAGGTTTTAAAGACATGTGAAAGCCATCAGGTACCAATGGATGTGATCCCCATGATCGATTACGGCATGTGCAATGGAAAAAAGGTTCTGGAGTTTGCCCGGAAGCTGGCCGGTAAATGAGAAAAGAAAGGGAGGGACAGTGAGGATGAAAGATTTTTTAAATAGTAAAGTGGTTCCTAAAATGATGGTGTTTATCAATACAAAGGCGATTCGGGGATTAAAGGATGGTCTGCTGTATTCCATGCCAATGATGATCATCGGATCTATTTTTCTGCTTCTGGCTAATTTTCCATATACGCCTGTTGCCGACTGGCTGGGGGCAGCAGGATTTACGCCGGTGTTTAATCAGGTATTTGAAAGCACCTTCAATATCATGGCTCTTATCGCTTCCATAGGCATTGCCTATACCTATGTAAAAAATGAGGGATATAACGGAATGCCGGCAGGAGTGATTTCCCTTTGTACTTATCTGCTGTTTCAGCCTTCCCAGGTAACCAACCAGGAGGGAGCTTCCGTTGGCGTTATTTTTAAGACATGGACCGGCGGACAGGGTATGATCGGCGCTATCATTATCGGACTCATTGTAGGCTGGATCTATACTGTGTTTTTAAAGAAAAACATTACCATTAAAATGCCGGATGGAGTGCCTGACGGAGTTGCTACCTCTTTTACGGCTCTGATTCCAGGCGCGGCTGTTATTATCGCAGCTTCCATCGTTTATGCGGTTGTAAAAAATATGTTTGACACGACCCCAATGGAATGGATCTATAAAACCATTCAGATCCCGCTCCAGGGACTGACTGATTCCTTTGGCGGGGTTGTTGCCATGGGATTTTTGATTCCGTTTTTCTGGTTCTTTGGCATTCATGGTTCAACCCTTGTGGGGGGAATTATGGGTCCCCTCCTTACGGCCAATACTGCCGCCAATCAGGCAATTCTTGACAGCGGACGGGAGCTTAATCTGGCAAATGGCGGTCATATTGTTACCCAGCAGTTTTTAGATCAGTTTATGACGGTTACAGGGGCAGGAATTACCATTGGACTGGTGATATATCTTATGTTTTTTGCCAAATCCAACCAGTGCAGGCAGGTGGGCAGGCTGGGGATCGGACCAGCATGCTTTAACATCAATGAGCCGGTGCTTTTTGGTACACCGGTGGTGTTGAACCCCATTATGGCAATCCCTTTCATGATCATGCCTGTTCTGTCCGGAACCATTCAGTATCTGGCAATTTATACGGGACTTTGCCCCATGTATAAAGGAATTCTGGTGCCCTGGACCTGTCCTCCCATTATTTCGGGATTTTTGATCGGAGGCTGGAGGACGGCACTGCTTCAGGTGGTGATTCTGGCATTGTCATTCTTCGTATACTTTCCATTTATCAGGGTTATTGACAAAATGTATGAGAAGCAGGAAAATCAGACCCAGGGCTGATAATTTCTGTACAGAGAGAAAAGGTGGAAAAATGCAGGAATTGGAACTTATTTGCTTTCAGCTGATCACTGCTGCCGGCGGAGCAAAATCAAACTATATCAAAGCAGTGCAAAAGGCAAAACAAGGAAAATATGAAGAAGCGGAACATCTGATCGCTGAAGGGGACGAAATGATGAAACAAGGCCATTTGCCTCATGCGGACTTAATTCAGAGAGAAGCGGCAGGAGAGGCAGTGCCTATGGGACTTATTCTGACCCATGCGGAGGATCAGATGATGAGCGCTGAGATCTTTAAGGTCATGGCCGAAGAGATGATCGATCTTTACAGGAAACTGGAAAGCAAATAAAACGGGATTCTGCAAATGGAAATGAAAATACCGGTTATGGCGGGAGCATGTAATGTTCCCGCCATAACCGGTTAAAAAGCTTTCTTTGGGTTTTTAGGTTCTCCATCCGTGCCATAAAGGCCCTCGTCCTTTTCCCAGATTTAATCTGGCTTTTAACGCTCCGTTTAGATAGGACTTTGCCATCCGGATGCTTTCTTCCAGCCCCATGCCTCCAGCCAGTCCGCAGGCAATGGCAGAAGACAGGGTGCATCCGGTTCCATGGGTATTTGGATTGTCGATACGTTCCCCTGGAAACCAGGTGAGAAATCCGTTGCAGCACAGCAGATCATCAGCTCCCTGGTCATTATGGCCTCCTTTTAAAAGGAAAGAAACTTGAAAGACATGGAAGAGCTCCATTGCGGCTTCTTCCATATCTTTTCTGGTGTATATCCGGTGCCCTTTTGTGGATAAGAGTGCTTCAGCCTCCGGGATATTGGGGGTAACTAAAGTTGCCAGGGGAAACAGCCTGCTTGTTAAAGTCTTAACATCCTGCGGCTTTAAAAGAGAATGCCCGCTGGTGGATACCATGACCGGGTCCNNTCGATCACAGGAGACCGGTTATATTCTCCCAGCTTTTCCGCAATGATTTCAATTGAGCCGGAAGTCCCGGCCATGCCGATTTTTACAGCTTTCGGCGGAATATCCGTAAATACGGCATCTAACTGGGCGGCAAGCATTTCCTGACTAACTGTTTCCGTCAGAAAAACCCCAGTCGTATTTTGAGCCACCAGGGCGGTAATAACGCTGGAGCCATAGACACCTAGAGCCGCGGCAGTTTTTAAATCCGCCTGTATTCCTGCGCCGCCGCTGGGATCGGTGCCTGCAATGGTGAGGAAGGAAGGGAGAATCAGGCTCATGGGCTCACCACCTTTAAAAGCTGTTCTTTTAAGCGATGGACGGCTGCGGTTATATCCTTTTGTCCGAAGATGCCGGAAACCACCGCAGCTCCGGCCACGCCTGTTCCTTTAAGGCTGGATACATTTTCACTGTTAATTCCTCCGATGGCCGTTACCGGAATAGGAACAGAACGGCAGATCGCAGACAGTTGTTCCAGGGTTAAGGGAATGGCATCTTTTTTTGTAGGGCTTGGGAAGATAGCCCCGGATCCTATATAATCCGCCCCATCCATAAATGCCTTTTTTGCCTGACTTACGTTTTTGGCAGTAACGCCCAGAATGCGGTCCGGCCCGATTAGCCGGCGGACCTCCAAAGGAGATAAATCATCCTGTCCAACGTGTACGCCGTCCGCCCCGCACTTAAGGGCAATATCCACATCATCGTTGATGATAAGCGGGATCCCATAATGCTTCGTAAGCTCACGGACAAGTAGAGCTTCTTCCAGGAAGGCACTTTTGTCCAGACTTTTTTCACGAAGCTGGAGAAGGGTCACTCCGGCACATAGGGCTTCTTCGATCTGCTCTGTTAAGGTTTTTTCTCCTGTAAATGCCGGGTCTGTTACCCCATAGAGGAGAAGCATGTCTTTATGAAACTTCAATATTTATCCCTCCTTTTAAGGTGCTTTCTTCCAAAATGCTTACCTCGTCTTGAAAGCAGCAGCGGAAGCTTCCTGTACCGCCGGGGATCTTTTCCGCTCGTTTTGCCGCCCGCTCTCCGCAAAGACCGGCAGCAGCCGTGGCAAGAGCAGCAGCCTGGAATATGGCATGCTGTGAGGGCCTGGGCCCGATGGAGGCCGTGTAGGCGGCAATTATGCCATCCAGCATACAGCCGCTTCCTGTAATCCGGGACATTTGAGGACAGCCGTTCTTTATTAGCCAGTTATCTTTCCCGCTTGAAACAATATCAGTGGCTCCTGTCATAACAGTCACAGCACCGGTCGCAGTGCTTAATGCCCTGGCTGTTGCCTTAAGAGTTTCCAGGGTTTCTTCCTTTATCTCATCAGAAAAGGAAGCATCAACTCCCCGGGCGGGAGATACAGAACCGTTTCCCACGTTCTGTCCGGTCAGCTCCTTTAATAAGACCCGCAGCTCGGAGGCATTTCCCCTGATAACGGTTACCTTCACTTCCTTTAAAAGGGAAAGAGCAGTTTCGGTCCGATAACGGGAAGCACCGATTCCCACGGGGTCAAAGATGACAGGAAGGTTTCGCCGGTTTGCTTCCTGCCCAGCCTTTATCATAGCGGCTTTCGTCGATTCTTTCGGGGTCCCAATGTTCAATAGAAGGCAGTCGGATAAGGCGGTTATCTCCGAAACCTCTTCCGGCTGGTNNGGGGGAGCCGCCGCAGGCCAAAATGATATTTGCTACGTCCCCTGCCGTAACATAATTGGTGATACAGTGGATGACGGGCCGCTTTTCCCTGACCAGCCCTGTCAGGAATTCATTGATTTTTATGCTCATAACAGGGTCCCCCTATTCATTGATGAGATGCTCAAAATAGGAAAAAAGGCCAAGGCGGCGCAGCATTGCCAGTAAGATTGCAGCCAATAGGGTCCCTGCCAGAGTACTCATGAAAAATGGAGCTACAAAGAAGAACACAGCCACCTCTTTTCCCATGAGAACGGCGGCCACCGGATAGCAGAGCAGCCCTCCGATCAGCCCGGTCCCAACTACTTCTCCAAGATAAGCAGGCAAAAGCTTCCTGGTTTTTTGAAACAGATAGGCGCCAAG
This sequence comes from Hungatella sp. UBA5982, assembly GCA_002429965.1. Classification (GTDB taxonomy): domain Bacteria; phylum Bacillota; class Clostridia; order Lachnospirales; family Lachnospiraceae; genus Lacrimispora. The sequence continues at coordinate 22,675 of DJBG01000074.1, forward strand.
AAACGCGCCAGCCATGCTTCCCGGAAAGGCAAGCAGGCTTCCGGTTCCCATGAGGTTTCGTATAAGTGAAGTACAAAACGCCATGGAAACACCATAGACAGGCCCTAAGAATACCCCGGCCAGAACATTTGCCAGATGCTGTACCGGAAAGCATTTGGAAGCTCCCACCGGGATGGAAAAGCCGGAAAGCGCAACGGTAAGAGCTGTCAGCATTCCGCTGATCACCAGCTTTTTCACCCGTACTCTTGAACCGGTAGAAGAGTTGCTGTAAATTGTTGATGGTATTTGATCATTCATGAAAATTCCTCCTGTATATGTAATTTTAATTTCCACAAAATATTATTCATCAAAAATATCGACGATCTCTCCCTCTAAAATCCTGTTCATATTTTTCATGGCACAGAAATTGCCGCACATGGAGCAGGTATCTTCTTTTTCCGGTTTTGATGAGGCCCGGTAGCGTCTGGCTTTTTCCGGGTCAATGGCAAGCTGGAACATGGTTTCCCAATCCAGCCGTTTTCTGGCATCGCTCATCTTATGATCCCAATCCTTAGCGCCCCTGATGCCTTTTGCAATGTCAGCTGCATGGGCCGCAATCCGGGCTGCAATGATTCCTTCCTTCACATCTGCTTCATCCGGCAGCCTCAAATGCTCCGCAGGAGTCACATAGCAGAGAAACGCCGCCCCGGCAGCAGCGGCCACCGCTCCTCCGATCGCCGCGGTGATATGGTCATATCCCGGCGCAATATCAGTGACAAGAGGTCCCAGGACATAAAAGGGCGCTCCCTTGCAGATCGTCTGCTGTATTTTCATATTGGCTGCAATCTGATCCAAAGGCATGTGGCCGGGGCCTTCAATAATGATCTGTACATTCTTCTCCCAGGCCCTTCTTGTCAGCTCTCCAAGGGTCACCAGCTCCTCTACCTGGGAAATATCAGACGCATCTTCAATGCACCCCGGCCGGCAGGCATCTCCAAGGCTTAAGGTCACGTCATGCTTCTGACAGATTTCCAGTATGCGGTCATAGTGCTCATAAAAGGGATTCTCCTCCCCGGTCATTTCCATCCAGGCAAAGATGATAGACCCTCCTCTTGATACAATGTTAGTCAGCCGTTTTGCTTCCTTGAATCTTCTGGCAGTCTGCTTGTTGATCCCAACGTGAATGGTCATGAAATCCACCCCGTCTTCCGCGTGCATTTCCACGATTTGTATCCATTCCTCGGCGGTGATTTCCCGAAGGGGTTTGTGATAATAAANNATAAACCACAGCATCGTAGATAGGAACCGTACCAATCATAGCCGGACATTCTCCCGTCAGCTTCCTGCGGAATTTCCGGGTATCTCCAAAGGAGCTTAAATCCATAATGGATTCTGCCCCCATAAGAACTGCGTCCTTTACTTTCTCAAGCTCCATTTCCAGATCATTCAAGTCCCTGGATGTCCCAAGATTCACATTGATCTTTGTTCTGAGCATGGAGCCGATACCGCTGGGCTTTAAGCAGCTGTGGTTCTTATTTGCCGGAATGGCGATTTTTCCCTCCGCCACCAGCTCCCGCAGCTTTTCCGGATTCCATTGTTCGTGCTCAGCTACCGCCGTCAGTTCCTTTGTCAGAATGCCTTTTCTTGCGGCATCCATTTGTGTGGTGTAATTCATGTTTGTTCCTCCTTTTTCTCGCGAACGGAGGGATTGTAAGGACGTTTAGTAAAGACTAAGAAAAACGCGCTTTGCAGGTTTTTATTAGTCGCCGCGGCATTCACCCAATGAATATACTGCATATTCGTTTGGTTCATTACCCACGCAAAAAGAGCCCATACCAACAGGTATAGGCTCGGAAATATGCAATCATCCCATATGAATCCCTACGTTGGCATTACCCAAATCAGGTTATAAAGGTCGAAGTTGATTACTTCCTCTCAGCCCGCCTACGAGCTCCCTCTTGTGGCACTAGTGTAGCATTCCCCTTCCTGCTTGTCAAGGAAAACATCCCTTACCGGCCGTCAGCCGGAAATGGCGGACTTCATTTCCCTTACGTAGTCGCAGACAGGCCCTACACAGTCTTTTCCGTATTTTGCGGCTATTTTTACAATGGCGCTGCCAACAATGACACCGTCTGCATGTTTGCTCATCTCCCTTGCCTGCTCCGGCGTGGAGATACCAAAGCCGATGGCGCAGGGGATATCTTTTGCCTCCTTTACAAAGGAAATCATTTCACCAATGTTGGTATTGATTTCCGTTCTCACTCCGGTCACGCCCATAGAGGAAACACAGTAGATAAATCCTTCCGATCCAGATGCAATGGTCCGTATACGCTCACTGGAAGTGGGGGCGATGAGAGAGATCAGTTCGACCCCGTATTTTCTGCAAAAGGGCAGCAGTTCCTCCCTTTCCTCAAAGGGCATATCCGGCACGATCAGGGCGTCAATGCCGCACTCAGCTGCATTTTTTAAAAACCTTTCGCTTCCATACACGAAAACCGGATTGATATAAGTCATAAAAGCCAGAGGAACATCTGTTTTTTTGCGTATCCGTTTTACGGTTTCGAAAAGCTTATCCGTGGTAGTTCCTGAGGCCAAAGCCCGCATATCGGCCTCCTGGATTACGATCCCCTCTGCGATTGGGTCAGAAAAAGGGATTCCAAGCTCGATCAAATCCGCTCCGGCCTCGGCCATGGCAGGAACCAGTTCTTCGGTGGTGGCAAGGTCGGGATCTCCTGCCGTAATAAATGGGATGAATGCCTTTCCTTTGGAAAATACTTCGCTTATTCTACTCATAGATTTCAACCCCCTTGTAACGGGCAATGGCTGCCACATCCTTGTCGCCCCGCCCTGATAGATTAATGACAATGACCTCATCTTTTCCCATGGAAGGAGCGATCTTTCTGGCATAGGCTATTGCATGGGCGCTTTCTATTGCCGGAATGATCCCTTCCAGACGGGATAAGTATTCAAAAGCTTCCACGGCTTCCTGATCCGTAATGGAGACGTAGCTGGCTCTTCCTGAATCGTGAAGGGCCGCGTGCTCCGGCCCGATGCCGGGATAGTCAAGTCCTGCGGAAATGGAGAAAACAGGGGAGATCTGACCGTACTCATCCTGGCAGAAATAGGACTTCATGCCGTGGAAGATTCCAAGAGAGCCGGTAGAAATCGTAGCTGCGTGTTTTCCTGTTTCAATGCCGTGCCCAGCGGCCTCGCAGCCCACCAGCTTCACGGAAGGTTCATTTACAAATTCATGGAAGATTCCCATGGCATTGCTTCCGCCTCCCACGCAGGCGATCACCATGTCAGGAAGTTTACCCTCTGCTTCTATAAGCTGAGAGCGGACCTCTTTTCCGATGATGCTCTGAAAATCCCTGACAATAGTCGGAAAGGGATGAGGGCCCATGACAGAGCCTAAGACATAATGGGTGTCAGCCACCCGGTTGGTCCATTCCCTCATGGTCTCATTGACTGCATCCTTTAAGGTCTGGGTGCCGCNNCGCTGGTGACAGCGTGAACCTTTGTGCCCAAAAGCTCCATGCGGAATACGTTTAAGGCCTGACGATCCGTATCCTCCTTGCCCATGAAAACTTCGCATTCCATTCCCATGAGAGCGGCGGCGGTAGCCGTAGCAACGCCATGCTGCCCGGCCCCTGTTTCAGCGATGACCCGGGTTTTTCCCATCTTCTTTGCAAGAAGGACCTGGCCCAGGGCATTGTTGATCTTATGGGAGCCGGTGTGGTTTAGATCCTCTCTCTTTAAATAAATCTTTGCACCGCCTAAATTCTCTGTCATCCGCTCTGCATAGTAGAGCAGAGAGGGCCTTCCGGTATATTTTTGGTGAAGGTCTGAAAGTTCGGCTAAAAACTCCTCGTCATGGCTGTACTTTTCATAAGCCTCTTCCAGCTCATTTACTGCATTCATCAGCGTTTCGGGGACAAATTGTCCGCCGTGCTGTCCAAATTTTCCTTTTGACATGGCTGTTCACTCCTTACTGTTTGTATGATTTCTTTTATTTTTGACCGGTCCTTTTTGCCCTCTGTTTCCACGGAACTGCTTAGATCCAGGCAAAAGGCATTTGTTTTCATGGCCAGCCTGATGTTTGAGGCGTCTATGCCTCCGGCCAGGAACCAGGGCTTTTTTATGTCCGGTATCATGGACCAGTCAAAGGTCTTCCCGCTGCCGCCGTAAAGTCCTTTGGTATAAGTATCAAAAAGCAGGAAATCAGCGGGAAGGTCATCTGCTTCCTTCATATCTTCCGCCTGCCGGACCCGTATGGCCTTTATGACAGGAAGGCCGGGGGACAGGCGGCTTTTTAATTCCATCATATAATCCCGGTCCTCATCGCCGTGAAGCTGGATAAGGTCAATGGTTCCATTTTCCGCAAGGGACAGGATATCTTCTATGGGGCTGTTTACAAATACTCCCACTGCCGGTATCTCCGGCAGCAGCAGCTCCTTAAGTACTTTTGCCTCCGGTCCCGTAAGGCGGCGCTTTCCGGGAGCAAATACGAATCCTGCGTAATCCGGTTTTGAGACGTTTACTGCCAGGATATCTTCCCTGCGGGTCAGTCCGCATATTTTGATCCGTTTTCCTTTCGAATTCATTGTGCCTCCCGCTTAAATCCGTTTATAACTTCCTTTTTGTCAGGGGAACGCATCAGGCTTTCCCCGATCAGGACGGCATTGACTCCGGCTTCTGACAGGAGCCTGATGTCTGTTGACCTTTTGATCCCGCTTTCCGCCACGAAAAGTACGTCAGGGGGGACCAGGCTCCTTAAGCGGAGGGAATTATTAAAATCCACCTCAAAGGTTTTTAAATTCCGGTTATTTACTCCGATGATCCTGGCTCCCGCCGAGAGGGCGGAGCGGATCTCCTCTTCATCATGGGCCTCTACAAGGGCGCTTAAGCCAAGGCTTTGGCATAGCCTTAAATCTTCTTTCAGGGCTTTTGTATCCAGGAGAGCGCAGATGAGAAGGACTGCAGCCGCGCCTATGGCCTTTGCCTCATAGATCTGGTAGGGGTCCACCGTGAAATCCTTTCTGAGAAGAGGGATATCCACCTTATGGCTGATCTCGGTCAGATAGTCGTTATTTCCGAGAAAGTATTCCGGTTCCGTAAGGACGGAAATGGCATCCGCCCCTGCAGCTTCGTAATCCTTTGCGATTTCCACATAGGGGAACTCAGGAGCAATGAGCCCCTTTGAGGGAGAGGCACGTTTTATCTCGCAGATAAAGGAAATGCCTGGAGAGGAGAGGCTGCGTTCAAAAGAAAGACCTCTGTCTTTTGTTTTTTCCAAAATTTCAAATGCCAGTTTTTCCATGGCCTTCATGGGGATTTTTTCTTTTGCCGCCTCCGCCCGTTTTTTTGAGGAGGCAGCCAGGACGTCAAGTATCATAAAACCACCTCGTTGGTCATTTTTACAAACTTATCAAGCTTACTGGCGGCTTTTCCCGAATCAATGAGATGGGCCGCTTTTTCAATACATTGGGGAATGGTGCAGTCATCGATTCCCAGGTACAGGCTTAAGGCAGAGTTTAAGATGACGATATCCCGTTTTGGTCCATGGAGTTTACCGCTTAAGATATCTCTGGTGATCTGGGCGTTCTCTGCCGGTGTGCCGCCAACCAGCTCCGCAAGGCTGCATCGTTTTAGGGAAAACTGCTCCGGCGTGATCTCATAGGGAGTAAGCTCCCCGAAACGGATTTCACATACATGGGTGGGGCCTGTGACGGTGGCTTCATCCAGTCCGTCATCTCCGCAGACCACCAGGCCCCGCCTGACTCCCAGATTGCTTAATACCTGGGCCAGAGGTTCTACCAGTTTCCTGTCATAGACCCCTAAAAGCTGCATGGTGGCTCCCGCAGGGTTGGAAAGAGGGCCTAAGATATTAAAGATGGTCCGCACCCCAAGCTCTTTGCGCACCGGTCCGGCGTATTTCATGGAGGAATGGTAAGCCTGGGCGAAGAGGAAGCACATGCCTGTTTTCCTTAGTATGTCTCCCGACTGTTCCGCCGTAAGGTTTAAATTCACCCCAAGGTGCTCCAGCACATCGGCAGCCCCGCTTTTACTGGAAACGCTGCGGTTGCCATGCTTTGCCACAGGAACTCCTCCTGCAGCTACCACAAATGCGGTGGTGGTGGAAATGTTAAAGGTCCCGGCCTCGTNNGCTCCAGCCTTAAGGCCTTTTCCCGCATAACCGTGGCACAGGCAGTGATCTCGTCAATGGTTTCCCCCTTCATCCGAAGTCCCGTTAAAAATGCGGCCATCTGGGCCGGGGTGGTTTCCCCGCTCATGATCTCGTTCATGACCTCTTTTGCAGCCTCAAAGCTTAAATTCTGCCCTGAGATTACTTCATGGATCGCCTGTTGAATCATTTAATCTGCCTCCTTTATATGAATGGATAAGAAATTTTTAAGTATGGTCATCCCATTTGGTGTCAGGATAGATTCCGGATGGAACTGAAGCCCGTAAAGGGGATATTCCTTATGCTTTACCGCCATGATTTCTCCCGTATCATCGGTTCCGATGATGGCCAGGCAATGAGGAAGAGAATCTTTTGCGGCGATGAGAGAGTGGTACCTGGCGGCCAGGATCTGTTCCGGAAGCCCGTGAAAGATGGGATCAGAAACATCGATTGTAAGAAGGCTCTGTTTTCCGTGCATCAGCTTCTTTGCATGAGTGATCTCTGCCCCGAATACTTCGCAGATTCCCTGGTGCCCCAGGCATACCCCAAGCATGGGAATTGTTCCGGAAAGCTTCTTCACCACGTCCTCGCACACTCCTGCATTCTTTGGATAACCGGGACCTGGGGAGAGGATGATGTGGCTGGGAGATAGATCCCTTATTTCTTCCACGGTCATCTCATCGTTTCGTATTACCCTGATATCAGGATTTAAGCCGCCGGACATCTGGACTAAGTTGTAGGAAAAGCTGTCGTAATTATCGATCAAGAGAATCATCAGTCATTTACCTCCCCTGCGGTTTCAATGGCCCGGATCACGGCCTTTGCCTTGTTTTCCGATTCTTCGTACTCCCGATCCGGAACGCTGTCGGCCACGATGCCGCCTCCTGCCTGAACGTATACCTTTCCCTGGCTTTTTA
>DJBG01000074.1:29767-40137 GCA_002429965.1 Hungatella sp. UBA5982
TCCCCTGGGTCTGGAACCTGCTACCGGAAAGGTGGTGAGCCGCCCGTTTTGTAAACGGACCAGGGTTTCCGGGGAAGTGCTTATGATTTCTGTATCATCCATATGGAGATATACCATGTAGGGGGACGGGTTGGTGGTCCTTAAAACCCGGTAGGCATTGAGAAGACTGTCCTGGTAATCACTTGTAAACTGCCTGGAAAGCACCGCCTGGAAAATGTCTCCGTCCACGATATAATCCTTTGCCCGCTCCACCATGGAACAGAATTCCTCCCTGGTCACGTTGCAGCGGAAGTTTGGTCTGCTGGTGACTGCGGATTTTTTTAGGGGGATATTTTCTCCGATCATGGCTGCAATGCTTTCCAGTTTTGCGCAGGCTTTCCCGTAATTTTCCATGACCTGGTCGGTTTTCATATTGACCACAAGGCTGATTTTCTGCTTTAAATGGTCATAAGCGATGACCGTATCAAAGAGCATTAAGTCAAAGTCATTGCAGGTTCCTTTTTTGATGGAGAGGACCGGTTCCGTATAGCCGATCATGCTGTATGCAAAATACCCTACAAATCCACCGGTAAAGGGGGGAAGTCCGGGAAGCTTTGGAGAACGGTAATCCTTTAAGATATCCCGCAGCACATCATAGGGCTCCCTGGTCCGGATCACCTGGCTGGCCTCCGGCTGGCCATAATGATGTACCCTTACCACATGATCCTTTAGAGTGACCTTAAGGACCGGATCATAGCCAAGGAAGGAGTAGCGTCCCCATTTTTCGCCTCCCTCAATGCTTTCAAGCAGATAATACCGGCTGCTTTTAGCTGCGATTTTTCGCAGCAGGGTAATTGGTGTGACAATGTCTGCAAAGATTTCCCTGCAGACCGGGATGACGGGATAGGAAGCGGCAAGCGCTTCGATTTCCTTACAGTCCGGTGTGATGTTCATGGTTTATTACGCTCCTTTCTTAGCTAATACTCATGTCTTTTGGCCTGACAGCCAGTAAATATCCTATAGCAAGCGGAGAGGTATAGAAGTATTTGACCCTTTCACCATTTGCCAGATACAGGAATGCCTGCATACCTGCGCCTGGCTCATTGCCTGNNTCCGTCCCTCCTCCATACTGCTATGGATAAGAGGGACGAAAGCCTGTAAATTACGGTTCCGTGGTACCACCCTGATTGGAGAAGATAGACTTCTCCCGCTTTATAACACACTAACATGTGCCTCCCCTTGATAACGGATAGGAAACCCGTCGACACCTACTTCCGATCATAAAATCGGTTTCAAGCCGCCCTCGCAGGTCCATTCAGACCAGACATCAACGCTTCCTCCCACCAACCGGAAGCTCTCTGTGCATGATGTTAAGTTCTTACTTACTCCTGCTCAACAGTTTATCACTTTGATTTGTTACAGTATATGAGATAAAAATTAAAATGTCAATAGAAAATTTTTTTGTAGCGGTCAAATGTATGACCGGTCATGATAAATGGAGGAAACCAGTCCGGGAATTTTTACTTGCCAAATGGTGCCTGGATCTCACAAGGAGATATTAGATTCTTTTACATATCCAGCTGCATGAAAACTGCTGTAGAAGCAGGATTATCGTTGTAGCGTTCAATTTTATAAAACCCATACCGGTAATACATCTGAATGGCAAGATCCATAAAAGGGAAAGTGTCTAAACGCATATGCTTATATCCTATCTGCCTGGCATCTGCAATTATTTGCCCGATCAAAGCGTTTCCTATTTGTTTTCCCCGATATCCAGGTCTGACATACAAACGTTTCATTTCACAATAACGATCATCCAACTGCCTCAAAGCAACACATCCAACAATATCACTGTCTAAATAAGCAAGATAGAGCCGNNATCCAAATCTCTCACTTCATCGTCATAGTGCTGGGAATCAAGGCACTTTGCTACTTCGGTATCTTTAGAAATAATATTATCCGTATATTCAGTGAACAAGCGGATAACTTCCTGAGGCCGGTCATATGCCAGTTCAATTCTTACTTCCACCTGTATTCTCCTTATTTTTGAATTAACCCTCTGTTGGGATGTATGATTTAGCTGTGTACAGATTACCTATCAACGAGAAAATTATATCATACATCCAGGCTTATTTCCACATCACTTCGTAAATGGCATAGTGTGTGCCATTTCGGAAATGGGTACCTGCTTCCTATGTTTGACGCGGGATTTTTTACATTCAAAATTGGAGAGGGCGGGAATGAAAATGAGCGGGTAACGGCATATAACAGCTTTGGCTGTGGATTTCCAAAACCACAAGATATAGATTTATATCGAAAAGCAAAAAGACATGAAAAGATACCTGTATTTAAGCCACTTTCCAGCATCTCCTATAAATACTTAATAAGACTTATAAGCTATTTTTGTATTTAATCAATAAAAAGTAAAAGAATTTAAAAAGTATATTGACAATATTGAACAGACAATGTAAGATTTAGAACATAAACGAACAAGAATAAAGAATATAAATAAACACAAACAAACATGAATCGATTCCGGAGACAACACGTTCCCATTCCGGAACTGATGCAAAGAAGGGAGAGGAACTATGCCTCAATGTATTGTGGTAGCAGACGATTTAACCGGGGCAAATGCCACCGGGGTTCTGCTTAAGAAGATGAATTACCGGACCTACACCGTGATGAATTCGGAACGGCTGAATTTATCCCTGTTCGATCAGTGCGATTGTATCATGTATCCAACAGACAGCAGAGGGGCAAGCAGCGAAACCGCCTATAACCGGGTGTTTAACGTGACCAACCTCTTGAAAAATGAAGAAGTCAAGGTATATGCAAAGCGTATTGACAGCACTCTCAGAGGAAATGTGGGGAGGGAGACGGACGCTCTTTTAGATGCTTTGGGACCGGACTATACCGCCATATGCGCCCCATGTTTTCCAGCCTCGGGAAGGGTCGTTATCGGCGGATATATGNNCCCTGGATCCCAAGACTCCTGTGCTCTCATCGGATGTGAAGGAAATTTTTGAAATCCAGAGCAGGTATAAAGTGGGAAGCATTGAGATGAGCGGCATGATGGATGGAAAGCATGCTTTGGCAGAACGTATCAGGGAGCTTGTAAAGGAGGGGTGCAGGATCATTGTCATGGACTGTGTGACTCAGGAGGATTTAGACTTAATCGCGGATGCGGCCATTACAAGCAAAATCAAATTTGCGGCAGTAGATCCGGGAGTGTTTACCTCCACCGTTGCCAGAAAGCAGATCATTCCGCTTGATAAGGAAAGAAAGAACAAGATACTGGCCNNGTCGTGGGAAGCGTAAATCCTGTGACAAGAAAACAGATGGAAGAGCTGTGGCTGACCCAGCGGACTGCCCATAACATTTTTGTTTCCGCCGCAAAATTCCTGGAGAGCGAAGAAAGCCGGGAGGAGGAAATCAAACGGACGGTAAAGGAGGTTTTAGAGGCCAGTGAGTCCTATGAAATCCTTACTGTTACAGGAGATGGGATCTATCCGGAAAACAGAGTTGATTTTAAAAGGTATGAATCCGGCTTTCCCGGGGGAATGGATGAGATGACCGGGCTGATCTGTGATTCCTTTGCGGAAATCACTTGCCGGGTGTTTACATATAACAGCAGCTTTCAAGGAATCTACAGCAGCGGAGGAGATATCACGGTAGCCATCTGCCGTAAGTTCCACACTGCCGGCTTATGCCTCCTTGATGAGGTCCTTCCCCTTGCCGCCTACGGGAAATTTTTAAAGGGAGATTTTGAAGGGGTGTCCATCATAACAAAGGGAGGGATGGTAGGAGAGCCGGATGCGGCGAACCGTTGCATTACTTACTTAAAAGAGAAGTTATTTATGTAAACCATATGCAAAATTAAGAAACGGAGGAAATAAATATGAGCAAACCACTAATTGTAATACCCATCGGAGATCCGGCCGGCATTGGTCCGGAGATCGTAGCAAAGGCGCTGGCAGAGCCAAGGGTCATTGAGGCAGCCGGATGCATTGTAGTAGGAGATAAAAAGATCATGGAGCAGGCCATCAGAATTACAGGGGCGGATTTAAAAATCAAGACGGTAGAGGAGCCGGAGGAGGGGGAATTTGAAAAAGGGATATTAAACCTCATTGATCTGGATAACGTCGGCATGGACCAGTTTGCTTTCGGGGAGGTCAGCGGAATGTGCGGCAGGGCAGCTTATGAATACATTGAGGAAAGCATCAGGCTGGCAAACGAGGGAAGGGCGGATGCGGTGGCAACCACACCCATCAACAAGGAGGCCTTAAAGGCGGCAGGCATCCCATTTATCGGTCATACAGAGATATTCAGCGCCCTGACGGAAACAGAGGATCCCCTTACCATGTTTGAGACCATCGGGCTGAGGGTCTTCTTCCTCACCAGGCATGTATCCTTAAGAAAAATGCTGGATATGGTGACGAAGGAGCGGATTAAGGATTATGTGAAGCGCTGCCTTGAGGCATTGAAACGGCTGGGAGTAGAGGATGGGACCATGGCGGTTGCCGGACTGAATCCTCACTGCGGGGAACACGGCCTGTTTGGTGACGAAGAGGTGAAGGAGATCATTCCCGCCGTATTGGAATTACAGGAAGAGGGGTATCCGGTGACAGGCCCGATCGGGGCGGATTCCGTGTTCCATCAGGCAGCTCAGGGGCGGTTTAACAGCGTACTTTCCCTGTATCATGATCAGGGCCATATTGCCACAAAGACCCTGGATTTTGACCGGACCATTGCCATTACCAACGGAATGCCCATCCTGCGCACCTCGGTGGACCATGGCACGGCGTTTGACATCGCAGGGACCGGAAAGGCAAGCGCTGTCAGCATGGTTGAGGCTATTTTACTTGCGGCAAAGTATTCCCCCCGCTTTAAAAAGGCGTAACAGGGGCAGTGAAAATTATGAGGAGGGTTTCTATATGGTAGGAGGACTTAGCGGCGAAAGAATGATGATTGCTCTTGGAATCGGCATCTTGATTCTGATATTTTTGGTACTGAAAACAAAGATCCACGCTTTTCTGGCCCTGATCATGGCTTCGGTCATCATTGGTGTGGCAGGAGGCATGCCTCTTGTAAATGTAACCTTGGAAAATGGAAAGACCCTTGGTATTGTTAATCCTATAACAACCGGTTTTGGGGGAACGCTTGGGAGTATAGGAATTATCATCGGCTTTGGAGTAATGATGGGGCAGATATTTGAACGAACCGGTGCTGCCAAGCGGATGGCCCAGACGTTTTTAAAACTCTTTGGAAAAAAGAGGGAGGAAGAGGCACTTGCCCTTACTGGATTTCTGGTTTCCATTCCAATTTTCTGTGACTCCGGATTTGTGATCCTGGCCCCCATTGCAAAGGCTATTTCAAGGGTGACGAAAAAATCGGTGATTTCCCTGGGTGCGTCTCTGGCAGCAGGACTTGTGATCACCCACAGCCTTGTTCCGCCCACTCCCGGCCCTTTGGGCGTATGCGGCATCTTTGGAGTGGACGTGGGAAGATTCATACTTTATGGACTTGTCATCGCCATTCCAATGACCGTGGCCTGTACGTTTTATGCAAGATGGATCGGAAAAAAGCTTTACCAGATTCCTGATGATAAAGAAGGTTTTGTGCGCCTCCCCTATCAGGAGCCGGATTATTCCCAGGATTTCTCCATTGGTTCTGAAAGTCTGCCTTCGGCCCTGGAATCCTTTGCCCCCCTGTTCCTTCCCATCATCCTCATCCTGATCAGTACGGTTTCCAGCGCTTTGGGAAAAACCTCCGGCTTTATGATGGTATTTCAGTTTCTGGGAAGCCCCATCGTAGCGGTAGGAATCGGACTTGTGCTGGCGATCTTCACCCTGGGAAGAAGCCTGACCAGAGAAGAGGCGATCAAGGAAATGGAAAAAGGGATGGCATCTGCGGGGATCATCATGCTGGTAACCGGAGGCGGCGGTGCTCTTGGACAGATCATCAAGGACAGCGGACTTGGAACCTATATGGCAGAAGCCCTTGCCGGCACCGCGGTTCCCATTGTCATCCTTCCCTTCCTCATTGCCACGGCCATGCGCTTTATCCAGGGCTCCGGCACGGTTGCAATGACAACGGCGGCCAGCATATCAGCCCCCATCATCCTGGCTGCAGGAGTGAATCCCATCCTGGGAGCCATGGCATGCTGCGTAGGTTCCCTGTTCTTCAGCTATTTTAATGACAGCTATTTCTGGGTGGTAAACCGGACCCTGGGAGTTGGAGAAGTAAAGGACCAGATCCTCACCTATTCCGTCACGTCCACCATCGCATGGGCGGTTGGATTTGTTGAAGTTTTGATATTGAGTATTTTCCTGTAATCATTTATGATATACATAAGGGAATTTGTGCGGAAAACAGATGCCCTGCCGCCGGAGCTTCCGGCGGCAGGGATTTTTATGCTGAAACAGGTACAGGCTCTATAANNTGATACAGGAGGATGGAAGCGTCCAGGTTGAGGAGCTGGCAATAAAGCTGGACGTCAGCCCTATGACCATCCGCAGGGATTTGGAAAAGCTTCAAAAGGAGGGGCTGATCGAACGCTGCCACGGAGGAGCGGTAAGTAAGACCGAAGTGGCCTATGCGGATAAAAGCGTGATAAATCATGGACAGAAGGTGTTGATCGCAGAGAAATGCGTGGAATTCATCAGGGAAGGGACTACCATATATTTAGATGCCGGAACCACCACCTATGAGATCGCAAAACGGATCATGGATAAGGAAAATATGACGGTCGTTACCAATGATTTAGAAATTGCCCTTCTTATGAAAAACAGCAAGGCGGAGCTGATCCTGTGCGGCGGTTATGTCCAGAAGTCTACAGGTAGTACCTTAGGCTATTACACCACCCAGATGATCGATGATTTCCGGTTTGATTCGGGATTTTTCGGGGCTGCCGCCATAAGCGGGGAGTTCCATGTGCTGACGCCTACCACTGATAAGGCATTTCTAAAGCGCCAGCTTGTAAAGCAGTGCCAGCAGTCTTTTCTGGCAGTGGATGATTCCAAATTCAACCGGCAGGGGATGAACCGGATCAACTGCCTGGCCGATTATACCGGGATCATTACGGATCACGAATTTAAGGAGCAGGAGAAGGCTGTCCTTCGGAAGAAGGGAGTCCGGATCATTTCCGTCAATCAGGAAGATTTAGATGATTGACATTTGGAAAAATGGTGCTAGAATGATGCTGATTCATTGCAGATTTCCAAACAGAAACAGGAGGAAGAGATTATGGCGAAAATAGGAATCATCGGAATCGGAAATATGGGTTTTGCAATATTAAAGGGATTATTAAAGACATACGGGAAGGAAGACATCATTTTTACCGATGTGAATAAAGAACGTTGCGCGCAGATCAGTTCAGAAATGGGAGTGGCTTATGCTGAAAGCAATGCCCGGTGTGCGAGCCAGGCAAAATACGTGGTTCTGGCCGTGAAACCCCAGTATTTTGATCCGGTGCTGTCTGATATCCGCAATGAGGTGACAGAGGACCATGTGATCATTTCCATTGCACCCGGGATCACAACGGCCCAGTTAAAGGAAAAGCTGGGAGAAGAAAAACGGATGGTCCGCGCCATGCCTAACACCCCGGCTCTCCTTGGGGAAGGAATGACAGGAGTCTGCTACGATGAGAAGGCTTTTTCCCAGGAGGAGAAGGAGACAATCGGTGATATTTTCCGTTCTCTGGGAAGGATGCGGATCGTGGAAGAACGGCTTATGAACGCAGTGGTCTGTGCCAGCGGAAGTTCTCCTGCTTATGTTTACATGTTCATCGAGGCTCTGGCAGACGGTGCGGTAAAGTATGGACTTCCCAGGGATGCTGCCTATGAGATGGCGGCTCAGACGGTTCTTGGCAGTGCCAGGATGGTCCTGGAGACAGGGGAGCATCCGGGAGCTTTAAAGGATAAGGTGTGTTCGCCGGGAGGCACCACCATTGAGGGAGTATCGGCCCTGGAGGAATCCGGATTCCGCAGCGCGGTCATAAAGGCAGCGGATGCCTGCTTTAAAAAGTGCGAGAAACTATAATAGAATGATACCGGACATGGAGGTAAGACAATGGAACAAAAGCCTGTAAAACGACTTGACAGAGAATTAAAGTATGTGGGAAACATTTTAAAAATATACGAGGACACGGTAGATGCCAACGGCCATCTGGCCCATTGGGATTTCATCCACCATAACGGAGCAGCGGCAGTGGTTCCTGTTACGAAAAGCGGGAAGCTTCTCATGGTGCGTCAGTACCGCAATGCCTTGGACCGGTATACTTTGGAGATACCGGCCGGAGCCCTTGACAGCCCCGATGAGCCGAAGCTCGACTGCGCCCACAGGGAGTTAGAGGAGGAGACAGGCTATAAGACGGATAAGGAAAAGATGGAGTATCTGATCAGCGTCAACACAACGGTTGCGTTCTGCGATGAAGCCATCGATATTTTTGTTGCAAGGGAATTAGAGCCTTCCAAACAGAACCTGGATGAAGACGAATACATCGAGGTGGAGGAGTGGGAGTTAAGTGATTTAGAACAGAAGATCTACCGGGGGGAGATTACCGACGGCAAGACCATTGCGGCAATCCTGGCCTATGGGAGAAAGTACGGTGTAAAGTAGGAAAGCCTGTAAAACAGCGGTACCGTCTTGTTGGCTTTGCAAGAATAAATGTCCCTTTGCAGGCATAAGGTTGAAAAAAAGACGTCTTTCAACCTTGAGTTTATGAGTCAACTGGGTACGCAAGCATATCCCTTGATTCATTATGAGTCAGATTATGACAAGACCTGTAGGGGGATTTTTAATGGCCAGTTTGTTTCGTACGCTTAGATTCCGTTTGAGAAGAGGACCGGGACCAGGAGGTATGTATGCTTCCCTGGAGCGGAACCTAAGGGCAGAGGACCGCTATCTCTTTTGCTTTTTTATCGGGCTTATTTCCGGTACTGTCGTGGCAAATTTCTGGTACCCGTCGTTTGTGGAGGAAGCCGGATATTATCTGGGCCTTTTGGACAGAAATATGAATCTGGACAAAGGGGAAAGGGTACAGCTTTTTTATCAGGTGTTAAGGCAGCGGGGGATAGAGGTATGGATCGCATGGCTCATCGGACTGACTGCTTATGCGGTTCCTCTGTATTGTCTGCTGACGGCAGGAATCGGATTTTCCATGGGATTTGTCCTTTCTGTCATAACGGTCCAAAAGGGGCTTATGGGGCTCCCCGTGTTCCTTATGACAGTCATGCCCCAGGGGCTGTGTTATCTTCCCCTTTGGAGCATCCTTCTTTTATGGGGATTGCAAAATGGACGGCGTTTCCGGATCCCGGCCTTTTTGCTTCTTCTGTTCCTGACTGCTCTTGGGAGTGCCTGTGAGGCCTGGATTAACCCATATTTCTTAAAAATGGTCCTCTAATAGAGAAAGTATTAAAAAAAATAAAATGGTCCATTTCCCCATATCTTGCGAAAAAAAGTCACGCATTACCAACATCTAGTACATGTTATGTAAAGTAGTCCTAAAATGTCTTTATAGTGGGAAAAATGTGTTTGATTTTATCGAAAATAGTCTATATAATGGTAGGAAGAAGCCTTATTTTAGGGCATTTTTGAAGCCGAAAGGTCAGGGGATATTGAGATGGTAGCAGAGATCAATCATTTTATTATTTATTTGAGAGAGATTAAAAAAACGTCAAAGAACACAGAGGTATCTTATCAGAGGGATTTGATGCAGCTGGCTTCTTTTTTAGGGAAGCAGGGAATCACGGAGGTGGACAAGGTAACAAAGACCAGTCTTAATTCCTATATCCTGCATCTGGAGAAAGAGGGGAAGGCTACTACTACCATTTCACGCTGTCTGGCTTCCATGAAGGCATTCTTTCATTACGAATGCAGGGAAGGAAGAATCCAGAAGGACCCGGCAGAGCTGTTAAAGGCGCCCAAGGTGGAGAAAAAGGCGCCCACCATATTAACGGTGGATGAGGTAAACAACCTGTTAAGCCAGCCGGACGGCGAGACCCCAAAGGAGCTTCGGGACCGGGCCATGCTGGAACTGCTTTATGCCACCGGGATCCGGGTGTCGGAGCTGATTCATCTAAAGAGAACCGATGCAAACCTGTCCATAGGATATATTACCTGCCGGGATGAACACAAGGAACGTATGGTTCCTTTTGGAAAAGTGGCCAAGCTGGCCCTTTCGGCTTATATGGAGCGGGGCCGGGATTATTTGTTGAGGGGTCAGGAATCGGAGTGGCTCTTTACCAACTGCAACGGGAAATCCATGAGCCGCCAGGGATTTTGGAAGATTATAAAATTCTATGGGGATAAGGCAGGGATCAAGGCAGACATTACGCCTCACACCCTGCGCCACTCCTTTGCGGCACATTTACTCCGCAACGGAGCGGATA
>DJBG01000192.1 GCA_002429965.1 Hungatella sp. UBA5982
CCATTCTCACCGTCTTCATGGGGTTTACTGTCTGGCAGATGGCAAGGTCCCCAGTCATGGTAAGCAGCATGCCGGCCTCTTCATAATCCATCCCCACCTTCTCCTTCATGAAATCATACATCTGCCTGGCAGCCGCCCGCCAGGCTTCCTCTACCTGGTCTCTGGACGCAAGAGTGATAAGCTTATCTTCTGTTTCGATCATTGGATAGGTAACGCAGTTTTTATTCCTCACTACGCTCACACGGACAATAGCCCGTCCTTCTATCTCCAGACCGCAGTCCTCCACTTCACCGTCTANNTAATCTGGGTACAATCCATATTTCCGCCGTGATCCATGGGGGTGATGGTAGAAACGCCCTCGCCTGCCGGAGCCACCCCGATGACGCCGATCATGGGTTTCACCGGGATTTTGACCTTTTCATTGAAATAAGCATATCCTCCCTTTACAGGCACCCGCTTTAGTACCTTCTCAGGGAATTCCTCCTTTTCGCTTCCGCTTCCAGGCCCAAGCATGACAATTCCCACTGGACCCATCTCAATATCCAGAATATCGATTTTAAGCATATCTCCCGGCATCGCTCCCTCAATGTAGAGAGGCCCTGTTGCCGGATTTCCCGGCTTCCTTATTACATTTTCAAAGGTCGCCTCTTCCGGAAGAAACTGGTTTGTGAAGCAGTCATAGGTCTCAAAGGCCACGATCTCTCCTGCCCTGACCTTGTCACAGGGCGGATTCTCCTTTGCAAGAACATTTGTAATATAATCCCTGGTTATGGTTTTCATACTTTTCTCCTTTTACTGTTTTCTTTTTTCACTAAGCTCCGGCCATATGGTCGCCAGCATGGTTATAAAGCAGGCTCCGCCTCCGATGAGATTGGAAACCGGCTCCGCCATAAAGACTCCTGCCGCACCGTTTCCAAGCAAACCCGGAAGGATGAGGATCAGAGGAATCACGATCACCACCTTGCGGAAGATGGAGAAAAATACCGCTTTTTTTGCTTTTCCCAGAGCCACAAACACAGACTGGCCGGCAAACTGCAGGGACATGAAAAAGAAGCCGAAGTAATAGATCCGCATCGCCGGAACACCTGCTTTTAGCAGTGCTTCTTCCTGATTGAAAATCCGGATAAAAAACTCAGTAAAGCCATGGACCAGCCCCCACATGACTGTGGTATATGCAATGGAAACTACTGATGTAAAAATAATAGCCCGTTTTACCCGGTCATATTTTTCTGCCCCGTAATTAAAGCCCATGACTGGCTGCGCACCATTGGTAATTCCACTTACAGGCATGGATATTACCTCCCGGACCGAATTGATGACAGTCATAACTCCCACATACAAATCGCCGCCATAGCGCTGTAAGGAAGCATTATACATGATCTGCACCATGCTGTTGGTAATAGACATGGTAAAGCCTGACATTCCAAGGGCAATGATATCTTTTACCCTGTGTTTTCTCAAACGAAAGCAGGAGGTCTTAAGCTTTAAAATCGCCTTCTTCCCTGTCAGGAATTTAACAATCCAGAGAGCAGAAAGAAACTGAGACAATATGGTGGCAAGGGCCGCGCCTCTTACCCCCATATCCAGAACAAAAATAAATATGGGGTCTAAAATAATATTGGCAACCGCTCCCAAAAGAACCGTTACCATCCCCATCGTTCCAAATCCCTGAGAGTTGATAAAGCTGTTCATCCCAAGGCCGATCATAACGAAAACATTCCCAAGCAGGTAAATGCTGATGTATTGATCCGCATACGGATAAGTAAGATCACTGGCACCAAACAAATACAGCATGGGCTTTTTTAAAACCAGACCTAAAACGGTAAGCCCCAGACCAAAAGCCACCAGGAGGATAAAGGAATTACCCATGATCTTTTCCGCTTCAATATCATTCCCCCGCCCCCTCTCAATGGAGCACAAAGGCGCACCGCCCATGCCGAATAAATTGGCAAAGGCTATGACGATGGAAATGATGGGAAGACACAGGCCAAGTCCTGTTAATGCCATGGTCGCATTTTCCGGAAGCCTTCCTATGTAAATTCTGTCAACGATGTTGTAAAGCACATTGATCAGCTGAGCCAATGTCATAGGGACGGCCAGCTTTAATATGTTTTCCACCACGTTTCCTTTTGAAAAATCATTCTTCGTATCTGTCATTTAAGTATTATCTCCTTACCTATTTAATCATAACATCATCTTTCTGATTTTGCATCCAGTTTTTCCCCTTAAAATCCTTAAATGACATTAAATACCTTGTTATCAGAGTTTCCTATCCCTCAAAAAGATTTATATTCCTTAACAATTCTGTCAAGATCCTTGTTATAAGAACTTGCCCGCCATCCGGCTGCATGCTATGATTGAAACAGATATTTATTTAAGGAGGAGGACCCTATATGAAAATCAGCCGGATTGGCGGGGTAATTGCAGCCGCCAGCAAAAAAGATGCGGAACCATTGCTGCAGATCGGGACAATCCCCATAATAAAACGTATTGTAATATCCTTTCAACAGGCAGGCATTTTTCCCATTGTAGTCGTAACCGGAGCAGAGGAGGATGAAGTAAAATACCAGTTATCCAGCTATGGCGTGATCTTTATCCGCAATGCGAATTGTGAACAGCCGGAGCTTATTGACTCCGTAAAAATAGGCCTGAAATATTTACTGGGAAAATGTGACCGTATGGTTTTTACACCGGTAAATGTTCCCATGTTCACACCGGCCACTTTAAATAGCCTGCTGGCCGCCCGTGGGGATATTGTAACTCCTTCTTATATAGGCAAAGGTGGCCATCCTATCATTCTTTCAGAAGCAGTTGTTCCTGAGATCATTGCTTACTCTGGACGCGGGGGTTTAAAGGCGGCCATTTCTTCTATGTCCGACCGCCGCATCTTTCTTCCGGTGGATGACCCCGGGATCTTTATCAGCGTGCGGGACTCCCGGCAGTTAGAGGACTACCTGGCAGAGCACAACCGGACACTTCTCCATCCAACCGTTCAGTTAAACCTCCAAAGGGAATCCGTTTTCTTTAATACAAGAATCAAGCTTCTGCTTTATCTGATCCTTGACACCCATTCCGTCCGCAGTGCCTG
Organism: Hungatella sp. UBA5982; assembly: GCA_002429965.1. GTDB lineage: Bacteria > Bacillota > Clostridia > Lachnospirales > Lachnospiraceae > Lacrimispora. Next base: position 3,089 of record DJBG01000192.1, read on the forward strand.
TGACCGCATGGCCTTATCCTACGGAAAAGCCTGGGATATGTTAAATAAACTGGAAGCTGAAACGGGATATCCCATTGCAGAACGGAAACATGGAGGCAAACGTGGCGGAAACACCACCCTGACCCCCCAGGGCATCCAGTTCTTAAGGACATGGCAGAAGCTTGAAGATAACATATTTCAGTTTACACAAAAAGAATTTTCCGCTCTGTTCCGTGACAGCGGATTGTTCCGGTAAAGCGAGTGCTTCCCAGGAAGAATTTGAAACATACATAACCCCCTTTTATAATGGCATTATAATCATAGTGTTGTTATGGAAGGGGGGATTTTTTATGCTTGGAGCCAGTTCTGCCTGCGGACTCATACTGGCCGCAGGGTTGTCCAGCCGCATGGGGGATTTTAAGCCGCTGATGCCGTTTAAGGGAAAAACCCTGATTGAAAGCACCATCGACAGCATGCTGGCAGCCGGTGTGAAGCAGATAGTAATCGTTCTGGGTTACCGGAGAAATGAGATTGAGTCAGTTCTTCGCCTTCATTATGGGAAAGAAATCATTTATGCCAGCAATCCTCACTATGAAACTACCGATATGCTGACTTCCATAAAATATGGTCTTCGCTCCATGCCCCATTGCAAAGCATTTTTCCTGCTTCCAGGTGACATGCCGGTCGTTAAAAAAAACACATTCCTTAAACTTTTAAAAGCCCGGCCAGACAACCAACCCTCTGTCCTCTTTCCCACTTTGGGAGGATACAGGAAGCACCCTCCCCTGATCGATTACAGATTCCGTGACGTCATACTGCAATATGAAGGAGAAGGCGGTCTGCGCCAGTTATGGAAACAGCAGGAGGAATCCATCATCCACGTACCGGTGGATGATGACGGCGTATGGATGGATTTGGATACCATGGAAGATTATGAAGTCTGCATCAGCCGGTTTTGTCCGGCCAAAATTTAAAAGGAGGTAATGAAACAATGGAAAACATCAGTCAGCCAGTAGTTAAAAAAGACCATGCGGCAAAGATGGCGGGCCTCTCTGTTTATGTAGGCGATTATGAAAATGACGGGGTTCTGGTAGGAAAAATGCTTCGTTCCAAGCTGGCCCGTGCAAGGCTTTCTGCCGTGAACACCCCACCCCTTCCCGACGGCTATTTTTACGTTGATAGGTCTGATGTCCCCGGTGACAATCATGTAAACATCGTCATGGATGATACGCCTGTTNNTTATGCCCGGGAAACGGTAGAATACATCGGAGAGCCCATTGGAATGGTAGTGGGTCCGGAAGAAGCGGTGGTTGACCGCATTCTGGCTGAGATCCAGGTTTCCTATGAAGAATTGGAACCTGTCCTGGACCTTGGCAGTGCGGATACCGTATTCTTTGACTATGAATATGGCAAAGGGGATATGGAGAAGGCCTTTGCTGAAGCTGATAAGATCTATGAAGAAGAATTCACCACCGGTTATCAGGACCAGACCTATTTAGAAACCCAGGGAATGATGGCGGAGCCTGATGAAAACGGAAAAATGTTCATCCACGGCTCTCTCCAATGCGCCTATTACGTGCACGGAGCCGTTATGCGGGCTCTTGGCTGCGGAGANNTCAAACAGGATGTGACCGGAGGCGGCTTCGGAGGAAAGGAGGCATTTCCGTCAATCCTGGGTTGTCAGGTAGCTGTAGCTGCTAAAAAGGCCGGGGCTCCCGTCCGCTGCATCTTTGACCGCCGGGAAGATTTAGAGTTTACCTCCAAACGCCACCCAGCCCTCTGCAGATACAAGGTTGCCGTCAAAGACAGCAAAGTGACCGCCATGGACATTGATGTAAAATTCAACAGCGGCGCTTACACCACCCTGTCTGCCGTGGTGCTTCAGCGGGGTATTATCTGCTCAAATGGAATCTATGACATTGAAAACCTTCATGTAAGGGGAAGAGCCTTAAAAACCAACACAACTCCTAACGGAGCCTATCGGGGCTTCGGCGCTCCCCAGACATTTTTTGCAGTTGAAATGATGATGGACCACATTGCAATGGATCTTGGAATCGACAGCCTGGAATTTAAGGAAAAACACATTGTAAAGCAGGGGGATTCCACTTCCACCTCCGGGAAATACCATTTTCCTGTACCCATTCCTTCCATGATCAAAGAAATTGATCATGCATGCGATTACCGCAGAAAGCGTCGGGAATATGCAAAGCCTCAGACCGGACGCTACCGCAGAGGAATCGGAATTTCCATGCATTTTCACGGGGCTGGATTTACCGGTTCCGGGGAACGGGACATTATAAAAGCAGTATGCAGGCTTCACAAATATCCTGACGGCACGGTTGAGATCCTGGCTTCCAACGGAGAAATCGGTCAGGGGCTGCGTACCACGTTTCCTAAAATCGTCGCCAAGGAATTAAACCTTCCTCTTAATAAGGTTTATTACGATCATCCGGATACGGCCAGGGTTCCGGACTCCGGCCCTACCGTTGCCTCCCGCTCCCTTATGGTAGTAGGGGAACTCCTCCGCCGCTGTGCCATTAAACTGCGCACCCAATGGAAGGACGGAGAAGATCAGATGGTGGAAGAACGGTTTAAAGAACCTGATTTTGTCATTCCCTTCTACCTGGATAAATTCCAGGGCGATGCTTATCCCACCTATGCCTGGGGTGTCAACGCCGCGGAAGTAGAGGTGGATACCTATACAGGGCTGACGAAGATCCTTGGAGCTTACGGCAATTTTGACGTAGGCACTCCCATTGACTACAACATTGTCATGGGACAGATGGAAGGCGGATTCCTTCAGGGGATCGGCTATGCTTCCACCGAATATATGGATTACGACCAGAAAGGAAGAATCCGAAACAATTCCTTCTCTGATTATTTAATACCCACTTCCGCCGATGTGACGAACTTAACATGTATGCTGCATGTGGAAAAATACCCTGACGGACCTTATGGGGCCAAAGGAGCCGGAGAACTGCCTCTGGTAGGGATTCCTGCCGCTTATGTGGAAGCTGTGGAACAGGCCCTGGGGCATGGAGTCAAGCTGAATCACGCCCCATTTACAGCAGAGGATACCATGAAAGTGATTATGAAGGAGGGGTTATAATGGAAGCAATCAATTTTCTGTTAAATGGAGAGAAAACTGCTTATGACGGCTGCTCGGCAGACCGTCTTCTGGATGTTTTAAGAGATGTCTTCCGTATGACCAGCGTTAAATGCGGATGCAAGGAAGGAGAATGCGGCGCCTGTTCCGTTCTGATGAATGGAATTCTGGTAAACTCCTGCTGCGTAGCCATGGGTGCTGCAGAAGGTGCCAGTATTGTCACTCTGGAAGGATTTCGGGAAGCGGAACGGTTTGCCGTATTAAATAAAGCCTTTGCTGCTACGTCGGCGGTGCAGTGCGGTTTTTGTATTCCAGGAATGGTTATGGCTGCCGAAGCCCTATTGAGCAAGATTCCCAATCCCACAGACAGCCAGATACGGGAAGGACTATCCGGCAACTTATGCCGCTGCACCGGATACAACGCCATTGTAAATGCAATTCATATTGCCGCAAAGGAGGGAAATGGATTATGGTAAATGGATACAGACCGGCTTCCTTACAGGAAGCATTGGAAATAAAGAAAACTACCGATGCCGTTCCCTATGCAGGCGGCACAGACCTTATGGTGGAAAACAGAAAAGGTGTCTCCTATCTCTTCTTAAACGGATTGGATGAATTAAGGCATATCCGGGAGGAAGGGGACTATATTTCCATCGGTTCCTGCGTCACCTTTACAGAGGCGTTGGAATCTGACCTTATTCACCCGCTTATGAAAGAAGCTGTTGCACAAATTGCTGCCCCTGCAATCCGGAATACGGGAACCTTTGGCGGCAATATCGGGAACGGGTCTGCCAAGGCCGATTCCGTGCTGATCCTTTTTGTCTGCGGCGCCAAACTACGTCTTGCCTCTGTCCATGGACAGCGGACCGTAAACGTTGAAGACTTTTATCTGGGAAGAAAAAAACTGGATTTGAAGCCGGAGGAGCTGATTGTGGAGATACTCTTTCCAAAACAGGGCTTGGATGACTATTATTATAAAAAAGTCGGCGGACGAAACGCTCTTGCCATCTCCCGTGTTTCATTTGCAGGCCTTATGACTGTAGAAAAAGGACGGATCCAACAGATGGCTGCCGCATTTGGCGCCGTGTCCGATACGGTTCTCCGCTTTGAAGATCTGGAAGCCAGACTATCAGGAAAAACCCTCGAAGAAGCCAGCGCTTTAAAAGAAGAGCTGCTGTCTGCTTACGGGGAGCGCCTGGTATTGACCAGAGGCCGCGTATCTGCTGAATACCGGAAAGCAGTCTGTATGAACCTGCTTAAGGATTTCTTAGAAGAAAAAGGCATTTAGCCGGAAGGAGTTTACACATGTACATATTACACATTAATGGGCAGGACTACGACACGCCCCACGACAAAAAGCTGCTGCGTTTCTTACGTGATGATCTTCATCTGACAGCTACAAAGGATGGCTGCAGCGAAGGTGCCTGCGGAACCTGTACGGTTCTTATTGACGGAAAAAAGGTAAAGGCCTGTGTCCCTAAAATCAGCACATTGGAGGAGAAAAACATTCTTACCGTGGAAGGAATCGACCCGGAAGAAATGAAGGTTTATGAACACTGCTTTGCAGAGGCAGGCGCTGTTCAATGCGGCTTCTGTATTCCCGGCATGGTCATTTCCGCCAAAAGCCTTCTGGATACGAATCTTACCCCTACAAGAGCTGAAGTTAAAAAGGCAATCAATGGCAATTTATGCCGCTGTACCGGCTATAAAAAGATTGAAGATGCCATTCTTCTGGCTGCTGACTTTTTCAGAGAGAAACTGGAGGTCCCCCATCCTCCTACTGCCCTGCACATGAACGAGCACTTCAAGCGCATTGATGCTGCAGAGAAAGTAAACGGAACCGGAATCTTTGCCGATGATATGTATCTGCCTGGCATGCTGTACGCCAAGTGCCTGTATTCCAAGTATCCAAGAGCCATGATCAACCGGATCGACGTGTCAAAAGCACTGGAGCACCCGGACTGCGTGGAAATCCTGACGAAAAAGGATGTGCCATGCAATAAGATCGGCCACATCAAGCAGGACTGGGATGTTCTCATGGGCGAAGGAGATATCACCCGTTACGTTGGAAATGCCCTGGCAGTCATTGCAACGACCCGTTCAGAAGCCCTGGAAGAAATCCTGGCTCTCATTGACGTCGATTATACCGAGCTTCCTGCCATCACCAGCCCTTATGAAGCTTTAAAGGGAGATGCACCTCTCATTCATGAAGACGGCAACATTATGAGCCGGGCCTACCTGGTGCGGGGAAATGCAGATGAAGCCATTAAAAATTCAAAATATGTGGTAACAAGAAAATATAAAACCTCCTGGCAGGAGCACGGCTTCATGGAGCCGGAGTGCTGTGTGGCACTTCCTGAAGGAGAAGACGGCTTGTTGATTTACACCACAAGCCAGTCCATATATGACGTTCAGAGAGAATGCGCCCAGATGCTGGGCCTTCCTAAGGAAAAGGTCCATTGTCATGCACCTTTAGTAGGCGGCGGCTTCGGCGGCAAGGAGGATATGTCTGTACAGCAGTATGCTGCCTTAATGGCCTGGTATACCAAGAAACCTGTCAAGATAAAATACAGCCGTCAGGAATCCTTAAATTACCATGTAAAACGCCATCCCATGGAAATGGAATTCACCACAGCCTGTGACGAAAACGGCCGCCTGACTGCCATGAAAGGTGTAATCATTGCCGATACGGGAGCTTATGCTTCTCTGGGAGGCCCAGTACTCCACCGCGCCTGCACCCATGCAGCCGGCCCATATAACTACCAGAACATTGATATCTTTGGTATGTCCGTTTATACCAACAACGTGGTTTCCGGTGCCTTCCGGGGATTTGGCGTAACCCAGAGCTGCTTTGCAACGGAAATGAATATCAACCTGCTGGCAGAAATGGCCGGTCTGGATCCCTGGGAAATCCGCCGGCGGAGTGCCATCAAGCCAGGCGATATCCTTCCAAACGGACAGACCGCTGACCCCAATACCAATATGGAAGCCTGCCTTGACGCTGTAAAGGATATTTATTATTCCAATCCATACGCCGGAATTGCTTGCGGCTTTAAAAACGCAGGAACCGGAATGGGTAAAATGGATGTAGGCCGTGTTCTTCTTTCCATTGAGGAGGGAAAGGTTCATATCCGTACCTCCGCCTCCTGTATGGGCCAGGGAATCGGCCAAATGGCTTTAACCGAAATCTGTCATGCATCCGGACTTGATCCTGCCCTTTTTGTCTTTGAAGCGGCAGATACCATAAGGACTCCTAACTCAGGAACCTCCACTGCTTCCCGTCAGACGGTCGTCACTGGGGAAGCATCCCGCAGAGCCGGCGAAAAGCTAAAATGCGCCTTAGACAGCGGAAACAGTCTGGCAGACTTAGAAGGACAGGAATTCTTCGGAGAATATTCTGCTCAGACAGATCCTCTGGGAGCCATCAAGGATAATCCTGTGAGCCACGTATCTTATTCCTACGGAACTCAGGTAATTATTTTAAATGAAGAAGGAAAAATCACCAAGGCAGTATCTGCCTTTGATGTGGGAACTCCTGTAAACATTGGGTCCGTGGAAGGCCAGATTGAAGGCGGTATGATCATGGGAATCGGTTACGGCGTTACAGAAGAGTTTAAATGTGAAAACGGATATCCTGCCAGTAAATTCGGTACCATAGGATTTATGAGAGCAGACGAGGCACCTGAACTGGAAGTAATTCTCTGCCAGCCAAAAGAAGAGAATAAACTGCCTTACTCCTTTGGTGCCAAAGGATGCGGGGAATTGTGCATGATCCCCACCTCTCCCGCCTGTGCTCATGCTTACTACAGGCTGGATGGAGTATTCAGACAGAGCCTGCCGTTAAAAGACACGTATTATAGAAAGAAATAATAGGATATAAAACTCCCCGCTGTGAGAGACAGATGCAGTTTCTCACAGCGGGGAGTTTTTTCCATTATTGCAGCAGCAGTTTCGCATAAAAAGCGGTCTGATTCTGGTTGACCATGATCTTTGCAGCAGTTTGTNNATGGCCTGATTTCATGGTTTGAACAGCCGGTTCCATGGAATTGCCTGCGTTTATATAGGACATGCCGCAGGGAATGGTTGTGGTCACCAGTTTGGCAGTTTCATAGCAATCTCTCAAATATCTTCCAAGGCTTTCTCCTGACAATCCTTTTGTATCTCCCTGGATGAAGCAGCCGCGAATGGATATGAAACGCAATTTTCTGGCTTCTGCGGATAACTGGGATAATTCTTCCACTCTGAACCCCGGCAGTTTTCCATTGTCATAAGCTTTTGGAATCACGGCAATTCCTATTACTTCCAGATGTCCCTGAGTCAGATGTCCGGCGGCCGCTTCATTGATAAGCTCCATCTCTTTCAAACTGGAGACAACGAACCTGCATGCTCCAAAGGCTGCTTCTATGGCTGTCGGCTCTTTATAAAGAGCCGTGAAGTAAATGTCGCTCCTGTCCATTCCGGCCAAAGAGGCCAGACGGACAGATCCGCTGTCTTTCGCCTCCAATGCCCAGCCCTTCTCTGTCAAATATTTCACAGTGTCTGTATTGACTTCCCCTTTATAGAGATATTGAAAGCCGGGAATGAGTTCCAGAACTGACTCAGCCTTTTCCATTCGATCATTCATAAGTCTTCTCCTTATCCATTTATATTGCTTTCAGAATAACCGATTTGGATCTTATTTCAAGTTCTTTTTCCATAGATATCGGGGTATATAAAAATCCTCCGGACCGAGGGCCAGGAGGATTCTTTTGCTTACATAAGCGATTGATAGAGTTTAATGATATCTTCTAAGCTGGCTTCTCTGGGGTTTCCAGGAGCGCAAGCATCTGCTGCCGCGGATTCTGACAGAAACTGCACATCCTCTTCTTTTGCTATCTGTGTTAAATCAGCCGGTATCCCTACATCTGCAGACAGCTTTTTAACCACATCCACCGCCGCTTTGCGGTATGCTTCTACCGTCATGGCCTCAGTTCCTTCCACGCCCATTGCCTTGGCTATGTCACGGTACTTCTCACCGGTTGTTTCGGCGTTAAACTCCATGATGGCAGGAAGCAGAATGGCGTTTGCCACCCCATGAGGCGTGTCATAAACAGCGCCAAGTGCATGAGCCATGGAATGCACGATACCAAGACCGCAGTTTGAAAATCCCATTCCCGTAATGTACTGGCCCAATGCCATGCCTTCCCGGCCTTCGGCGGTATTTTCCACTGCTCCTCTTAAGCTTTTTCCTATTAATTCAACGGCCTTTAAATTGAACATATCAGTAATGGGATTGGCACCCTTTGTAATATAACCTTCGATTGCATGGGTCAAGGCGTCCATGCCTGTGGCGGCAGTCAGACCCTTTGGCATGCTGGACATCATATCCGGGTCAACAATGGCAACCACAGGGATATCATGAGGATCCACGCAGACGAATTTACGCTTCTTTTCCACATCAGTGATCACGTAGTTGATGGTAACTTCCGCTGCCGTACCTGCCGTGGTAGGAACGGCGATGATCGGTATGCTTGGCTTTTTGGTGGGAGCCACTCCTTCCAGGCTTCTCACATCTTCATATTCCGGATTTGCAATGATGATGCCGATGGCTTTTGCGGTATCCATGGAAGAGCCGCCGCCAACCGCTACGATATAATCCGCCCCTGACTTTTTAAATGCTTGTACCCCTGTCTGAACATTTTCTATCGTAGGGTTTGGCTTGATATCTGAATAAACCTCATAATCCATTCCGTTTTCTTCCAGAATCTTTGTGATCTTTGAGGTTACGTTAAATTTAATCAAATCAGGATCAGAGGCAACAAATGCCTTCTGAAATCCTCTCTTTTTTACCTCCCCTGGAATCTCCTGAACCGCACCGGAGCCGTGGTATGATGTTTCATTTAATACGATTCTGTTTGCCATGACAACCTCTCCTTCTCCTTAATAATGGACATGCTACTTATGTTACAATATTAACAACTAAGGGAGAAAAAATAAAGTTACAGTTTGAAGTTTTTGTAACAATTTTTACAAAAACTATAAACTGTAACTTTTATTATGTGCACATCGACTATACCCTACCTCAGACCGGCTTCTGAAAATACCGCGGCAAGCCTGGGCGGCATAGCTTCCGTCAGGCTTGCTGCCATCTCACTCGGAGTCTGCTTCATGCCAGAAAGCACCCATTTCACCGTCATATACACAGAACCTCTGCAATACATCTCAAGAAGAAACTGGATTTCCTCGGAAAGCGGTTCCTGTCTCTTCCGGGTAATGAGCTCCGTGTAAAATCCCATGAAAAGTTCAAAATCGTGCTCCTTTAAAGAATTATAATCATCGGAACGGAACGCCTCCGTAAAGAATATCTTTTCTTTTTTGATAAATTCGTACTTTTTCCTCATGCTTTGGCCCACGGTTTTATCCACTCCGATCTGGGCAAAAGATTCCATTACCAGCTTGTCAAAATACCAGTTGATTAAATCGTATTTATCTTTAAAATTGCGGTAAAAGGTTTGTCTGGTCATCCCACACCCGTCCACAATGTTCTGGACTGTAATTTTATCCACGGGCTTGATTTTCATGCAATCCTTTATGGAATCGGCCAGACGGTATTTTGTTTTTTCGCTTTTGTTTGGATTGTCAATCATGTTCCGCTCCTGTATGTTCATTCTATTTCCTCTATTTTACCACAGATTTCAAGGTTTGTGAACACACTCATCTTTCGACTGAATTCCGACCATGGCCAATTAAAGCTTTGTAATGTCCATGGTANNAAGGACTCCGTCAAGCTTAACCACAGCCGGAATATCCCGTTTTATATATTCCAGGCTCAGGTGGTTTTTGATACAGTAATTTTCCAGGACAGAGAAAAATTCTTCCTTTGTACCGGGCTTATCATTTAAGTCAATGACAAGGTTACGTCCTCCCTTCGCCTTATTCAGCTGGTTGGCGGTACGCTTTGCGTAAAGGTAATTAAACGCCCATCTTCCGAAAAGCACCACAGCATCCGATAAAATCATGCATCTTAAATAATCCGGAAGAAGTCCGGCAAGAAGCAATAAGAGGAAGGATAAAATATAATACCAGTACATAAAAGCCATGCCCCGCAGCCAGCTTAAATCCATTTCAGGCAGCCGTTTAAAGAACTGAAGCAGGCAGCCTGCCGCAAGATAAATGAGAAAAAACAGGCCTAGGCGGTCCATGACGATCTCCAGCCCCTGTCTGCCGGAGAAAAGCCAAAGTCCCATTAAAGCANNCCTTCATAAGCCCATTGAGCATGGGAGTATAGGTCCTTACCTTATCTATATTCATGATCACAGACTTGGATATCCGGATAAAATTAGACGGAAGAAGCCGTTCCAGCTCATAAAGCCTCTTATTCATCTCATAAGTTTCCTGTTCCGTATGGACCACCTGTTTATCATTTACTGTTTCAATCAAATAAATTTCAGGGCTTGGGACCCGGCAGATCTTTTCTCCCTTTTGACACAAGAGCGTTACTGCGTGAAATAAATCCTGTTCCAGATATTCCACAAGTCGGTCCAATGCTACACCCCGCTCATGGATGTATAAATCCGCAGATTCTTCTGCTTCGTGGCTGATTGTTTTAATATTAACCTTCATACTGCTTCCTCCTGAATGCAAATTCATCATATCACATTTGAACCAGTATTTACAGGGTTTATGGGTAAGTGGCTGGTTTTAAACGGTAAGAAGCATTGGGGCTGTCTCTTTCAGGGGGGTGGTTCAGCACTTGGTCCTCAACTCATAGCAGAGCTAGGTGATGTGACCCGTTTTTCTCACAGAGATGCAATCACTGCCCCCGTCTATACTTTCACGTCAAAGAAACGTACATAAGGTAAGTCGTATTACATTTATATGACTGCCGATGCCAACAAATTTTTATGTATCTATTACGGAAGAGTAAAAGAATACCTGGATTCTCTTAGAGAAACCAGGTATTCTATGCTTTTTGTATCTTAGTCCAGCGTTATAAGGTGGTCTTTTTTGATGCCATTTTAATGTTTATAAGATACTGTCAATTGCTTCCCATCATACTTATAGTTCCTGTTCCGTCTCTTCGCTTTTCGGCTTTTTTCCAATCAGCAGATAGAAAACGAGAAGAATATTTCCGGCAAACAGAAATGCTGATCCCAGCCCGCCACCTGTATATCCGGTTTTTGGCAAACGATCCATTTCATTGGTATCCTTAGGGGTCTGCAGCCCTTCCCATTCGCCGAGTGGAACCGCTTCGGGTATTATAACAACTTCCTTCTGGCTTCCGCCTCCCCCACTGCTGCCACCGCTTCCACTACTGCCGCTGCCACTGCTACCGCCACTGCCGTTGCCGCTGCTTCCGCTTCCGCCACTGCCATCGCTTCCGCCATTACCACCGCTTCCGCCATTACCACCGCTTTCTCCGCTTCCATCGGAGTTCAGCTTATAGTATAGTTTAAAAACCGTACTTCCGTCAGCCATAATCAGTCCCTCATTACTGCTCAATTCCGCCTGATAAGTATAGCTGGAATAAGATCTGGGCTCAGGTATGACCACCGTTCCCGCCAGGGCTGTACGCAGCTCGCTGTCCTTCAATATGTATTCGCCGGTAGACTGCTGCAAATAGTGCTCTACCAGATAGTTTACGGAAAAGGCCGGTGTATACCTGAAAACAACAACATTTTCAGATGCCTCCCGAGACAAGGGGAATGTTATCTGATAGGCATCAGGCACATAGTTGGCTATGTACTGATAATTTTCAGTTTCAATCGCCTTGTTCGTAGTGACCTGTTTACTTTCCCTCAGGACTACTCCCTCTTCGTCCACATAATCAATTCTGTAATCAACTGTCTGAAACGGATTATAGTAAAAATAGATAACATTGTTTTCTCCCTGTCCCTTGAGTACCAGACTCTTGCTTAAATGGTCCGGAAGATAACCATCAATCACCATGGCGGAAGCACTGGCCGTTTCACCCAGCAGTCCTTCTGTGAAATATTCCTTGCTGTACAATTCATAAACTCCGGAAGCATTTTTCTTCATATATTGCACCACATAGCTGACATCCTCCGGTTTGATCCACCGTGCGGTAAGGGTAAACGATTCAGTCACCGGGAATCCGAAGGTATATCGCAAAGATGCCTGATCCGCATACCAGCCGGCAAAAATATATCCGGAATAATTGGGATCCGGTGGAACTTCCAGGCTATCAAACATTTCCACGGATTCCATCCACGGACTTTTCCCGTTGGCAGGCTCAAAAGTTATCTGATATACGGGCTTTGCCCATTTTGCAAATAATATAAGATCGTGAGCCGGCATTGATGCATTTTCAAATGTAAAACCAGTGCCTTCATAGCACTCCTCCGTCGTATACCAACCGACAAATTCATAGACCGGCGGCATTCCTGAAGGACGTGTGGAAGGCTCTATAAAATATGGTGCTATCCCTTTTCCATAGGAAATCTGGTCAACAGAAGAAACAATGCTCTCCCCGTTATAAAACGTGATCTTGTATTGATTCCGGTCATATTTAAAGAAGATGTCACCGGTATCCTGCGAAAAAGGAATTCCGCTCTCCTGCTGTGGATCTGCAGTAAAACCGGCAAATGCTTTTGGATACCATATACCGCTTCCTGCCCAGTTGACCGTCTGCATATACTCATTGTTTTCTATATAGCCGCTGCCGCCAATTTCTTGAAACAAGTAGTGAATTGTAACCGGATATGTACCTGCTATGAACTCAGCCCGTAATGTGGTTCCCCCTTCATGAACCAATTCATTTTTCATAAAATACTGTTTGGTAGAATGATACATAATTGAAGTGGATACCTGAAGGTTTCTCCAGCCCCGAAATTTGTTTGTTTCCGGATCCTGTGGAGACTGAGGAGGCGTTACCGGCCATAGATGGTCAATCGCAGCCCCGTATTTTGCCTCAATGATATAAGGATTCCCATCATTATAGCGGTAAAACGATCCATCGACCTCCATTCCGGCACCTCCGTCATCAAACGTAATGGTGTAGGTTTTTCGGTCATAATAAATATTTACGATTGTGGAACCATTTCCCTTTATTTTCAATCCGCTTACGGCCTGTTCCGTTTTTGCTTCGTTACGGAAATAATAATCGGATTGTATGGGGAAGAGAATTCCCGATTCATCTGACGGAACGGCCGGCACATCTCCTGATTGCCCGCCCATCTGCTGACTGCCGACATAATCATAATGCCCACTCTCCGCAATGTTTTCCAGCCAATAGACCACAGTGTAAGACGTATTCACGGTATTCCAAAGGGCTTTTAAATGAATGTCATGATCCGCCATGATTTGGGGCAGTTCAGGCTCCCATCCACCAAATGAATATCCCGGACGGGTAGGCGGTTCCGGAATCGTCAGGTTCTGACCGTACAAAGCATTGTATGGACTAATATAGCTTCCTTGATCAGTATCGAAATATACATTATGTACGTTTCTGGTATATTTTACCTGCAGTATGGTGCTGCCGTCTGAGGCAACGGAAGCAGAAACCGATTCCGTCTGTACGGTAAATCCTTCATAGGTCTTAGGCACAGCCATCACGGTCTGTTCACTAATTCCAGATAGCGTCTCCTGCTCTCTTAAAGTATAATGAGTAAGATCTAAATCCTGTACAAAATGCTGTACCTGATAGGTAGTATCTGCCGGTGAATACGTCACCTGCAAATACAAATCTTCCGAAGCTGCTTCAATATCCAGACGAACAACAAACTGATCGGGTACGTATCCCTCAATAGAAGGAGAATAAATTGCCATTTTCAGCTGATACCCTTCCGTAACGGTTGCAATATAAGGTTCCGCAACTTCCTGATTCGCACTACCAACATACACAATTTTAATGGTATAAGTTTTCATCGCTTTGTATTGAGCATAGACCTCTAAGTCCTCCTGAACATGGGTATAGTCTGTGCTCCAGCCGGTGAATATATATCCCTCCCGTTCAGGTGCCTGAGGTGCAACAGCACTTTCGCCTGCAGCAACAGACTGGACAGACCCAATCCGGTTGCCCTCCCAATCAAAAAAGCTAACTTCATAATAAACGGCTTTCTCCAGCTTTTGTTCTAGAAGCAAATCAGGAAAAACAGGAAGATCTGCATTATTTCCTTCATTGGCTCCATTCTCCTGTCCGGATTCATTCCCTATGCTTTCCTGTTCCTCTTCATGGATGTCATCTGTCTGTGGGGTCTCATTCTCGGTGTCTTCTTTTTCCGCACTTTCAGTCTTTCCGCTCTCCGAAGTTTCCGCTTCTGTGCTTTCTTCTTCCTCAATGTCCGGAGTTTCCTCTTTTATGCTTTCCTCTTCCTCCGTATGTACGTCAGATACTTCTTCATTATCATTCGCTCCCCCGGCTCCTGTAGAATCTGCCGCAGGTTCTTCCTCCGCATGTGATACTTCTGTGCTGTTCTCCTGAAAACCAGCCATGCTCGTTTGAGCCTGCCCGCCTATCAACATAAAAATCAACAGCAATGAAATAAATTTCTTGTAAACCATAATTAAACCTCTTTTGATCTTCAATACAATTAATCTCCCCTTCATAAATTGAATCCCAGTGATTATGATCCTCATGATAGCACGCAGTACCTTATAAGACTTTTTCTTCTATTCGCTTGTAAAAACCTCTAAACGATAAGTAAGATAATCAGCGCAGGCAAAACAGAGCTGACCCGGGCTCAGCCAGTAGTTTTTAAAAGCAGTCTGCGAGACTTTTTCTTTTTTATATTATCATCTGATTCATGATCTTTTGTAAGAGCTTCCTGTAAAATGAAACCAACACATTATTATATAATCTTCCTACCCCTTGCCAGCCGAAATTATATAATATCTAACAGGTAAAGTATATTATAGAATCAGGTAAATTTCCGTATATTGTAACGAATTTATGTTTTCAAGTATCGAATTTCTAATTGAACCACTCTGCAGCAATTTCATACTCTTAGCAGTAACTGACAGCCATGGAGGAATCAACGATATCACCGAATGGGAACTTGCATATAAATTAAGGAAATAATGTGCAAAATCGCCCATAGGGCATGGCATCTTACGATATCCGGCATATGAAAGACCGTGATGTACTGGATATACTTTTCTATTACTCTCTAAGCGGAGAACTTTCATAATANNCGGCAGACGGCAAAATGCCCTGTTTCTTTATTCCCACGGTACAAGCTCTCCCAAAGCAAGTGATTCCTGTACCTTAATGATCCGCTGATTGGATGACCCTCTAAATCTCAACCTTAGATTCTTTTTTTCCACTTCAAATCTTCCGTCAACCAGGACATCCAGACAGGCCAGGATCCGCCTAGTCTCAGGAAGCCTCTCCGACATGTCTCCCAGGATATCCTTTTCAAAGTCATAGCCGCTGTAGCACCAGATGGTTTTTTCCGGAAACCGCTCCTTTACCTTCTCTACCAGGGACAGGATCCCCTTCTGGTTCGCCGGGTCCATGGGTTCTCCTCCCAGAAGGCTTAAGCCGGCAATGTACGTATGGTCTAAATATTCCAATATCTTTTCTGTGGTTTCCGGTCCGTATTCCCGGCCGTAATGAAAATCCCAGGCCTCGGAATTAAAGCATTCCCTGCAGCGGTGGGTGCATCCGCTGACAAACAAAGATACCCTGACCCCTGGGCCGTTGGCCACATCCGTGGGCTTTATGGTCGCATAATTCATGGCATACCTCCTACAGATGAAGGACTCTGGATTTGATCTCCTTTGTCTTTCCGGTGTTCCAGAAATTCTCTCCCAGATAGCCGCAGGTTCTTCTGNNCTCGCCGTCATAGCCGCAATCCTGGCAATAGTCTGATTTAGTGTTAAACTCCGCATACTGGATGTTATCATAAATGAATTTCACCACTTCTTCCATTGCCTCCAGATTGTTCTGCATGTTTGGAACTTCCACATAGGAAATGGATCCGCCGGAGGAAATCTTCTGGAACTGGCTTTCAAAGGTAAATTTGCTGAACGCATCAATGGACTCCCGCACGTCAACGTGATAGGAGTTGGTGTAATACCCTTTGTCCGTCACATCAGGTATGCTTCCGAATCGCTCTCTGTCAATTTTGGCAAACCGGTAGCAAAGAGATTCTGCCGGTGTTCCGTATAAACCAAAGCCAAGGCCTGTCTGCTTTTTCCACTGGTCTACAACCTCCCGCATGTGATTCATCACGCGAAGAGCAAACTCTTCTCCTTCCGGAGTTGTCTGGCTGACCCCTTTCATAAGCTTAGTCGCCTCATAAAGGCCGATGTATCCAAGAGATATGGTAGAATAGCCGTTTTGAAGCAGCGGGTCGATTTTTTCGCCCTTTTTAAGCCGTGCAATGGCGCCATACTGCCAGTGAATCGGGCTTACATCGGAAAGGGTGCCTTCCAGCGATTTATGCCTGTACATCAGGGCCTCATAGCACAGATCCAGACGTTCTTCCAAAAGCTTCCAGAACGTATCTTCGTCTCCCTTTGCCAGAATGCTGATCTGGGGCAGGTTAAGGCTTACCACTCCCTGATTAAACCTTCCCTCAAACTTGTAATTTCCGTTCTCATCCTTCCATGTAGACAGGAAGCTCCGGCAGCCCATGCAGCTGAACACATTTCCATCGTAATTCTCCCTCATCTTCTTAGCAGAAATGTAATCCGGATACATACGCTTGGAGGAGCATTTTACCGCCAGTTTGGTAATATAATCATATTTTCCGCCCTTTAAGCAGTTATTCTCATCTAAAACATAGATCAGCTTAGGAAATGCAGGAGTAACATAAACGCCTGCTTCATTCTTGATCCCCTCAAGCCTCTGGCGGAGAACCTCCTCCACGATCATGGCATTTTCCTTTATGTATTCGTCATTTTCATCAAGGCATAAGAACAGGGTCACGAATGGAGCCTGGCCGTTGGTCGTCATTAAGGTGTTGATCTGGTACTGAATGGTCTGTACTCCGGATTTCAGCTCATCTCCCAGACGGATGGAAGCCATCTTTTCCACTATCTCAGGGCTAACCGTATCCCCGAATTCTTCACGGATCTGTTTGCGGAATTTATTATTGCTTTTTCTTAAATATTTGCCCAAATGCCGGATATCTACGGACTGGCCGCCGTACTGGTTACTGGCAACAGCCGCAATGATCTGGGTCATGACAGTACACGCCACCTGAAAGCTCTTAGGACTCTCGATCATTTTTTCATTCATTACAGTGCCGTTATCCAGCATATCACCGATATTGATCAGACAGCAGTTAAAAATCGGCTGTACGAAATAATCCGCATCGTGGAAGTGAATGGATCCCTGGTCATGGGCAAGGGAAATACGCTCCGGAAGCAGCATCCTTCTGGTTAAGTCTCTGGAAACCTCCCCTGCGATGTAATCTCTCTGAGTAGATGCAAGAATGGTATTCTTGTTGGAATTTTCCTCTGCAAGTTCTTTGTTCTCATTTTTAATCAGCTTTAAAATGGACTCATCGGTTGTGTTTGCCTTCCGAAGCAAAGCCCTCTGGTAACGGTAAATGATGTATTTTTTGGAAAGCGTATATTTGTTTTTATTTACCAGACTGCTCTCGATCATGTCCTGAATGGCTTCCACACTGATCACGCCGTCGTTTTCTCTCTCCACATGATCCAGTATTGCATCAATCATTTCCTCTCCGGCCCGTTCAGAAACTTCCACCTCTGCATTGGCTTTCCGAATGGCTGTAATGATTTTATCCCTGTCATACTCCACAATTCTGCCGTCACGTTTTTGAACTTTAATCATCCTTGTCACCTTAACCTCTTCTATATTTTGTGTCTATGGAATTTGAATCACTATATGTAGTGCCTATCTCATTATACACCACAAATAAAAAAAGTAAAGGGGATTTTTTCTAGCTTACCGGATAAAATTTGTTCTGGGAATTTCCTCCCTGGCAGGAAGGCTGATTCCTGCGGCTTTTCCCACCTCCAGGCATTTTAACAGCCATGCCATATTTTTTCCGAGAGTTCTCATGGTGTGAAGCCCCTCCAAATCCTGCTCCACGTCCTGAGGCGTAAATCCGTGAACCATATTCCAGTAAGAGGATGAAACGACCGGCATCTGGGCAATGGTGAAATATTTATTTAAAACATCAAGAGAAGCGGTGGTTCCTGCTCTCCGGGCGGAAACAACGGCCGCTCCCGGCTTATAAGCAAAATTTCTTCCCGCATAAAACAAACGGTCCATGAAGGAAAGAACTGTGCCGCTGGGGGAAGCATAGTGAACCGGAGAACCTACAATCAGCCCTGCCGCTGTTTCCATCTTCTCCAGCACCTGATTAACCATGTCATAAGTAAATACACACCTTCCTGTTTCTGAACATTTCTGGCAGGCAATACAGCCATGGACAGACTGGCTCCCGACATGAAGAATTTCTGTTTCGATGCCTTCCTCATTCAAAGCCCATTCTACCTCGAGGAGGGCGCGGTTGGTACAGCCTCTCTCATGAGGGCTTCCATTTAACATTAGTACTTTCATCACTCATCCATCCTTTCATTCAAATCTCTTCTGTTTCCTTTATGGAATCCAGAGCATTCTTCCTATAATAAGTTTCTCTATATATCCAAAAGCCCCAATAAATCCTCTTTGGTCAGATTACTTAAGGACACAGTTCCCTCTGATATAATCTGTTCCGCCAAATCCTTCTTGGACTCCTGAAGCTTTAAAATATTTTCCTCAATCGTACCCTTTGTGATCAGCTTGAATACGCTCACCTGCTTCTCCTGGCCGATCCGGTGGGCCCGGTCAGTGGCCTGGTTCTGAGCCGCCACATTCCACCATGGATCAAAGTGTATGACCACATCCGCTGCAGTCAGGTTAAGTCCTGTTCCGCCTGCCTTTAAAGAAATCAGGAACAGGGGGATCTCATCATCTTTAAAGGAATTTACCATATGGAGCCTATCCTCTTTCGGAGTGGCTCCGGTCAGCAAGTAGTATGGGACCGCCTCTTTTTTCAGCCTTTGTCCGATCACCTCCAGCATAGAGGTAAACTGGGAAAAGAGCAGGATCTTATGCCCTCCCTCTACCCCGTTCCGAACCAGGTCAATGCAGGTTTCCAGCTTTGCTGATCCCCCTTTATAATTCTCATAGCATAACTGAGGATCGCAGCAGATCTGCCGGAGTCTGGTAAGCGCCGCAAGGATCTGGATGTTATCCTTACCAGACTTGCCTTCCAAGCTCTCAAGCTCCTGCTTTAAGTGGAATGCGTTTGCCGTGTACAGCTCCTTCTGTTCCTTATCAAAAGCGGAATAAACAATGGTTTCCAGCTTATCCGGCAGCTCTTTCAGCACATCCTTCTTAAGCCGCCTTAAAAGGAAGGGGCCGANNCCTGATCCCGGACAATGGGCTGTTCATACTCTTTTTTAAACTTCCGGTAGGTGAAGAGAAATCCCGGCATCAGGAAATCGAAAATGCTCCACAGCTCTGATAAGCGGTTTTCAATAGGGGTACCGGTTAAGGCAAACCGGTTCCTTGCATCAATGCTCTTTACCGCCCTTGCACTCTGAGTGGATGCATTTTTGATGTACTGGGCTTCATCAATAATCTGAAACCGGAAAGTCTTATCCTTATAAAGATCAATATCCCGTTTTAACAAATCATAAGAAGTAATCAGCACATCTTCTTTATCTACGTTCATTAACTGCTCTTCCCGTTCTCCTGCCTGTCCGGAGATTGTCGCAACCTTAAGAGAAGGAGCAAAAACATGAAGCTCATTTTCCCAGTTGTATACCAGGGAAGCGGGACAGACAACAAGAGAGATGGTATGCTCTTTTTTTTCTGCTTCGTCAAGGAGCAGGGCTATGACCTGAATGGTTTTTCCAAGGCCCATATCATCAGCCAGGATTCCTCCAAAACCATAGCTGTCCAACGTCTTAAGCCAGCGGTATCCCGTCTTTTGATACCCTCTCAGCACATGACGGAGGGGCTGAGGGACTTCGAAATCACTGTCCTCCACAGACTTCATTCCCCGGACTACCGATTTATAAAGCTGGTCCCGGTAAAGGGTTATGCCATTTCCCTCTTTCAGGATGCTGTCCAGATAAAGTGCCCTGTATTTGGGAAGGCGGAAAGACTTGTTCAGCATATCAGGATCAGCAGACAAGCCCTCTATCAGCTTTGCAACGGTCATAAGACCATTGTCATCAAGGCTGATAAATTCCCCGTTTTTTAAGCGGTAATATTTCTTTTTCTGGCTGTACACCTCCAAAAGCCTGCTTAAGTCCTCTCCTGACAGCCCGGCCGTATCCACGTCCAGCTCCAGCCAGTTCCCTACGCTCCTGACTCCGATGGATACCTTCGGAGGAGGCAGAATCTTTAATTTCTTAAAGGATTCGGAAAAATAAACCTCTCCAAGCGCGATGAACTCGCTCATCCCGGTTGAAAGTAACTGGTATACCGCTTCCTCATCATCCCGGATGGCCGGATATTCTGATTCGTATTCCTTATATTTAAAATACCGGGTGATCAGGCGGCTGATGCGGAACTCACCCGGTATATCCCGGCACACGGTACGGGGAAGGCGCTCATCTTCTACCCCCTGGAAAGAATAGTCCCCATAGGAAAGGGTCGGCTTTAAAATCAGCCCGCCCTGCCCGTCGGAATCAAAATCAAACCTGGCCTTCAGTTCCTCCGGCTTATACGCTTCCAGATCCAGTTCTTTGGAATCAATGGTGCAGTAGGCTGCAATCCTTTTTAATACACGTTCATAAAAAAGAGGCATATCCTTGTTATTGATTTCCGTTTCATAGGAAGGTTTAAACCCTTCCATCATCTGTCCCAAAAACACGGAAAGAGCCTCGCTGCAGGACTGGTCGCAGCAATATAAGTATTTCATATCTGCAAGATATAAACGGCGTTCCCCTTCAAAGGTTAAAATATCCCGGTCAATGGACACCAATACTCCATCCCGACCATGTCGCTTAACCGTAACTTTTAAGTCCGGAATGCGGTCTACGATTACAAGCTGCCGCTTCTGCCCCTTGTAATCCTCAAACTCCAGGGTCTCTCCCATCATGATTCCAAAAAAACGGTCCCGGTTTGCACGGCTTAAATTTAAGAACCGCAGAGCAGGCCTTGTGGAAAAGGAACTTTTCTGGAACTGTTCATAATGCTCACAATACGCATTCACAATCTCCAGTACAAATTCCAGAAGGGGACGACTCTCCTTAGCAAAAGCGGAAGGGGTGTGATGGAATGCCAGATTTTTGCCGTATTCCACATAGGTGCCGTTTTCCACCGCATTTGCAAAAGCAGCCAGATCCTTCACCATGTAGAGCCGATCCCTGCCCAGCTTAAACTCCAGCTTTACTTCCCTCCGGCTGACCAGGAGAGATACAGAAAGCTTCACCTGTTCCTCTTCTCCCTCGCTCATGATCCGGGACACCTCACGGTTGGTATATTCCCGGATCATGGCTCTTGCCTGCTGGGACGTGGTCACCGGCTTTCCAGGGTTTGATTCCTGCTCCTTATAAACCTCAAACAGAGCTTTGCAGTGGGAGCACATACCACGGTAGGAATTTCCCTGGGCACAGGAACAAGAGTAGTCAAAAACCTGACTACCCTTGATATGCAGATTTGCCTTATATTCCGTTCCCTGGTCCTCCACCAGGGCACTGACACCTGATTCACCCTTCCAGAAGGTATTTGTCGTCAAGTGTGATACTTTCATAATTTCTCACATCCGTTCACCATTACATTCGTTCCGGCGCCTCAATCCCCAGTACGCCAATGCATGCATTTAATACATCCTTTGTAAGCCTGATTAAACGGACCCAGGATGCCTGCCGCTTTTTGTCCTCTTCGGTTATGATCTTGGTATCATGGTAAAAACGGTTAAATGCATTGGCAAGCTCATAAATGTACTGGCATATTTTATGGGGTTCAAGCTCCGTAAAGCCTGTTTCCAGGATTTCATTGTATCTGGAAAGCTGGAGCATCAGATCCTTTTCCGCATCTGACGCGGCTGCAAGAATCCGTTCCTCACCCTGATATTTGTCTTCAAGACCCTGATATTTTGCAAGAATAGACTTAATTCTTACGATGGTATAAAGGATGTAAGGGCCGGTGTTTCCCTCAAAGGATACGAAACGGTCCATGTCAAACACATAGTCTTTGGATGCCTGATTGGATAAGTCCCCATACTTTAAGGCTGCCATTCCCACGATCTTTGATGTTTCCTCCGCTTCTTTCTCAGAAACTGTACGGTTCTCCATGATCTTTTCGTAAGCTGCCCTGCTGATGTCCGAAATCAAGGTCTCCAGGCGCATGACTCCGCCATCCCTTGTCTTAAAGGGCTTTCCATCTTTTCCGTTCATGGTTCCGAAGCAAAGATGGGACATTTTTTTATCCAGTGATACAAAACCGGCCTTCTTTGCCACACGGAATACCTGGACGAAATGCAGTTCCTGACGCTTATCCGTGATATAGATGTACCAGTCAGGCTTTATATCTTTCTCACGTTCAATGATGGTTCCAAGATCGGAAGTGGAATAAAGGGCAGCTCCGTCCGACTTTCTTACAATACAGGGAGGAAGTTCCTTGGTATCCCCCTCTTCTCCAATATCCACAACTAGAGCTCCCTGGCTTTCATAGGCAAGGCCCTTGTCTTCCAGCTCTTTAATCAAATCGGAAATATAGGGTTCCGCATCGCTTTCCCCTTTCCATAAATCAAAGGAAACATTGAGATTTCCGTAATTTTTCTTTAAATCGGAAACAGAAACTTCTATAATATGCTGCCAGATCGCACGATAAGGCCGGAAACCGTTTTGCAGCTTTAAAGTGGCGCCATGGGCTCTTTCGCTGAATTCCTCATTTGATTTGGCTTTTGAACTGGCCGCCGGGTATATCTCTTCCAACTCACTAATGGTAAAAGGAGCTTCCTTTGGATACTCCCCTTCATAGGATTCGTCAAAATAAGGAAGCTCCGGCTTTCTGTCCTTAAGCTCCTCAATAATTAGTCCCATCTGTAGGCCCCAGTCTCCCAGATGAACATCTCCAATGACTTGATGTCCCAGAAAACGGCCCAATCTCTTAATGCTTTCCCCGATAATGGCGGAACGGAGATGACCCACGTGCAGAGGCTTTGCCACATTGGCTCCGCCGTAATCCACTACAATTGTCATTGGGTTTTCTGTTTTTTCACAGCCGCACTGTTCTTCGTCAGACATGCCGTTCATATATTCTGCCAGATAATCTGAGTCAAGCTTCAAATTGATAAACCCCGGCATCACTGCATCCACCGCAGCAAATACATGGCTTCCCGTAAGCTTTGCCACCACTTCTGATGCGATATCAAAAGGTTTCTTTTTATAAGCCTTAGCTGCCGCCATGGCTCCGTTACACTGGTATTCGCAAAGGTCCGGACGATTGGATAAGGTTACCTTTGCATAAGCCTCATCGTATCTGCAGTCCGCAAATGCTGCCTTCATCTCTGCTGTAATCAAATCAAGAATCTTCTTCATCAGTTCCTGGTCTCCTTTTTCTATTCCAGATATTTCTACGCTAAATATTAATTATATTACAAGTAATCTTAAAAATCAAATTCTTTTCCCTTTTCTTTTCCAAAACGGTTCTTCTATGCAATTCCCAACTGTCTGGACATAATTAACATGCCTTTTTATAAAATAAGCGCCTTTTTGGGGGAGGTCAGCAGATTCGGACAATCCTTATCTTTTCCCTAAAAGGTGCTTTCTTTTTATATCCAACAATATTTACCTTTTATCCTTACTATATACCTTTCTTGCATTCCTTCGCAGCGTTTTTTTTAAAGCATATCCTGCTCTATTATAGATACATATTTATGCCTGCCTGTCAGCAATTGAACAAAATCATAAAATCCATTCATATATGCACTTTTGGCGCTCCCCAATTTGATACATCTCATTATATAATGGTAAATCTACTATCTCTTTCAATTTGAGACCTGCCTTTTCACAAGTTCTCCGTGATGGTAGATTGTCTGGATTGCAAGTGATTATAAGTCTATTCATCCCATGTGCAATCGCTATGTCTTTGATAATTTTACACGCCTTTAAGGCATAATTATTTCCTTTATAAGTTTTTTCAATTCTATAACCGATATTCCCCCCGTAATACAAATTTTCATTGTACCCGATCCTGATGTCAATAGCACCTATGCTATTATCTGAATTATGCAGAGTGATTCTATATTTATATACAGGTACATAGCCTTTTTCCTCATTAGAGGTTACTTTTTCTTCAATCCTTAAATCAATTTCGCCATCGGTTAAGTAATCAAAATCTTTAAACTCAAAGATCTGTATTTTCCTTCCGTCATCAAATACAATCATACTACCCTCTCTTTCCCCCGCAGCAAATACCCTTATAGCACAAAAACAACGCAGGAATATAAGAACCATCTTTTCTACGTTGTTTTCACGGTATCATACATAATTATTAAAAGGACCTTGCGGTTTGCCCGGTCCTTTTCTTTTTATACTCTGGACAGATATTCACCTGAACGTGTATCAATCTTAATCTTGTCACCCTGTTCAACAAATAATGGCACATATACCACTGCACCGGTTTCAACCGTTGCCGGCTTAGTAGCGCCCTGGGCAGTATCGCCTTTGAATCCCGGCTCTGTATCTGTAATAACCAGTTCCACGAATAACGGAGGCTCTACAGAGTATACCTTACCATTATAAGAGCATACCTTAACCGTCTCATTCTCTTTCACAAACTTTAACGCATCACCAATTACATCCGGAGCTAATGCTACCTGCTCATAGGTATTTGTATCCATAAAGTTATGAAGATCGCCATCGGCATACAGATACTGCATGTCTAATCTGTCGATTCTTGCCTGTGGGAACTTTTCTGTCGGGCGGAATGTGCGCTCTACAACGCCGCCGTTTACCACATCTTTAATCTTCGTTCTTACGAACGCAGCACCCTTTCCAGGCTTTACATGCTGGAACTCCATAATCTGATATACAGTACCCTCGATCTCCAATGTGATACCGTTTCTAAAATCACCCGCTGATATCATAAATGATATTCCTCCTTGAATTTCTCTTCTTAACCTTTTATATTCTATACTATAATAAATACATTTTCAACAGTTTTTTACAAATATATCCCTTTTCTTTGAATCGGAGCGATTACTTTCCAGTTAAAAAATCCATCGCCAGAGTATATCCCTTTAGTCCCAGACCAACTACTTGTCCGGTACAAACAGGAGCAGTCACCGATGTATGACGGAACTCCTCTCTTTTATGGACGTTGGATATATGGACTTCAATCTTGGGAATCTCAACGGAACCCAGGGCATCTCTTACGGCATAGCTGTAATGGGTAAATGCTCCTGGATTGATGATAATCCCTTCTGTTCCATTGTGATATGCCTCCTGAATCTTGTCGATGATTCCGCCTTCATAATTGCTCTGATAGACTTCCAGCTCATGACCTTCTCTCTGCGCTTTTTCTTCCAGCATGGATACCAGTGCATGATAATCCTCTGTACCGTATATCCCTTTTTCACGGATTCCTAAAAAGTTCAGATTCGGTCCGTTTAATACAAGAATTTTCATATCCTTCTACCACCTTTCCACTAATGCTTTCTGGGCATAAAAGTATACCCAAAGGTGTTTCTTCCTATCAGTAAGTCATTGAACTCTTTTAGTAATTTCCTGTATACCCTGGATCAGTCGGCTTGTCCGGACCGTCTCATCCGTATTATAACCTGCCGGGTTATCTTTTACCCGCCAGAAATATGCTTTCACCTGAATGCCGTTCACTTTTTCCTTTTCTTATCCCTGTGGTAAAAATACAGCACAACTGCTTCTAAATATCTTTTTAAAACGATTTGGATTTCTTCTTTCGGATGTATCGGTCTGACCAGAATGCTGTGGATTCCGGCTCTCTTGGCTCCATAAACATCGGTAAAAAGCTGATCCCCCACAAAAACCGTATGTTCCGCATCCGTTCCCATGAGTTCCATCGCTCTTTGATATCCTTTTCTTCCAGGCTTGTTTCCATTATAAATATAGCGTGAACCGCCCGCATCCCTGGCAAAGGCAGCCACTCTT
>DJBG01000142.1 GCA_002429965.1 Hungatella sp. UBA5982
CGATCTCGCCGGAGCTTTCATTGATCTCCGCCATGGCTGAGACCAGCTCCCTCATGTGGTGGTTGCTGGTTTCCAGCTCCCCGGACGCAAGGAGTGCCTGTTCATTGGCCCCGGTGGAATCTTTTGCATTCTGATCGATCTTATGGGAAATATCACCGATCGTTGCCGCCAGTTCTTCCACGGAGCTGGCCTGTTCTGTTGCTCCCTGGGCCAGAGCCTGGGAACTGGCCGAAATGCTTTGGGAACCGTATGCCACCTGATCAGAAGTTACGGTGATCCGCTGCATGGTAGTGGTGAGCGTACCTCTGATCTTGAGCAGGGATCTTTTAATCTTCTCAAAATCCCCCTTATAATCGTATTGAAGCTGGAAAACCAGATCTTTCTCTGCAATCTGGTTTAATACCGCGGCGATTTCATCGATATAATTCACATAATTCTTTAGCTGGCTCACCGTATTCCCCAGGGACGCTGCTACCATACCGATCTCATCATCGCCGGTTACATCCACTTGAAGATCAAGCTCTCCCTCAGCGATCCTCTCCGCAATGACGGATAATTTTCTAAGGGGATTGGATATCCCCCTGGCCATTACAAAGANNCTGTAGTTATAATGCCTACCACCTCTTTTTTAGAGGAAAGCACCTCTGACTGATGAATGCTTGATAAAACAAGCCAGCCCGAATCCCCTACCCGGTTAATGGAACCAAAATACGGAACTTTTTCCATGGTATAATCGTAATTTCCAACCGCCTGGCCTGCAAATGCATCCTTGATGTTCTGGAAAACGTCAATATCGGAAATCGTCTTCTGGATCAGATCATTGTTGGGGTGATAAACGATCTGGCCGCCTTCTGTTGCCAGGATAACGGAGCCGGTCTTTCCGATCTTATAATTTCCTAAAATCGTAACCAGCTGGGATAATTTTATATCAACTCCCATCACACCTAAGGGTTCCCCTGTTTTGCTGTCAAACACCCCGCTGACAGCGCTGACAATGGTCTGACCCGTGCTGACATCCACATAAGGCTCAGTCAGGACCGGATGATCCAGTTCCATGGCCCGGAACCAGGGCCTTTTTGAAATATCCCATCCGTCTTCCGAGGTGAAATTATCCGACTGGGTCACCTGGCTCACATCCAGGTCCGCAATCCATGCGGCAAGGATATTTTCCTTATCCGTTGCCTGAATATTATCGAGGGTTTTCTTTATCTCCGGATACCCCTCACAATCCGGCAGCCTTACCTTTCCGGTGGCATTTGTGAGAAAGGCTTCCGCCTGGCTGCTGGCAGCCGCACTCTTAACCTCAGCCAAATAAAAAGTCAGGAATGAATTCACCTGGTTTGCTGCCGCAAGGGAAGCTGAGTCCAGCGTCTGTATCGACTGGGCCTGCATGCTCTTTCCTGCCTTACCTGAAATGAAAACTCCTGACAAAATAAAAATGAATACAACTGGAATGGAGATACCGAATAGCAACTTTGTAAAAATATGCTTTTTTCTTTTGTGCTTCATAGACATCCGTCCTCCTTTGTTTAGTTACCATAAATATAGCACGGCGAAAACAGGTATGCAACTAAAACGATAACAAATTTAGATCCGTTACTGACTGCTATCCTGCAAATGTGGAAAATAAGACTTCATAACCTGTTTTAACGTATCTTTATCCTTATCCTTCATAGGGGTAAGAGGAAGCCTGTAGCTTTCCTCGCACAACCCCAGAAGGGACAGGGCCGCCTTAACCGGCACAGGGTTTACATCCATAAACAGAGCATTCATCATGGCAAGCAGCTCCAGCTGCAAATCTCTGCTCTTTTCTATTTCTCCTTCAAAAAAGTACTGGCATATCATATGTGTCTCAAATGGCATGATATTGGCTAACACGGAGATCACTCCCTTGCCTCCCAGGGAAAGGATGGGAACAATCTGGTCATCATTTCCCGAATAAAGGTCAAGCTTGTCGCCGCAAAGGGCAGCCGTTTTCGCGATACTGGAAATATTCCCACCTGCCTCCTTAATGGCCTGGATATTGGGATGCTCAGAAAGCTTTAAATACGTTTCCGGATTAATGTTCACCCCGGTGCGGGTCGGGACATTATAAAGTATGATGGGAATCTCCACGCTGTCTGCCACTGCCGTAAAATGCTCCACCAGCCCATGCTGGGAGGTTTTGTTATAGTACGGAGTCACCTGCAGAAGTGCGGACGCCCCTAATGACTGTGCCTTACGGGACAGACGCACGGCGTGGGACGTACAGTTGCTTCCGGTTCCCATGATCACGGGAACCCGATGGTTTACATAATGCACCACAAATTCGATCAGTTCCAGCTTTTCCTTTTCTTCCAGCGTGGCGGATTCCCCTGTGGTTCCATTGACCACAATGGCATCCGTGCCGTTTTCCAACTGAAATTTCAGTAATTTTTCCATTGCCTTAAAATCCAGGTTTCCATGCTCATCCATGGGCGTAACGATGGCTGCTGCTGAGCCTTTAAAAATCGCATCTTTCATAGGCACTCATTCCCAAAATTAGAGGTTCATACTAACAAAAGTATGACAAACATCCCCTGTTGGTACCATACACAAATCATTTTTTTTATCATATAAACCATTATAAGGAGTGATGACCGTATGTATAATTTTCTTCTTTTAGGCGGCGATTCTAGGCAGCTTTACCTAAACCAAATATTAACCAGAAACGGCTTTCAAACAACCCTTCACCATAGCAGCGAGGATTCCTCATTCTCCATGGAAAAAGCCATAAAAAACAACAATGTCATACTTTGTCCCATTCCATTTACCAGGGACAAAATCAACCTGTTTTCCGACAACAATATGAATGATCTGGGCATCGGGAATCTTTTAAACCTTTTGACCCCTGACCACACCCTTTTCGGCGGAAGCATCCCTACCTATGCAAAGGAATATGCCCGGGAAAATGGGATCGCATGTTTTGACTATATGGATATGGAGGATATCACCGTCAAAAATACAATTGCAACCGCAGAGGGCGCCATTGCCGAGGCCATCCGCTTAAGTCCCGGGTGCCTTCATAAAAGCAAATGCCTTGTAACCGGCTTTGGCCGGTGCGCAAAAACTCTGGCACTGAAATTAAAGGGTCTGGATGCCGAAGTGACCATTGCCGGCCGAAAGGAAACACAGCTTGTCCAGGCGGCCTCCATGGGTTTTCATGCCAGAGCGCTTTGTGATCTGTCCCCGGTCATAGGGGATTATGAATTTATCTTTAATANNATACCATCCCAGCCCTTATCATTGAAAAAGAGCTGATCCAATCCATGAATCCTGACGTAACGATCGTTGACATCGCCTCCGCTCCCGGCGGCGTTGATTTTGATTTCTGCAGGCAGCAGAATATCCGTGCCAAGCTTTGCCCGGGACTGCCTGGGATCTACGCTCCCCAGTCATCTGCGGAAATTTTATTCGAAGCAATTGTTAAATCTCTGTCATAAAGGAGTGTCATATGAAGCTGGAAGGAATGAAAGTAGGCCTGGCGATCACCGGGTCCTTTTGTACTTTTGATAAAATAGAAAAAGAATTAAAAGTTCTGGTGGATCAAGGAGCCGATGTATACCCGATCTTTTCCACCAATGTGCAGACAACGGATTCCCGTTTCGGGGATACCGGGGAATACATGAAGCGGATCTCCGCCATGACAGGCAATAAGCCTATCCTGAACCTGGAGGAAGCGGAGCCTATCGGACCCAGAGGATATCTGGATATCCTGCTCATCGCTCCCTGTACCGGAAACACCCTGGCTAAGCTGGCCAACGGCATCACGGATACCCCGGTGCTCATGGCAGCCAAAGCCCATTTAAGAAATTCCAAGCCTCTGGTGATCTCACTTTCCACCAATGATGCCCTTGGAATCAACTTTAAGAATGTGGGAGAATTGTTTAACGTAAAAAATATTTATTTTGTTCCCTTTGGCCAGGATGACCCGGTGAAAAAGCCAAATTCCATGGTCGCACACACCGACCTCATTGCCGATACACTGGAATACGCTTTAGAAGGGAAACAAATTCAGCCAGTCATTTTTTAATCCCTGTGATAAGGCTGTTGCAAGGTGAATTTGCAACCTCAAATAGTGCAGATTTATCTTGCAGCAGCCTCAGGTGTAATATCATTTGGATTATGCTTTCCCACCATATGAAAATGAGCTATAATAAGAAAAATTACATGCTGAAAGGAGCCTGTTTATGAACCGAACGTCAGTAGGGATCACGCTTAACAGCATTAAAAACATACTGCCCCACACCCACAGCGGTCTGGAGTGTGTGTTGTTGCTTAAGGGAAAGTTACAAGTGGAAATCAACGGCGATATTTATCACATGTCCCCGGATGATATTGTGCTGATCAATTGCAGGGATATCCATTCCTACTCTGCCCAATATGACAACCTGGCCATTATGCTGCTCATAGAAGAAGATTTCCTTAAGAATGAATGCGAAGAGGTATTAAACTGCACCTTTCAGTGTAATTCCATCCTACAATTGGATTCGGACAATTTTTACGAAATAAAACGTCACCTCACCCGTATGCTCCTGGTACATATGAAGAAGGAAGAAGGTTCTGATTTAGAGTTCCGTGCCCTGCTATTCCGCTTTTTGGTCACCCTTATGCAGCGCTTTAAAGCCACGAACAATTCCCCTCATGGAAAGCAGAGGCAAAATACAGCATCTCTCAGCCATGTTGTGGATTATATCCAACGCAACTACGCTTCCACCATCTCATTGGCGGATACAGCCAAGCAGATGTACTTATCCCCCCAGTATTTTTCCAAATACTTTAAAAGCAAAATGGGGACAAGCTTTTTGCAATATTTGAACCAGGTACGCTTAGAACACGCCGTCGTGAGCTTGCTTGGTACCAATCAGCCAATTATCAAGGTTGCCATGGATCATGGGTTTGCCAATGCCAAAGCCTTTTCAGCCGCCTTTCAAAAACAATATGGAAAATCTCCGGGAGAATACCGGAAATTATATGCAAGACCTAAGGAAAAGAAGACAAGCAGTCTGGAAGAAATCACGTCGGATATACAGGACAACCTGCTGGAACTGGTCAAGTATATGAAACGGCATGATATGCATCATGATACGGCCCTGTATTCTCCTGATGCAATTAAGCTGGACATGTGCCAGGCATCCCACATCCAGTTAAAAAAACCAAAAAAAATGATTCATATCGGCCGCATGACGGATATTCTTCAGTCAGAGATCATGGATCAGCTCAGGGAGATGCAGCGGCTTTCCTTTGACTTTATTTATTTTGAATCCTTTGATTTAGATGAGATCAAAATAAAGGATGACACCTTTTATTCCAATTATATTTATAACCAGTGCATACATCAGATTGAAGAGCTTAAGCTCATTCCTTACGTACAAATTGATGTGTCCCGACAATTGGAGCGCTGTCAGAGTAATTTAAACGGTTATATGGAACGCTTAACCTCTTTTGCCGGCATACTGCGTTCTAATACCAGCTGCCAGACCATGGAGCCCTGGAGGTTTGAAATTGCATGCAAGGATCGGTCACACTTAAATAGCCTTGCCGATTTTTATAATTCACTTTGGAATCTGTTTAAGNNAATGCCAGGGGAGGGGCATGAGGCTTTTTATGAAACTCTTAAAGACCTTATTACCCCGGCCTGTTTTGCCGGATTTCATGGATTTCCCCATCCTGTCCCGGAACAGGACGATTCAAGAACAAAACAACAGCTGGAAGATTTCTACGTATGCCGTGTGGAAGCCATAGAAGCGTCTTTTAACGCTCATAAGCTGCCCATTCCCTCTTTGTATATGACCCGCTGGAATACCCTTGCAGGCACCGGTGTGGCAGAATCCGGAACCTTCTTCCGCTCCGCCCTGATATTTGATACTATGATGAAATTATGCGGAAAAGTAGAGGCGATTGGGTTTCTCATCAGCACTTATCACATCCAGGAGTTTGAAGGGATCCATGATTTTGGTATACTTGGTTTATTTCTTCTGAAAAAGGTCAAACGACCGGTTTACTTTGTGTTGGAAACATTTAATTATGTAAACGGTGGGCTAATATTTTATGACAACAATATTGTAGTCACCAAAGAAGGAGAAGAGGAGTTTCATATTGTCATATACAGCCCTTATTACATGAATCCCCTTTACTCTGTGGATCTGTATTTGATCGAACACGAGATCCATCAGATAACACTCATCCTGCAGGGACTGATACCGGGCAATTACCGGATCAAGAGATTCATATTTGACCAGGGAAGTGCAGGCATCTTCAACCGCTGGTCAGGAGCCGGACTGCCGGATCTTAACGATCCGGATGTTGTAGATTATTTAGAGCGGGTAATACAGCCGGATTTCTATTTCTTAGAACAGAAAGTGGACGGTGAATGCTCCCTGCATGCAAGTCTTACATTTAACGGCTTAGTGCTTTACGTCGTAAAAAAACAGTAAAATTATTAAAAAATGACCTCCTTTTTTTATTCTAATTCTATTACAAGCCTAAAAAAGGCTTGAAACCTCCTACATTATATACAATTAATCATTTATTTTTTATGATTTTTTATATAAAATTTACCTATCAAGGGTGAGGTCACCCGAAAAAAGGAAAGAGGAGGTCTTTTATGAACAATTATTTGGACATTGCAAACGGCGGTGTGGTATTTCTGCTCTGCGCTGTTGTTATTGCATATGTGCTTGCACAAGCCGTCATATTCATGCGCAAGGCATGGGCCAGAGGCCTGGAACTGGGTATGGAGAAAAAATCCATGAAAAAGGTCATGATCAACAGCTGCGTGGTGTCAATTCTGCCAAGTTTACCGATCCTGATCATCCTGTTGCTGTTAATGCCTTCCCTGGGGCGTTATTTCCCATGGCTACGTCTAAGCGTGATCGGTTCCGGTGTATATGAAAATATGGCGGCAGACGTTACTGCAAAGGCTTTTGGCCTTGAAGGCATTGCCGATAACCGTTTTTCCCTTGAAATCTTTGTCAGTGCCATGTGGGTGATGACCATCGGTATCATCTGGGGCCCATTATACACCGCCTTTGGTTCCAAGCTGATCCAAAAGGGAATTAAGGTTTTAAAGGGAAAACAGGAAAAACGATTCCAGGCAATTTTCGCCTCCATGTTCATTGCCCTGCTTTGTGTTTTTTCAGGACCTTATTTATCCACTCCTTTCCGGTTAGGGACTACCGGTGCCATCGGCCTTGTACCGCTTCTGGTGGTAATTACATCCATGGTGATCAGCTGGCTTTTAGATATTGCCGCTAAAAAAAGCAATATCAAGGCACTGTCGGAATTTTGTTTTCCTATCAGTCTAGTGCTGGGTATGGTCTCCGCAATCATATTCAGTCAGATATTAGGATAAAGGAGGAAAAATAAATGAAACAGAACGATTACTACAGTTCCATACACCGGTTAGGCCGCTGGTCCACCCTGATCGGCATTGCACTTATGTTTATGGTACCGATTGCTACAACCATCATTTATGATGTAAAGCTGAACACTGCAGCCGTAATAGCCGCAGCCATACAGCTTTGCATTGTATTTATTCCCACTCAGCTTACAGAAGTTATTTCTTTCTCACCGATCCTGGGAGCCGGCGGAACTTACCTTTCCTTTATTACCGGTAATGTGATGAACATGAAGCTTCCTGCTGCCGCCGCAGGCCACCGCCTTATGAATGTGGAGCCTCACAGCGACGAAGGAGAGGTGGTTTCTGTGCTTGCCATTGGTATGTCCTCCATTACCACCACATTAATTATATTTGCAGGTATGTTCTTATTCACCCCCTTTATACACTATTTAGACAATCCCATATTAAAGCCAGGCTTCAACAGCGTTATGCCGGCGCTTCTTGGAACCATGCTGCTGCCTTATCTGCGCAAAAACTTTCCTTTGGCAGTCACACCGCTTATTATCAGCACCTTGTCAGGAGTCCTTTTCGCTGCCAATTACGGGCAGGTTCAGGGGTATCTGCTTCTTGTCACAATGATTCTTTCAGTGGGTGCATCTATTTTAATTACCAATGGGAAAAATAAATAAGATGATAACGAGGAAGGGAGATTCGCTATGAGCGGCAAAAAACGGATTATAGAATTAATTGAACAAAAAAAGGATGTGTTTACGGATATCTCCGATCAGGTATGGGGATTTGCGGAGACACGTTTTGCCTTAAATAAATCTGCAGATTTACTATGTGCTGCAATGATAAAAGAAGGCTTTAAAATAACCAGAGGCCTTGCAGGAATGAAGGATGCTTTCATTGCCGAATATGGCCAGGGAAGTCCTGTGATCGGGATTCTTGCCGAATACGATGCTTTGACTAACATGAGCCAGGAATCCGATGTTGCGGCTCCATGTCCCATCAAAGCAGGGGAAAGCGGCCATGGCTGCGGGCATCACCTGTTAGGCGCCGGAGCGGCTGCAGGAGCTGTGGGCATTAAGGATTACATGGAAGAGGCTAAGCTTTCAGGCACCATCCGCCTGTTAGGCTGCCCCGCAGAGGAAAGCGGCTATGGGAAGGCATTTATGGCAAGGGACGGCATTTTTAATGGCACTGACGTTGCCATCACATGGCATCCCATGGATTCTACAGGCATTTGGGATTTCAGCTCCCTGGCAGTCTTCCAGACATACTTCCGGTTCAAGGGATGTGCTGCCCATGCTGCTGCCGCGCCGGAACATGGGCGCAGCGCACTGGATGCCGCAGAATTGATGAACATCGGCGTGAATTTCTTAAGAGAGCATATGATCGACGAAGGACGGGTTCATTACGCCTTTACCGATGCAGGCGGAACCTCAGCTAACGTGGTGCAGCCTACGGCGGAGCTTTACTATTTTGTACGTGCACCCAAAACAGACCAGGCAAAAGAAATTTACGACCGTGTCGTTAAGATTGCCCAGGGCGCAGCAATGATGACGGAAACAGAACTGGAAATTGATTTTGACTCCGCATGTGCCAGCTATTTGGTCAATCAGGAACTGGGCAGGGTCATGTATGACAACTTAAAGCAGGTAAGCCCCATTAAATATACACCGGAGGAAATGACATATGCAAAGCAGTTCTATGACCAGCTTCCAGAGGCCACCAAGAACCAGATTGCAAGAAAGATTGAAGCCTTCCTCCCTGGGGAAGAGAAAAGGGTTATAGAAGAGGAAGCCAAAAGCTCTATTAACCGTCTTGTCGCTCCACTTATTTTCCCAAGTAAGCCTATGAGCGGCTCCACGGACGTAGGGGATGTGAGCTGGACGATCCCAACGGTTACCGCAGTGGTCACGACTGCGCCCAACGGAACTCCTGCCCATTCCTGGCAGTGGGTTGCGACCGGCAAATCAAGCATTGCTCATAAGGGAATGATCACTGCCGGAAAGACCATTGCAATGACCGCCCTTGATCTTTTGGAGAACCCTGAGATTATAAATAAAGCAAAAGAAGAACATATAAGAAACCTTGGCGGTAAGCCTTATCAGAGCGCTATTCCGCCGGAGGTATCTCCTCGTTAGAAACTACCGTTCAAACAGAGGTGGAGTTTACGTCCGCCTTGATGGATTTCATTCGGGGTGAATCATGGCATGGGATCAGCGATTCAGGAAACAAGCCGATAACAGCCAGCCTTTTAATATTTGCTATGAGCATAAAAAGGCTGGCTGTTTTTTATACACGCTCTTACTATCCCTTTATTAAAATGCGGTTTATATAGCTTCTGGAATCATAAGATTGATTTATATCATTTGTATTGTCTTGATTAAAGCTCAATAAATAATGTGCCCTTGATTGGTCATAAATTTTAAATCCGAATTGCTTATACAGTTCTTGAACTGGATCAGATTTATAAACATATAAGAATATTGGCTTGTTTACCTGTTTGGAAAGGGTTGTAATATGCCTTAGATAAAATGCTTCTATCCCTTTCTGCCGAACAGGTTCGGTAAGAAGTAGGGATATTTCGCTTATCTTATCCGGCAGTTCGTTAAATGCGAAAAAGCCAACCGTTGCATTGTATAGCTGTATCTTTTTAAAACAACTATATTTTAACATTCTATGAAAACTGTCAGTGTTTATTATAACTTGTATATCCTCGATCCAGCCACCATAGTAATTGTCTATATATTTCTTATGGCAGGTTCTTTTTATATCTATGTATTTTTCCAAGTCATTTTCATCTGCATCCTGTAAGGAAAATCCTTTACCAATTAAGTCCTCCGATAATACCATATGTCCTCCCGACTGCCTGCTGCCATCAACCTGTTAACAAACTCATGATTCATTGCTCATGAGACAGGTAATGGCAGGTGGGCTATTTTGAATTATTATATTGGTATTATCATAATAGCTTGGGCAAATAAATATTACCATGTTTTTATTTTGTACTATATCAGTTTCATCTTACAGGATATGGCGACCTGACGATAGGAATCCTGTCCGTTAAATAAATTGAAATTTGGCCAAGAATGACAGGTACTTTTCCGTTTCCTAAGCATAACATAAGACAAATTGTTTTATTGAAAGGCAGTAATATTATGGCTACTTGTCCTCAAGGACTGTTTCCTTACACCATTCGACGCGGTGATACACTATGGATGATTGCTCAACGTTACTATACTTCCGTTGCTGCTATTAGAGCGGCAAATCCAGGTTTAAATCCACAAAACTTAACAGTGGGGCAGACCATTTGCGTACCGGCAAGAAGAGCTCCCCGTCCTCCTGTTCCAACTCCAACNNCGAACCTATACCATTCAGCGGAATGATACTTTATGGCAAATTGCCCAACGATTCTGCACTACCGTAGATACCATTATGGCCGTAAATCGCGGCTTATCACCCAGTAATCTGAGAGCTGGTCAGACAATCTTAATACCAGCCGGATACAGCCTGCCCAATCTACCTTTCTGGTTCCGTTCCCAGGAGGTCCAGGATTACCAGTATATCTTACCGGAGGAAATGATCAGCGGCAGAGATTTGAACTTCTATCCGGAAGAAACATATTCTTATACTGATGATTCTGACGATGCACAATAACTGCCTTTAGATGAACTGTATTCCCAAGCGGCGGAATAATGATTTTCCGTTATTGGCTGTACCATAGCCAATAACGCAGCCGGTACACCGGTCACGCAATTTACAGATAAAACCGCCCTCTTTTTACCTTTCGGTAAATAAGAGGGCGCATAGTTTAAATAGCTCCTTTCACTTTTTGCAGATAAGCGGCTGGCTGCTGCTGTTTTAACTGCTCCTGCTTTAGACGTTTACTGTCAGCTGATTTCAAACAAGGACACCTCCAGTTTGCCTTTCCATCTGATCGTATCATAAGGAGTATCAGGGAATACAACCATGGTAACCATATTAAGCCCACCGTCTGCAAATACCTCCAGAACCGATACATCAAAGATTACTTCAAGGTCCCAGTTTCCTTCCTTCAGACGTTTTGATGAGACGATCGAACACTCCGGCGTCATAAACTGTTCATCAAACTCCCGGTATCCGGCAATCGCCCGGTTCACAGTTATAATATCTTCCGCCACTTCTATCTCCAGCCTCTGCCCATCACTGTTTGAAAGCCGGATCTTCCCATTCCCCTCTCCTATGATTCTTAAACCAAAGGTTTCTGTCATCAGATGGGCACCACTGCTCACAGGATATGCCATATGCCGGAACTTATCAAGGCCTTCCGCATGTCCGGCAATCCGGTATCCAGCCTTCGTATTACAAATAGATAAGCTTCTAGCCAGCGTCGCCTGTCCACAGTATTCATTGGTAGGAACCTTGGAGGCATAAGCCCAATTCATGGCCCAGCCCATAAGCAGAGGAACATCATAATTCTGGAACGTAACGCCTGCATAATTGTCAAAGCCATCATCAAGCCAAATCGCTTCATCAGAAGGGTAAGTGCAGATAAACTTATCTCCGTCAAAATCTCCGATAAAATACTGGGTTCTCCAGCGCCCTTCATCCGTCTTGGTCATGCTGACTACCAAAATCCAGAACACTTTATCCTCATACTTAATCTGAAATAAATCCGGACATTCCCATACACCGTTTGCATGATTGCCTTCAGGACCGAATTCTCCCGTTTTTTCCCATCTATTCAAATCCCTGGAACCGTAAAAATAAACCCGGTCCTGAGCTGCCAAAACCAACCCCCAGCAGCGATGTACAGGATTCCAGAATACCTTTGGATCCCTGAAATCAGGAATCCCGGGATTTTCGATGACCGGATTCAAATAAGATTTCTCAAAGTGTCTTCCCCCATCAACGCTGTAAGCAATACTTTGTTGTTCCAGCCCCGTCTCATTGTTATGGCTGGTAAAAACGGAAATGATGGGCGAATTTTCTTTGGTTCCGTAACCGGAAGTATTATACTTATCATAAACGCTGCTGCCCGAGAATATGTAACCCAGTTCATCAGGGTACAATGCCATAGGGAGATGCTCCCAATGCAGTAAATCCTTTGTCACCGCATGTCCCCAGTGCATAGGTCCCCATACCGTATCATAGGGGTACTTCTGATAGCAAAAATGGTAAGTTCCATTTATATACACCATGCCATTAGGATCATTCATCCAGTGATCCTGCGGGGTAAAGTGAATCCTGGGGCGAAAATCTCTTATTCCTTTTGAACTCATAGTGATCCTCCTCTTTCCACTTTATTTTTACTGCTGAATCTGGTAAATCTGCGCAGTTAAATTCCCTTGTATGGAGATTTTCTCAAAAGGAACATCCGGGTACACTGTCATAGATGCCGTTTCCAGCCCCTTGTCTGCAAATACTTCCAA
The DNA here is from genome assembly GCA_002429965.1 of Hungatella sp. UBA5982. Lineage (GTDB taxonomy): Bacteria > Bacillota > Clostridia > Lachnospirales > Lachnospiraceae > Lacrimispora. Next base: position 12,781 of record DJBG01000142.1, read on the forward strand.
ATAGGATACATCAAACAATAGTTCCATATCAACATCTCCTCGCAAAAGGCGCTTTGTTTCCCCTACGGAATGAAGCTTATCACAATATTTCTCCGAAAAATCACTGGCTCCTGCCAGGGACCGGTCAATCCTGATGCTCTCCTCTTCTATCTCAATTACCAGCTTTTGTTTCTTTCCATTTGTAAAAATTATTTTACCGGATTGTCCATGCACTTTTAATCCAAAGCATTCACTGATTAACGAGCCCCCGTCAGCGACAGGGTAAGCGGCAGCACGAAATCTATCCAGCCCAAAAGGCTTTGCCGCCAGGCGGTAGCCCCATTCCGTTTTTATCAGAGAAAGCTCTCTGGCTACGGTCATCAATCCTGCAAATTCTCCGGTGGGTACCTGATTGGCATACTCCTGACTAACTCCCCAGCCTAAATAGATTGGTTTGTCATAATTGTGGAAAGTAACCCCGGCATAATTGTCAAATCCAAAATCCAGCCAAAGAGGTTCTTTTCCCTGCTCCTTGGCATGGAATGTGTTTCCGTCAAATTCCCCAATAAAATACTGGATATTGGCACAGCCCTTTCCCGGACGGGCCATCATGCTGACCAACATTACCCACTTTTCTCCTTCTTCCGTCTGTAGGGGGAATAAATCCGTACATTCCCAGGTACTTTCTACCAAATTCTCTTTTCTGCCGAACTCACCTGTCTTTTCCCATTTTTTCAAGTCAATGGAAGCATAAATAAAAGCACAGTTTTCGGCTGCCAAAATCATACTCCAGCAATTACGCTTCCCATTCCAGAATACCTTTGGATCTCTGAAGTCTGACAGACCCGGATTATCAATGACTGGATTGCCATAATATTTTTCAAAATGGAATCCACCATCCAGACTGTAAGCAATGCTTTGGCATTCATGTCTATCTTCCGGGCGGTGGCTGGTATACATAGCAACCACGGGAATCGCTCCATCCTTGCCAAAGCCAGATGTATTTTCTTTATCATAAGCCATACTTCCGGAAAAAATATATCCCATCTCATCCGGATGCATGGCGATTGGATGATGTTCCCAGTACAGCAGATCCCTGCTGACAGCATGCCCCCAATGCATTGGTCCCCAGACAGGCCTTTCCGGATGATACTGGTAATAAAGATGCCAGAAACCATCCATATAAACCATTCCATTGGGATCATTACTCCAGTTGTTTAGCGGTGTAAAATGTATTTTAGGTCTGAAATCACGTACACCCTTTGTGCTCATATTCCGTCCTCCTAGTAATATAGCAGAAGCTGCCGTACAGCCTCTATTCTGTGTGGCAGCCCTGTTAGTCTTTTATTGTTTTACAGCATTTTTAGCTCTGTCTACAGCGCCTTGATAAATATCAACGATATCCTTTACTCCAGCTGATTCCAGTTCACTCTTATAGCTTCCCCAGCTTGCATCATCAACGCCTTCCGTCACCCATTTTGCTATATAACGATCTACAATATTGGAAACTGTCGGCTGAACCTGTGCAAGTCTTGTAATCTCGTCTGTTGTCATCATTACCTTTGGAATTGTCTCATATTCCTTCAGAATGTCTTCTTTGCCGTTAACTACCTGATATTCATAAAGTTTCACAGCGTCAAACGTATATTTTACAACCGTGTCATAGTAGCCGTTCAATACTGCCATTGGAGTACGACTAATTGTTGTATTGGCACGCTGTTGTCCAAAATCTGACCATGGCTCCTTGGTAATGATATGGCCCTTATCATCTAAAGGTGTTTCCATGATTCCCTTGTCATTTTTCACATAGTTATATCCGATTGCCCCCCAGTTAGTCTGAATAGAGATCTCCGGATTACCATAGATATAGTCATAAAATCTTGCCACCAGATGAGGGAATTTACAGTCCGTCGTAATAGCACCGATAGAAGAATCCTGCATCTCCGACTGGTTCAGTGCAAAACCTACCTTACCTGCCTCCCCCTGTAATCTGGGAAGGGGAACATATTCATCATGAACATCCAGATTCACAATTTCCTGATCTGCCCAAACACCAAAGGAACCGATCCTTGCTACATCTTCTTTTATCAGTGAGCTCTTAAATGCAGCACTTTCTGCATTTTCAAAAGAACCGTTCCATAACAATCCTTCTTTGTAAAGCATGTTAAAGAGTTCTGCTGTTTTCTTGATGGATTCATCCATGGCTGTAAAGGTTACTTTACCGTCAATAATTCTTAAATGGTCCGCATATGGATTACCGCCGCAGTAAGAATCTGCATTTCCGAAAGCTCCGGTAAATCGATAGAACAGGTTATAAGAACCGAAGCCATCCTGGTTATGCTGACCAAACCAGCATGCCATTGGAATCTCATCGGCTTTGCCGTTTCCGTTTAAATCTCCGCCATCACGGAATGCTTTCAGACAGTCTACCCATTCATCCACCGTCGTAGGCACATCCTTTCCCACCTTATCCAGCCAGGTCTTGTTAATTAAGAACGGCCCAGGTGTCAGGATTAACCCTTTCATCTGTTCAATCCATGGAAAGCCATACATATGTCCGTCGGGGCTCTGTACTTCCATCATGTAAGATGGGTTCTCATCCAGGATTCTCTTTAAGTTCGGCATGTAATCCTTTACAATCGTATCTGTTGGAAGGAAGATGTTCTGATCTGCATATTGAGCGACCGTAATACCGGATTGGGATCCTTCAAAATTCCAGAACACATCAGGAAGTTCGTTGCCTGCAGTCAGCATTAAGTTGATCTTTTCTCCTGCATTTTCCGATGGAATGGTTGTCCACTCAAAAGAAACACCTGTATCTTCCGCCCATTTCTTTACCATTTCAATATCTCCAGGTTTCGTCACACGCTGGGCATCACCAACATTTAATACTTTAATTTTGCCGTATTTTTCTTCAAACTTGACAGGATCCTTAATAATAGGAAGAGAACCATCCAACTGGATAATACCCGCATCCACTGCTTCCTGTTCCTCAGCCGTCAGTTCTACTGCCGCTTTTTCCGCATCAACTGCCTTATTGCTGGTTTTGGAACCGCCGCAGCCGGAAAGCAGGGTTGCTGCCATTGCCACAGAAAGAATACCCGCCATTACTTTTCTTTTCATAATTTGTTCCTCCTTTTAAAATAATTTTTATTTGCTTTTATACCATATTTATCATCCTTTTACCGCGCCAATGGTAACGCCCTTTGCAAAATACTTCTGAAGGAATGGATACGCAGCCAGTAACGGGAAAGCCGAAACAACTACAATGCAATATTTTAACTGCTCTGCAAGCTTTTGCTTGGCCACCAGTTCCGCCGGAGACGCTCCTATATTTCCAGCCTGATTCATCAGTACCAGATTCCTTAATATAACCTGTAAGGGCATCTTATTTTCATCTCCCAGGAACATCAGCGCATTGAAAAATTGATTCCACATGGCGGTTGCATAGAACAGTGTGATAACCGCAATGATGGTCTTGGAAAGAGGAATGGCAATTTTGAAAAAGAATCCAAAATCGCTGCATCCATCTAATTTCGCCGCTTCTAAAAGTTCTGCAGGAATTCCGCTTTCAAAGAAGGAACGGCTGACGATCAGGTTGTAGGCTGACACGGCCACCGGAAGCACCATTGCCCAAATGGAATTGTAGATTTTCAGCTGTGATATGGTCAAATATAGCGGAATGATACCGCCGCTGAAAAACATGGTAAAGGTAAACAGGAACATCAGTACCCGATTTCCTACCAAATCTTTTCTGGAAAGTGCATATCCGGCAGGGATGGTACATATCAGGGATATTACGGTACCTACCACCGTGTACTTAATGGTATTCCAATATCCGCTCCAAATCGGTGCATAGCTCAATGTTTTCCTATAACCTTCTATATACAGGGATTCAGGAAATAAGAGCAGTTTACCGGAGTTAACAATTACCGGATCGGTAAAGGATGCCAGAACCACGTAATAAAGCGGATACACAATGGAAATACATACTACCAGCATCACAACCACATTCACTGCGACAAATATTCTGTCACCTGCCGATAGCTTTACCTTATTCTTTTTTGTCTTCATCTAATTCCCCCTCACCCTTAAAAGATACTGATATCACTGGTTTTCTTGGAAATGAAGTTTGCAATCAACAGGATAGCGAAATTAACCAATGCATTAAATAAACCAACTGCAGTAGCAAAACTATACTGTGCACTTTTCAAACCAACTTTGTACACGTAGGTGGATATGAGTTCGCTCACTACTGTATTGGTGCCATTCTGCATCAGGAATGCTTTCTCGTAACCCACGTTCATAATATTTCCTACCGTCAGAATGAACATCAAAATGATCGTCGGCAGGATTAGTGGTATATCTATGTACAATATCCTCTGAAATCTGGATGCCCCGTCAATAATTGCCGCCTCATAATAGTCAGGGCTAATTCCTATGAGCGCTGCAATGAATATGATGGCATTAAATCCCATAGTCTGCCAGATGTTTGATCCTATGAACAAAATTCGGAACCAATCTGCCGAACTGGTAAACAGGATTTCCTGCCCTCCCGCACCTCTGATCAAGTTGTTAACCAAACCATTTGCAGAAAATAAAACGGTAATAATACTTACCACAACCACGTTTGACATAAAGTAAGGTGCATAAGAGATTGTCTGAATCGCCTTTCTTGGCCCGTTTCTGGTGATCTGGTTTAACAAAAGCGCAAAGACGATCGGTATCGGGAATGCAATGACCAAACTCTCCAAACTGATAATTACCGTATTCTTAATGGCGGTCATGGCAATGCTGGTGCTGAAAAATGTCTGGAAGTGCTTAAACAGCGGCATCGCCCAGGGACTGTCGATAATTCCAACTCTCGGCTTAAAATCCTTAAAGGCTATAATCAACCCGTACATAGGATAATAAGCAAACACCGCAAGCCAGATCAAAGCGGGGATCAAAAGTACATACAGCTGCCAACAAGCCAACGCTTTTTGCAGACTCCCCTTAAAATCCCTCTTGCTTTTCAGCATGACCTTTGTTTCTTTAAGACTTTTACTCATACCTGATTTCTCCTCCTTTCCTTTTACGGAACTATGAATGGATGGCGGATTTTTTCCCTAAGCAGTCTGCACATATTCCCTATATGGATATTTCTTTGTGACATTTTTTATGTGAAACCCGTTCCACATCTTGTACTATAGTTTAATTTGTATATTATGTCAATATATCTGTAAAATAAAAAATATATTTATTTATTAGTCCTAATTTTTACTCGTTTTATTTGTGCATTTATTACAATTCNNTATTCTTATTCAGTTCCATTGCCCTATTTAAAACTACTGTTCCACATCTGTTCTACATTAATTTTGTATTAAACCGCATTTGTTATGGATTTGTTCTATATCAGCTCTATACCAGTTCCTCACCTTTAATCCGGTATCATGGCTCTCCAATTCTATATATAAATATATTTTAATGCAGAAGTTCTATCTTCACTGTCAGATATACAAGTCCTAAGTCTTTTTAACTTTACCGTTTTTAGCGGAACATGCGTAATGAAAGTTTGTTTATTTGTAGAGTCTTTCACTGTATGAAATTTAATTAAGGTGTAAAACTATAGAATTTCAAAACAAAGCCGCTCCATGAAGAATCTAAGACATTTCTTCATGGAGCGGCTTCACTATATAAAAGCGATATGTTGTATTATAATGCATATCGTCATATTTTCTTTTTTTCATATCTTTTTCGCAGTCTGCTTAAACAGTTCCGCCTTCCTGGAAACTCACATCCACAATCTGTTCCAGCTCTATAAGCTTAGCGCCTTCAATTTCCTGCATAATCGTATTTACACACCGTTTCGCTATCTCAGGGAGGTTCTGACATACTGTTGTAATGGTGGGATGTATGATTCTGGTAAGAGGTATTCCATCGTACCCCACAATTTTAAGCTTTCCGGGTACATCAATCTGATGCTCCCTGGCTACCTTCAGACAAGTAATAGCTGCTATATCATCTGCAAAAATACCATCTGCATAATCAATAAACCTTGCACACTCCTGCTTCACCCAATCACTATATTCAAAAACCATACGGTCTGTAGGGGTATATACCTCCAGAACACTCCGTCCCTCACCTTCCATTCTCTCCCGAAATACTTTGTGCCTTTCTAAAAAACCCCAATTATCAAATGGCATGGGCATGAATTGCACCACTTTTTGGCATCCTCCTTTTAATAAGGCTTCGGCTGCCATCAGACCTCCCCGGCGATGATCTGAATGAATATTCGCCACATTAGGCCCCCAGCTTCTATCCATACATACAATAGGACGCCGTATATTACTTATATCTGTATCCACGGCCAGGTCTACACAGCTGATCAGCCCATCCATAACGTTTCTCTGCAGCATCTCCAGATACTCTTCCTGTTTTAAGAATTTCTTGTCAACACCACAGGTCATGCATTTATAACCACGTTTGTACAGTTCATTCTCTATGTATTTTGTCAAACCCGAAAAAAAAGGATGCTCCAGATCCGGAACCATGACTCCTACAAAGCCGGAACGTTTACGATATAGATTCTGAGCCAATTCATTGGGAACATACTCCAGTTCTTTTACTGCATCAAGAATCTTTTTCTTAGTTTCCTCTGCTATATAACCAGTCCCATTCAAAGCCCTGGAAACCGTTCCTATCCCAACTCCAGCTTTTAATGCAACATCTCGTATACTGGCCATATTTCATTTACTCCTTTCATCCTGCATCATAGGTTTTAACAAATTATTTTAATCTTATCTTATCCTGGAATAAAATGCAAGATGGCATTTGAAATGTAGATTTGTAAGTAATAATTATATAATGATAAACCTCTGGATATAGCCCATTTGATTGCAGCAAGTGTATCTGACTAACTAGTATAACTGGATTATACTAAATGGTCACGCTTAATAAGCGATCTGTGAAACTGCTGACAGTCCTGGATCTCTAATATCCTTTGATAAAAAATTAACTATAATTACTTATCTAGATTGACATTTATGTATAATAAAAATATAATATATTATACCGGTAAATAATTATCGATATATAACTATCAAACTAACAATCTAAGGAGGAATTAACATGGCTAATATAATTGGCAGCCCTGAACGTTACGTTCAAGGCAGAGGGATATTAGGTGAGCTATGTAAACATTTGCAAAATATAGGAAAGGCGCCCTTTATTTTAGTTAGCGAATCAGGTAAGGGACGTGTTAAAGAACCTATCGCAAAGAGTGCAAAAGAATATAATACAAAATTATTTTTCGAAACCTTTCAAGGCGAGTGCTCTCGCAATGAAATTGATCGCTTAGTGAAAATATATAAGGAATCTGGTTGCGATGTAGTAGTTGGAATTGGCGGAGGAAAGATCCACGATACAGCCAAAGCTCTTGCTTTTTATGCAGAAGCTCCTGTAGTAATCGTTCCTACCATTGCCGGAACAGATGCTCCATGCAGTGCTTTATCAGTTATCTATACGGATGATGGCGCATTTGAAGAGTATCTTTTCCTTCCTAAAAATCCAAATATGGTTTTGGTCGATACTGAAGTAATTAGTTCTGCTCCGGCACGTTTACTTGTATCTGGAATGGGAGATGCGTTGGCAACCTATTTTGAAGCTCGTGCATGTATGCAGTCAAACAGTCCTAACTTTATTGGCGGCTACTATACCATCACCTCTATGGCAATAGCCAAATTATGCTATGATACATTACTTACTAACGGTATTAAGGCTCTTGTTTCAGCACAAGCAAAAGTATGTACAAAAGCACTGGAAAACATTGTTGAAGCAAATACATATCTTTCAGGTATTGGTTTTGAAAGCTGTGGTATCGCAGCAGCCCATGCGATTCATAATGGATTTACAGCTATACATGAAACACATCAGTGTTACCATGGTGAGAAAGTGGCTTTTGGTACTTTAACTCAATTAGTACTTGAAAACGCTTCTCCGGAAGAATTTGAAGAAGTGATGAATTTTTGTTTAGATGTTGGATTGCCTACAACTCTGGAGGATCTTGGGATTCATGAGATTAAAATAGATGAATTAATGAAAGTTGCCGAATTAGCATGTAGCCCTAATGATACAATGGGAAATATGCCATTAACATTAACTCCTGAAATAGTTTGTGATGCAATTATTGCTACAGATAAACTTGGACATTACTTTAAAGCTAAGCGACTTTAATTATAGCCCCCTTCAAAGTCGGTGTAAACTCATAAAACCAACATAAAATATTAACAGTTATTTATGGGCAAGACCATTATTCTATGGTTCTTGCCCTTGCTTGTATTATAAATCTGTTTTTGAGGTTGTTAGATAGAACACTATTCTGAATTTGAATACCAGACTCCTAACTGAATCTATGCTAAAAAGGTAGATACGAAAATTATCACTTGTTACAATTAAGTTTACAGTTCACTTCTATTCCTATTACAGTATAAATATTTATATATCAGTATGATAAAAACTTTAAATATAACTAAGCAATAATAGGAGGAAGGATAAAATTTATGATAGGAAAAGTCATCAATATAATAAAAGGATTGGTAACAAACAAAGAATTTATGAATCGTACTATATCTTCCATAATTTGCTCGTTAATTGCTACACTCTTATTTGAGATCATTTTTAATCATTTACAAGACAAATTTAGAGAGATCTGAAGAGGAATATAATGATATACTTTGCCCCACCTGCCTCAACCTTTGCTCTGTTGTAGTAACTCTTATGACGAACGAAGGCCAAAAGCAGGTCTTGTNNCGTCAATATAAACGCCTGGTTTCTCCTGAACTGCCCCTAGTCCGATAACAAAGACTTGAGGCGGAATGATCTCAAGCAAGCCAAAAGATCCTTTCTGATCTTTATATAGAGAGCCTATATTTGAAACCGTAACCGTGCCGCTCAGTAAATTTCGTGCCGTTAGCCGTTTGTCCTCTGGAATTTTGTAATATTCCGATTTTTCCTTTCCCGTAAGCCCTTTTACGCGGTGAATGCTTATCTGCGCAGCGATTATCCTTCTCAAAACGCCCAACTGACATCGCTTAATGGCAGCGAGCGTATCGTCTTGTGCTGCACGGTAAAGCAGCTCGTCTATATTTGTATTTTGAATTTTTTCTCCCAGTTCCGATATCGCATCCGAGAGTTCATTTAAGGTTTTTGTTTGAGCTTTCAAAAGGACCGGAGTAATCATTCTTCCATCCGGGAGAAGCCAAGGGATACTGATGTTTATATCATCCTGTATTTTTAAACTTCCTTCCACCTTTTTGTGATGATAGGAAATCGCAGCGTTAAGTTGCGGAGCTGATTTCAAGCCTTCTACAATGACACGAAGCATTATCGTGTTGAACGATATTTGGGGGCCCTCCTTCTTTCGTTCTTTGGTAAGTTCTTTATACTCATGATAAAACGTTGTAATATCTGGTTCGTACAAATAAGATACATGGGGAATATTTTGCCATGAGGTTGTCACCATGTGTGATACGACTCTCCTTTGCATATCAAACCTTTCAATCTTACTCATAAAATTGCCCCTTTCCATGGATCCTTCTGCTATAGTATTCCTTGCTTTCTTTCCCTGTTCTGCTATTTCCTCTTTTCTTCAAGTTCCTTTATTGAACCTGACCCATCATAACTGTTCCTCCATGGCCGGATATGATGATCCCTATTATTTCAGCAATGTATTCAAGCGGATCACGTAAATGACGCCCAGCGGATATATTGCCTGGAATTAAACCCAACTCCCCTATCCCTTTAGACCGCTGGCAGACACGCCTTCATACGGAGCTTCAGAAACTCCTGGGCCATACTATTCTAAACATGACCCACCACTACCTTAGAAGCCTCTCTTCCCAGGAAGAAACTGCAGAAAAAATGAGGGCAATCCTTGGTTGATTGCCCTCAAGCTTACCTTTTATTGTTAACCTCCGTCTTGCTCAGTCAAATTCAGGACCGGTATGCTTTTTAAACGTATACCGGTTGTTGGAGCCGATGAGACGCATATAGGCTTTGATAAAATCTTTCATGGATTCTTCAACCCTTTCGTTTAACTCCATGTACTGAATACCTGGCTCCTCCTCCAGTGCCCTTAGTAAACTGGTTTTCGCGTGGTTCATCAAGTCCGTACAGACATTGATCTTGTTAATTCCGCAAGCAACCGCTCTGGTAATATTTTCTTCTCCGGCACCGCTTCCCCCGTGAAGTACCAACGGGACATTTATGGTTTTTCTTAATTCCTTTAACCGATCAAAATCCAGCTTTGGGATTCTGTCTTTTGGATAACTGCCGTGGGCGGTTCCGACCGCCACTGCAAGACAGTCACAGCCCGACCGCTCTACAAATTCTCTGGCCTGTGCCACATTTGTGTAATAATCCGTATTTTCCCCATCTGCGTCTGCAGCCACCCCCACATGACCAAGCTCTGCTTCCACTGAGATTCCTTTGGCATGAGCCAAGGAAACAACTGCACGAACACGGCGAATATTCTCTTCAAATTCATAGCTGGAGGCATCCACCATGACACTGGAATACCCGCATTGAATTGCCTTTGTGATATCCTCCATGTTTACACCGTGGTCAACATTCAGGGCGATGGGAACACCGGCAGACTCCGCCAGATTTTTTACCATGGGCGCGATGATGTAAGGATAAGCATGGGCCTTCATCTGCCTGGGTGAAACATTGAGAATTACGGCAGATTTTTCTTCCTCCGCACTTTCAATACAAGCCTTTACTTGTTCCATATTAACTACATTGATTGCCATGACAGCATAATTGTTATCATGGGCATGCAGCAGCATGTCTTTCATTGATACGTACATAAATTACTCCTTATTTAGAAAGAAGGGTGCTGGAAGCACCCTTTCCGTTTATGATTGACCGTCAGTTTCCTTTTCTTTAACAGGTAAGGGTTTTTTCAGGACCGCATATAAGACACCTGTAATACAGCTTCCCAGCAGCCACAATCCTATGAAAAGCAGCGGATTGGAAGTCATAGCGATAACGAATGCCCCTCCATGCACAGCGGGAGACTCAAGCATGGTCACCATGCATAATCCGCCGGTAACCGCACCTCCGATCATGCAGGAAGCTATAACCCTGACCGGATCTTTCACCAGATAAGGAATAACCGCTTCCTCTATATAGCAGAAGGATAGCAGAAAAGCAGATTTCGCATTTTCCCTGTCAACATCATCAAATTTCTTTTTACCACCTAAATAGGTGGCAAATGCAATACCTAACGGAGCCGTCATGCCTGAACACATTTTGGCTGATGTGGGTATGAAGAAACCATCAGCATTAAGGCCATTGGTAAACATAGCCGCGGTTTTTGAAATAGGCCCTCCCATATCAAAACACATCATGGCACCGATTACTGCACCCAATATNNGGACATAATGAGCCCGCAAATCAGCGTTGCAAATACCGGAATGATCAGAATAGGCATAATTCCCTGCAGGTTTTTTGGAACCTTGATTTTTTTTATCGCAAGGACCACATATCCCGCCAGAATACCGCCTAGCAAACCACCCACAAAACCGGTGTTTATGGAATTGGCAAGGGCTCCCATGGCAAGACCGGGAGCGATCCCCGGCTTATCCGCCATGGCATAAGCGGTAAATGCGGCTACTGCTGGTACGGTAAATTGCCATAAGCTGGATCCAATCAGATAAATTACCTTTGCAAAAGAGTCAATGGTAGCCATATCTGCTCCAATATTGTAGCCTCCCATCATCTTTGCAATCGCCTGTAAAACGCCCCCTCCAACGATGACCGGAATCATATAAGAAATACCTGTCATAAAGGAATCCTTTATAAAAGCTCCGGTACTTTTCTTTTTCGCATTTTTTCTCTTGATCTCAGCCATAATTAACTCAATGCCTCCATTAATTCAGATACTATGCCTTCCGGATCCTTTACTGCTTCCTGTACAGCAACCGTCATGGTGGGAACATTATCAAAGCGTTCTATATTTTTGATTCTGATATCACTTGCAATAATGGCTGCATCTGCCCTTTTTAAATCCTCCTCCGTAATCTCATTTTCAAGTCCCTGTGCTCCCTGTGTTTCAACCTTTACCTCATGCCCCGCTTTTTTGAAAGCCTTCTCAAGGTTTGTCGCTGCCATGTAAGTGTGGGCAATTCCTACCGGACAAGCTGTGACGCATACAATGTACATAAATTATACCCCCTTCTCTTTTAAAACTTTTTTTATATCTTCAATGGATTCTGACTGCAGAAGTCCTGCCCGGAATTCATCCTCCATTAAATTCTTAGCCAGTGTAGACAGCATTGTCAAATGAATGTTGTCCCCGTCATCCGGAGCTGCCAGCATGATAACAAGTTTTACTGGTTTATTATCGAAAGAACCCCAGTCGATCTCATTTTTTAACTTGACCAAAGCGAATGCCGCTTCCTTAACCACGCTGCTTTTACAGTGCGGAATCGCAACGTGCATGCCAATCCCGGTAGAGAATTCCTTTTCTCTTTCAAAGACTCCCTGTGTATATGCGTCCTTATCCGCCACTTTGCCCGAATCATACATCAGAGATGCTATTTTTAAGATAGCCTCCTCCTTCGTATCCGCATCTAAATCAAATTGAACCAGCCTTTNNACTAAATCCATGCTATATCCTCCAGTGAGCTTAAATTATTTCGTATTCATGCATAAATCATAGCAAGGATAGGACTTATTAACAAATCAATTTTTTGCACCAGATTAGTGTAATTCTTATTCACGGCCTGACCTACCCCCTACTCCAACAGTGTTCACGTGGATATTTTATATATTTGTGGCCTTTTCATAAAAATAAGTGAAAACTTTAAATCTTACCTAACTATTCGGATAATATCCCGCACTATGATGGTGCAATTTAATAATTATTATTTTTATAGGAAAGCATTTATAATCGAATGAGCAACAGATAAAATTAATAAAAAGGGAGATTGAACTATGGAAAATTTTGAATTTTATAATCCTACCAAAGTCATTTTCGGAAAAGGTGCCGAGACCCGTGTCGGTGCGGAAATCGCTTCCCGAGGTTTCAAAAAGGTGATGGTCCATTTCGGCGGTACTTATTTAAGTGAAACCGGTGTCCTGGACCGGATCCATGAGAGCCTTAAAACTGCCGGAATTGAATATGTTGATTTCGGCGGTGTTGTTCCAAATCCAAGGCTCTCTCATGTAAAGGAAGGCGTTGCACTCTGCAAAAAGGAAAGCATTGATTTTATCCTGGGTGTAGGAGGCGGAAGCGCCATCGATTCCTCCAAGGCCATTGCATATGGTCTTGCAAATGAATTTGACCTTGAGGATCTGTTTGTGGGCAAAACTACAACAACCAGGATCGCGCCGGTGGGCTGTATCACAACCATTGCGGCAACAGGCTCAGAAACCAGCAATTCAACAGTTGTGACCATAGAAACAAAGGACCGGGGCATATTAAAGCGTTCTTACAATCATGACTGTGCAAGGCCCCTGTTTGCAGCCATGAATCCAGAGCTCACTTACACGCTGCCTGATTATCAGACGGCAAGCGGTGGTGCGGATATTATGATGCATACCATGGAACGCTATTTCACCCAGGCAAAGGATGTGGAATTATCTGACCGGGTATCGGAAGGGCTGCTTGTAACGGTAAGGGATACCGTGGGGAAGG
>DJBG01000058.1 GCA_002429965.1 Hungatella sp. UBA5982
CCGCTGGCGTATCATGGCCCAGCACTCATCTCTCCATGGATCCCAAACAGACATGGCCACACCTCCTAAAATAAAATCTTACTCATATGATCTATCATGGGATCAGAAAAAATTACAGTTGGATTTTATATAACGAAAATATGACATATCACAAACGATAATTACAACCTATAAAAAAAAGACATTCCTTATTATAGTATTAGTAGAAGGTACTAATTGATTTCTGCTTGGAGGGATGGGAAAATATGAGTAAAAAACTTAGTGAACGGTGTTGCCGGAATTACGTTACCGGCTTCAGAGTCAAAACAGCTCTTTTCGTATCAGTTCTTATCGTATATATCATAGCCAGATGGCTTTGATTTAAGAACGTCAAATAACCCGGAATTTCCTAATGCAGGAGGGGAGCTTCTTCATTAAGATATTTTTTTGCCAATGGAATGAGGCTTCCCCCTGCCAAATTTCCCGCAGAAATAACCAGGATATACAGGAATGCTTTTGCATTCCAGGCATTTCCCATGGTAAAATAAAACATANNTTTTTTTTTTATTTTTTTTTCAAAAAAAAAAAAAAAAATTTTTTTGTTTTGTTGTGTTCGTATCCGGAAAGGATGAATACCATGACCGGCAAGACCAAGGATAAATATCTTCCAATACCGTCTTTTATGGTTTGATATCCTATAACGGCGATGCACATCATAATACCGCACATAACAGCCATGATAAAAGTGCTGAACAGGGTATCTGACAGCTTCATATTCACAAGTTCACTTGTATGATCCACTAGCCTGACCAGTTTGGTATGTTTAAATACAATTCCGGCTCCAACCGTTCCTGCAAAATTCCCTATGTATACAATAAGTATTGTTAATAAATAAGAAGGTTTTTCATTAACAATATAACATACCTTTCCTGTATACAGATTAAAACCGAAAGTATATATGGTAAATAATCCGATTGAAAATAAAAAAGAACCGGCTATATGATTTTCAAGAGTTAAATAAATTACTCCGCCTATACTGATGGCAATCCCGGCTATGATTGCGTTTGCAAATGTTTTCATCGATGAATGCTCCCTTTTCTTTTTTTCTAAAGCGTTTGTCTTGGCTGCAAAAAGGCTTTCTGCATGGCCACGTCATATTATAGCATAAGAAAGTGGGTTTACAAGAACAATCTCATTATTGACATAAATTATCAGTCATGATGACCGGGGGATCAGCGGGTAAGAAGAAAAGACATAAAAGAAGGCCAGCGCCTTCTGGCGCTGACCAATATATTCCGGCCTTCAATAAGTGACCGCGATTAAATACTTTCTATACATTAAAGCGGAACAGGACAACATCCCCATCCTTCACCACGTATTCCTTGCCTTCCAGGCGAACCAGGCCTTTTTCCTTGGCCGCGCTGTAGGTTTTGCAATCCAGAAGATCCTGGTAATTCACAACCTCTGCGCGGATAAAGCCCCGCTCAAAATCAGTGTGGATCTTACCGGCAGCCTGGGGCGCTTTGGTTCCTTCCTTGATGGTCCAAGCCCTTGTCTCGGTCGGGCCGGCAGTTAAGTAGCTGATGAGCCCCAGTAAATGATAGCTGGCTGCGATCAGTTTTTCCAGACCGGATTCTGTAAGTCCCAGATCCTCTAAGAACATCTTTTTCTCGTCTTCTTCCAGTTCTGCGATTTCCTGTTCGATCTGCGCGCAGATCACAAATACTTCACTGTTGTTTTCTTCTGCGAATTTGCGGACCTTTCCCACATAATCATTGGAAGCGCCGTCATCAGCTAAGTCGTCCTCACAGACATTGGCAGCGAAGATCACTGGTTTATAGGTGAGAAGATTGAGGCCGGTAATAAATTCTCTTTCATCTTCATCCTCAATTTCTATGCTCCTTGCCAGATTTCCATCCTCTAAGTGAGCTTTGATCCTTTTTAAAACCCCCAGCTCCTTTGCAAGAGACTTATCATTCATAGCGCCCTTGGTTGATTTGGAGATGCGGCGGTCCAGGATTTCCAAATCGGAAAAGATCAGTTCCAAATCTATGGTTTCAATATCACGCAGTGGATCTACACTTCCATCCACATGGATTACATTGGTATCCTCAAAGCAGCGGACAACGTGTACGATGGCATCAACTTCACGGATGTTGGAAAGAAACTGGTTGCCCAGGCCTTCCCCTTTGGAAGCTCCTTTTACAAGTCCTGCAATATCGACAAATTCGATCACGGCAGGGGTGATTTTTGCGGAATTATAAAGAGCGGCCAGTTGGCCTAAGCGCGCATCCGGAACGGGAACAACTCCGACATTGGGATCAATGGTACAAAATGGATAGTTCGCAGATTCCGCACCGGCCTTTGTAAGAGAATTGAACAGGGTGCTTTTACCTACGTTTGGTAATCCGACAATACCTAATTTCATAGCAATTACCTTCCTAATATTGTTTATATTCATGGTTGATTTTTATCTGCAACTAATATAGAATATCATATTATCCGCAAAATTAAAAGAGAAAAACGCAAGAATCAAAGCTTTGTCGAATTATAGTTGAATATGTCGGGCGAATATGTTTGATTTTTGTGTTTTCACGGGGTAAAATAAAGAAAACATCGAAAGGAGAAGACGAATGGCAAATACGGCAGATATTAGTTTTGTTCATTTGGGTATAACAATCGACCATTTACAAAACAGTATCTCAATATTTGGATTCCGCATTGCATTTTACGGGATTATCATAGGGGTTGGAATATTAGCAGGTCTCTGGGTTGCGACAAGGGATGCAAAACGCAGGGGGCAGGACCCGGATATTTATCTGGATTTTGTTCTGTATGCAATCATAATATCTATTATGGGAGCCCGAATCTATTATGTTTTATTTGATTGGGACAATTATAAAGATGATCTGCTTCAAATTTTAAATCTCAGGGCAGGAGGACTGGCCATCTATGGAGGTGTCATAGGGGCTGTCATAACTCTAACTGTTTACGCCAGGGTGAAGAAACTTTCCTTCTTTTCCTTGGCTGACACTGGATGCCTAGGATTGATAACCGGGCAGATTATAGGAAGATGGGGAAACTTCTTTAATTGCGAGGCGTTTGGCGGATATACCGACAGCCTGTTTGCTATGAGAATCAGAAGAGCGCTGGTTAATGAGAATATGATATCAAGAGAGCTTTTGAACCATTTGATCGTAAGAGACGGAGTGGAGTATATACAGGTGCATCCTACCTTCTTATATGAGTCAGTCTGGAATCTCTGCGTACTGGCATTTATGCTTTGGTACAGAAAACGCAAGAGATTTGATGGGGAGATGCTTTTTATTTACCTGCTTGGCTATGGTTTGGGACGAGTGTGGATTGAAGGACTGCGCACGGACCAGCTAATATTCTTTAGTACTGGCATTCCGGTGTCTCAGGCACTTTCATTAATTCTGGTAGTGATATCTACTCTTGTGCTCTTCTGCAAACACAGACAGATACGAAAAAAGAGCAAAGGAGAAGTAATGATATGATGATGTCAAAAGAAGAGTTAATACAAGATATTGAAGAAGCAAGGGAAAGATTAAATAAAAGTATTGAGCATGATGATGAAGATATTATTTATCACAGAAGTGTAGAACTGGATAAATTAATTGAACAATATATCGCCGCAGGCTACTGATACCGTAAGCCTGTGATGCGTTTTATGCAAGTTTAAGATAAACACGGAAGGAGAAGGAGCTCTTTCCGTGTTTTTTGTTGCGTGTTAACCGGCAGACTCCTTTTTTCGCCAAATTTCCCTGGATATTTTGCGGATGCGCAAGGAACAGGGCAAAAAGCATAACTCCAGGCACGATTGCAGCAAAAGCAATTTGACACAATTCACAGAGGGATGTAATATTTATCTAGGAATTGTCGAAAACTGTTACAAAGACAGTAACATGTGCCCGGAGGTGGGAAAATGAAGCATTTGTCGTTCCGAATGAAATTGACTCTGGTGTTTATTATAACGGCCATGATCGAAGGGGCTATTATAGGGAGTCTCTCCTTTTCCCATAGCAAGGACATTGTGGTGAAGAATAAAAAGCAGGAAATGTCAGACACCATTAACCGCATTGATATCAATATTAATGTTAAGGTCCGCTATATCATGGAGATCCTTGACAATGCGGTGGCCAGCCAGCTTGTGCGCGATGCCTGCACTCCCGGCTGGGATGATGGGGATAAGGGAGTCAGCCGTACTTATCTTGATGATTACTGCAGAAGCCTCATCAAATCGGTTGGGGAACAGATGGATATTTCCATCATCAATGCCTCTCAGGTGATGTATACAACAGCCAATATCAATGGGTTCGACACTGAGTATATTTCGGGAGAAATATTTAAAAGCTATGATGATGCCGTGGGCAGCAGGAACAATAAGGCTGTCTGGACGGGCATTATGCCAAAGCTTTTTTCAGATCCAAGAGAAGAGCATCAGGCGGTTACCGTGGTCAGGGCCATTCGGGACAGGGATGAAGAGAAGAATCTGGGTATCATGGTGATTGAGCTGGATCCGGACATGTTCAGCAATCTGCTTTTAGGGAATCAGGGGCTGTTTCAGTACCAGTACCTGTTTATTTTAGACCAGAAGGGACAGGTGATCTGCAGCAATCCCAAGATAAACAATGGGTGGCAGGAAGAAATTAATGACCGGTTTGAGCGGGGGATCCGGCGCTCCACGCTAGAGTGGAACGGAAAGAGGTATTATGTCTGCGGGCAATATAACGGTATCACAGGCTGGAGGTCCTATTCGGCCATACCCTTTGAAGGATTGTTTCCCCAGGCAGGGGATTTAAACAAAGCCATTTGGCTGGTGGGAGTGGTAAGCACCCTTGGCATTGCCGGGGTCATCGTTCTTCTGGTTTATACCATGGCAAGGCCGATCAAGCGACTGTCAAAGGCAATGGGACAGGTGCAGAAGGGAGATTTTGCCGTTCGGGTTCCCAATAAGAGAAAGGATGAAATCGGGGAACTGACAGAATCCTTCAATTATATGCTGGAAGAGATCAATACCCTGATCAGGCAAGTCTATCAGGAGAAAATCGCCCAGAAGAATGCGGAGGTCCAGGCGCTTCAGGCACAGATCAATCCCCACTTTCTCTATAATACCCTGGACTCCATCAACTGGATGCTCATTGACAGGGGAGAATATGATATCAGCGACATCATCCTTTCCCTGGCAGGCCTTATGCGCTACAGCATAGAAGACGAAAATGCCTTTGTGCCCCTTGAAAAAGAAATCGGATATGTGCAGTGTTATTTAAAAATTCAAAAAAACCGTCTGGAAGAACGTCTGGAATATGACTTGGAAACAGAGGAGAACTTAGCGGATGAACAGGNNTACGAAAATAATGGGGTTATTAAATTCATCCTGCAGCCCATTGTGGAAAATGCCATCACCCATGGAATTGAGTCTAGAAACCGGAAAGGGATGATCCGCATCCTCATAAAAGATCTTGGAGATGAAATGCTTATTACGGTTGAAGACAATGGAATCGGCATGACTCTTAAGCAGCTTAACCACCTAAGGGATGAAGTGCCTGATATAGAGAGGGAAGGGCATACCGGAATCGGGGTCAGGAACGTAAACCGGCGTATCCGGCTCCATTATGGGGAAGCCTATGGTATTTCCATAGAAAGTACCTATGGAAAAGGAACCATTGTAAGCCTGCGCATACCCAAAGGCCATGGAACTCTGACGGAATCAGGAGGAAAGAAAGGAGAAAGCGTAAGACATGAAGCTGATCATCGTGGATGACGAACCTAAAATCAGAAAAGGGCTTTTTAAACTGCTGGATGCCCAGGAAGGCTTTCAGGTAACAGGGGTATTTGAAGACGTCCGGTCGGCTCTCAAGGCCCTGTATGAATTGGAAGCCGACGTGATCATTACGGATATAAAAATGCCGGAAGTATCAGGCCTTGAGCTGATCCGACAGATCCGGGAAAAAAATTTAAGCATCCGCATCATCATTTTAAGCGGGTACAGCAATTTTTCCTATGCCCAGAAAGCCATAGAGCTGGGAGTGACCAGATATTTGTTAAAACCCACGGATCCGAGAGAGCTTCTTGCCGTGCTAAGAGAAGTTGAACGGGAGCTTTTTCCTGTAACTACGGAAAAGGAAGAAAAACAGGGCCAGCGGTTGGAAGTGGAAAATGAGGTTGGAAATTTATTGGTTTTAAAAGCGATCCAGTATATTGAGGTCCACTATGGAGGCAGAATTACGTTAAAGGATATGGCCGGAGAGCTGCATCTGTCCCCCAATTACTTATGTGAGCTTTTTAAGNNGAAGCGTCATACAGGTAAAAACCTCATGGAATACGTTACAGAATACCGGATGCAAAAGGCAAAGTCATATTTAAACCATGTAGAATATAAAGTGGCGGAAGTGGCGGAGATGGTAGGTTACAAAGAGCCGAAATATTTTAGCAGTGCCTTTAAAAAAGCATATGGGATTACGCCCCTGGAGTATAGAAACAGGCGGCAGAGCCATTTGATATAGTTTAAAAAAAGACGGGAAAATGACCAAAAAGTTTCTCCTGTCTTTATTTTATTTGGTCAAAATAACAAATAACATAATATTTTGGTATAAATAGTAATCTTATAGAATTGCGATGACTGTCAGAAAATGATAATCTATTACTACAAACAACTCGTAAACGTCTGTGAATCGTGTCGATAACTGCGGAAGTGTCAGATATTGATGCGGATGGACGCAAAAAAAGGAGGAACATAGTATGAAGAAAAGATTTGGCGCATTGCTCATGGCAGCAGTAACGGCAGCAGCACTCGTACTCAGTGGCTGCAGTGCTGGCGGAAAAACAGAGGGTGCAGCTGAAACAAAGGCTCAGGCAGGAGGGAAAAGTGGGATGGATTATAAAATTGTCCTCATCCTTCCCGGTCCCATCAATGACCAGAGCTGGAACGCCACAAACTATGCAGGTCTTACAGCCTGTAACGAAAAGCTGGGTACCAAAATGGAATACGTAGAGAACGTGCAGGCATCTGATTATGAGTCAACCTTCCGTGAATATGCGGAACGAGGCTATGACCTCATAATGGCGGCTGGTTCCCAGTTTGACGAAGCGGTGCCAGCAGTAGCCCCAAATTATAAGAATACTACTTTTTGCGCGGTAAACGGCTCCAAATGTGATGGGGACAATGTGGCTCCCATTTTCCCCAAAGAATATGAAGCAAGCTATATTGCTTCCATTCTTGCAGGAAATGTGACAAAGAACGGAAACTTCGCAACCATCGGAGGCTTCCCCAATGAGCCGATGGAGCATTTAATGGATGTGTATGAAAAGAATTCTGTTAAGATCGCTGAAAGCCGCGGCATTACCGGCGCAAAGGCTACAAGAGCTTATGCCAACAGCTGGAACGACGTAGCCCTTGGCAAACAGATGGCAGAGCAGATGATCGACAACGGAGCAGACACCATGTTTGTATACGCCAACGAAGTAGGTCTTGGCAGCATTGAAGCAGCCAAGGCAAAAGGCGCTAAATTTATTGGCTTTTCCAGTGACCAGACCACCATTGATCCTAATACTGTCATAGCTTCTGTAAATTTCGATTTTAAGAATTTCTATATCTGGGCTCTGGGCCTTTATATGGATGGCAAGCTTTCCGGAAATATGGTTCATGAAGCAGGTATTAATGAAGATATCTTTGTACCGGTATATACCGATAATATTTCCCAGGAAGTAAAGGATGCGGTAGACCAGGGAATTAAGGATTTTAAGGATGGCAAGGTAGATTTACAGGCCATGTTTGNNGGATTGTTTGAACTGCGGAGCCCTCATCGTTTGAAGAGGAGGAGGAGCTTCGTGAATACACCATTTTTTGAATTAAAGAATGTATCAAAATACTTTGCCAGAGTCGTGGCAAACAAGGACATTTCTTTTTCTGTAAATAGGGGAGAGGTGTTGGCACTATTGGGAGAAAACGGGGCAGGAAAAAGCACGGTTATGAAGATCCTCTATGGCCTTTACAAGGCAGATGAGGGGCAGATCCTGATGGATGGAAAGGAACAGAGGATCACCTCCCCGAAGGATGCCATGGCTTTGGGAATTTCCATGATCCAGCAGCATTTTTCTCTGGTGTCCGCCCATACGGTTACGGAAAATATTATTTTAGGCAATGTAAACGGAGTCATTGATTACGAAAAATGCAAAAAGGAAGTAGAGGAGCTTTCTGCCCAGTACGGGTTTCAAATTCCTGTGGATGCAAAGGTGGAGGAGCTTGCAGTTGGAGTGCAGCAGAAGGTGGAAATCCTTAAGGCCCTCTATTTAAAGACAAGCCTTCTGATCATGGATGAGCCTACGGCTGTGTTGACACCCCAGGAGGCGGAAACGCTGATGGAGTTTGTAAAAGAGTATACGTCCAGGGGAAATTCTGTCATTTTCATCACCCATAAGATGAAGGAAGTCATGGAGGTGGCAGACAGGATCATCGTTATGCGAAATGGAAGGCTTACNNACGGGAGACTTATCTGCAAAGGATACCAATGAGGTGGAACTGACAAGGCTGATGATGGGGAAAGAAATGGTGCCCCCAAAGCGGGAACAGACGGAAGAGCAAAAAGAAAAAAAGGTCTGTCTGGAGCTGTCTTCCGTCACCGTGCAGCGCAAAGGAGAAACCCCTCTTTTAAGTGATTTGTCATTTCAGATCATGGAAGGTGAGGTCTTTGGAGTGGCAGGAGTGAGCGGAAACGGGCAGGAGGAGCTTTGCGAAGTGGTTTGCGGCGCCTTACCTGTGACCTCGGGAAAGGTGCTTTTAAATGGTACGGATATTACATCAACTTCCATCAGGGAGCGCATTGATCTGGGAATCGGATACGTTCCGGTAGACCGTTACCGGGATGCCATGGTGGGAGAGATGACCCTGGCTGAAAATATGATGCTAAAAACAAGCTTTGATAAGAAATGGATTTCACGTGGCTTTTTAAATAAGAAGAAACTTCAAAATGACACACAAAAAGCCATAAGTGAATTTGATATCAAGGCGCCTGGACCGGATGCCCAGATCAAGGGGTTATCCGGAGGAAACCAGCAGAAGGTTATTCTTGCCAGGGAAGTGGGGAACGCAGGAAAGGTGCTGATCATGGACCAGCCCACCAGGGGACTGGATCTGGGAGCCATCAATAACATCCATAACAACATCCTGGCGGAGCGGAAGAATGGAAAGGGGATTCTGCTGGTATCCACGGAATTGTCGGAGATTTTCCAGCTTTGCGACAGGATTGCCGTGATCTACAAGGGCTCCTTTATGGGAATCTATGACCATGGCCAGCTTAACACAGAACGGATCGGTCTATTAATGGCCGGCTACAAAGAGGAGAAGGAGGCGTAAAGCATGAATACAAAAATCAGGGACTTGATTGTGACAAATGCTGCTGCCATCATTGCCGGCCTGCTCTTAAGCGGCCTCATGCTTTTGCTGCTGCATATCAACCCGGTCGAAGTATTTGTATATTCCATCAATACCATGTTTACGGATAAATATACCATGGGGGAAGTGTTTTTAAAGGCAACCCCCCTTATATTTACGGCACTGGCCTTTGCTTTTACGTTTAAGGCAAATTTATCTAATATCGGCGCACAGGGACAGTTTTATATGGGCTCCATTGCTGCTATTACCCTGTCCCTGCAGCTTGACGGAAAGGTTCCCACAGCGGTACTTCTGATTCTTGTGTGCCTGACAGCGGCACTGGCAGGAGGTCTTATGGGCGCTTTGATCGGATTTTTAAAGGCACGCTATAAAGCCAATGAATTCCTTGTCAGCATGATGTCCACTTACGTTGCTTTGGCAGTCATGAATTATCTGCTTCGCACATTTTTAAAAGAATCCAAGGGGGAGTATCCCCAGACAGACGCCATAACAAGGTCGGCATGGCTTCCTGTTATTGTAAAGGGGACCAGGCTGCATATCGGATTTGTGCTGGCGGTTCTGGCCGCCGTGGGCATCTGGGTGCTGCTCTATAAAACGCCTCTGGGATACAGGATCCGGGCAGTGGGAAGCAACGCTTCCGCAGCCAGGATGTCGGGAATTGATTCAAACAAGATTTTTGTGACCGCATTTTTTATCAGCGGCGCCCTGGCGGGAGCTGCCGGGTTTACGGAAGTAAACGGTGTTCAGCATATGCTGATCCAGGATTTTAACAGCGGGGTAGGCTCCGCCGGTCTGGGAATCGCAATACTTGCCAATGCCAATCCCATTGGAATCATTTTCGCCTCCATTTTGTTCGGCGCCCTGGGAGTTATGGGAAATTTAATGGGGCGCATGCCGGGAGTTAATGTTCCTGCGAGCATTGTTGATCTGATGCAGGGATTTGTCATGCTGTTCGTTATCATATCCTATTTCTTCCGGCATTATCTGGAAAACAGGAGAGAGAAGCGCAGACTGCAGAAAGGAGCGTGAAACAGGTTATGATCGTAAGCTTATTAAAACGTGCACTGATGATGAGTACGCCCCTGCTGTTTGGCTCCATTGCGGAAGTCATAGCGGAGCGTTCGGGCATGATGGTTACCGCCATCGAAGGGATATTCCTTATGGGAGCCTGGGGCGGATTTGTGGGAACCTATTTGACCGGCAGTGCATTCATCGGAATTCTTGCTGCCATGCTTTCAGGACTTGTTGCGGCAGCCGTGTATGGCGTGGTATGTATTTATTTAAAGCAGCACCAGGTTGTAACTGGTACGGCCATTAATGTGCTGGCAGCCGGAATCTGTACCTACCTACAGAGGGTATTGTTCGGTGTCCCCACCGCACCCCTTAAAATCAGCCCTCTGCCAGAGATCGCCATTCCCCTTCTCAGCAAAATTCCTGTTATGGGTCCGGTGTTTTTCCAACAGAATATATTGACCTATGTGGTATATTTACTGATTCCTGCAGCCTATTTTCTGTTGTTTAAGACTTCCTTCGGCTTAACCATCCGTTCTACCGGGGAAAATCCGGAGGCAGTGGATGTGGCCGGTATCAATGTAAATGCGGTACGGTTCTTTACGGTCCTTTTGGCCGGAGTGATGGGAGGCATTGCAGGCGCATTTTACTCTGTAGGGTACTTGGGAATGTTTACCACAAATATCATTGGAGGGCGGGGCTGGATTGCATTTGCCATATGCTTTTTGGGCAATTGGAATCCCAAAGGAGCCGTTGCAGGAACCGTGGTATTCGGACTTACGGAGGCTATCGCCATTTATATGCAGTCGGTGGGAGGAGGAAGCTACTTCCCCAATGAATTATTCATTGCCCTGCCTTATCTGCTGACCATTATATTGACTGTTTCCAGAAGAAACTTTAATGTACCAGCGAAGCTGGGAGTCGCATACAGCAAAGAAAATTAATAGTAAAAAAACAGGCATCCCCTGATCAGTGTGTTCACGCGCACTGCCTCAGAGGATGCCTTTTTTCCATTATATGGTAATCTTCAAAAAACAGCCGCCCATAGCTTAATGAAAGCCAAATCAAATTGAAAATTCTTCGAAATTGTTCTTGCTATTTCACGGTAAATGTACTAGAATTAAACCATAAGTGGAGGAAAGTGGTGTAAAGTGGTAGAAAATGGTGGGATAGTGGTCCAGACTCTACCGCTGTACAAGCAGGTGATTGGTATGTTCATGGGTGAATACAATCATACAGTCGATGCAAAGGGACGTCTCATTGTCCCGTCGAAGTTCAGAGAGCAGCTTGGAGAAGAATTCGTTGTGACGAAGGGTCTGGATGGCTGTTTATTTGTGTATGATAATGATGAGTGGACTGCCCTGGAAAATAAGTTAAAAAGCCTGCCGCTGACCAACACCAATGCCAGAAAGTTTTCCAGATTCTTTCTGGCCGGAGCCAGCTCCTGCGAAGTGGACAAGCAGGGAAGGATCCTGCTTCCGGCAGTCTTAAGGGAACATGCGGGAATTGAAAAGGACGCGGTTCTTGTAGGAGTGGGAAGCCGGATTGAAATCTGGAGCAAGGATGCATGGATAGCAGCCAATACCTATGAAGATATGGAAGAAATTGCGGAAGCTATGGAAGGACTTGGTATATGATGTTTGAACACAAGTCAGTGCTGCTTTATGAGACCATTGACAGCCTGAATGTAAAACCAGACGGAATCTATGTAGATGGAACGCTGGGAGGAGGCGGACACGCTTTGGAAGTGTGTANNGGAACTTACGGAAGATTAATCGGAATTGATCAGGATGAAGCTGCCATTAAGGCAGCTACAGAACGACTGAAGGCTTATGAAGATAAGGTAACGGTTGTAAGAAGCAATTACGAAAATATACAGACAGTATTAAAGGATTTAGGAATCGAAAGAGTGGACGGAATTTACTTAGACCTGGGGGTATCCTCTTACCAGCTTGACATGCCGGAAAGAGGATTTACCTACAGGGAAGATGATGCGCCTTTGGACATGCGTATGGATCAGAGGAACGAACAGACGGCAGCCGATATCATCAATACCTACAGTGAATTTGACTTATACCGGATCATAAGAGATTATGGAGAAGATAAGTTTGCGAAGAATATTGCAAAGCACATTGTAAGGGAAAGACAAATAAAGCCTATTGAGACAACAGGAGAGCTGACGGAAATCATTAAAGGAGCGATCCCGGCAAAGGTAAGAGCTGTGGGGGGCCATCCTTCCAAACGGACATTCCAGGCCATACGGATCGAATTGAATAAGGAACTGGAAGTTTTAATGAAGTCCCTTGATACCATGATCGATCTGTTAAATCCGGGAGGACGGCTGTCCATTATCACGTTTCATTCCCTGGAAGACAGGATCGTGAAAACAAGATTTAAGACCAATGAGAATCCCTGCACTTGTCCTCCGAATTTTCCGGTCTGTGTCTGCGGAAAAAAGAGCAAGGGCAAAGTGATTACAAGAAAACCTATTGTACCATCGGATGAAGAGATTGAAGAAAACAAACGTTCAAAGAGTTCAAAGCTTCGGGTTTTTGAACGAATTTAAAAAGGGAGGAAGAGAGAGTGGCTGCAAGAAAGAATATGCGTCCTTATGGGAGCCCCACTTACGTACAGGGTAATGCTGTCCGTAAAGCCATGCCGGTTGAAATGCCGGTTCGTACACCAGAAGAAAAACGTCGTCCATCAGTAAACCATCAAGTCAGAAGAAACCGTGAAAAAGCCTTGCAGATGGATTTGCCTTATGTGATCATGCTGACCATTGCTGCAGTCTGCACCCTCTGCCTGTGCGTGAATTATCTGCATTTGCAGTCCTCTATTACTGCCAATATTCATGGCGTTGAGCTTTTAGAAGCAAAACTGGAACATTTGAAAACTGAAAATAATGCATTGGAAATGAACATTAATACTTCCGTCGATTTGGATCATGTGTATAAAGTGGCTACTGAGGAACTTGGTATGGTCTATGCGAATAAGGACCAGATCCTTCACTATGATAAGACGGAAAGTGAGTATGTAAGACAGAATGAGGATATCCCGAAGCACTAACAAAAACAGGAATAAAAAGAGTAAGGTGTTTCCCCGTTATATGCAGGAAAAGCTGGCGATTACTGTTCTGGTAATTACGCTGGCTTTGTTTGCATTAGTTATGACGCTGTATAATCTGATGACAAATAAAAAGGAAGATTATAACCAGATCGTGCTGTCCCAGCAGGAATACGACAGCCGCACCATTCCTTTTAAGCGCGGGGACATCATGGACCGTAACGGAACCTATCTGGCTACCAGTGAAAAGGTGTACAACTTAATCCTGGATCCCAAACAGATCATGTCGGATCAGGATTCCTATTTAGAACCGACCGTAACAGCTCTGACGGATTGCTTTGGCTATGACCGGACGGAAATCATGAATCTGATGCAGGAAAAGAAAGATAAGCAATATGTCCGCTATGCAAAGCAGCTTACCTATGACGATAAACAGAAATATGAAAAATACAAAGCAGATCAAGCGGATGCGCTGAAAAAAAGCGGGAAGTCCATTAAGGGAATCTGGTTTGAGGATGAGTTCAAAAGAGTGTATCCCTATAATGCCATGGGCTGCAACGTCATTGGCNNCCAATGGAGACGGCATGGATGGGACAGGAGGGATCGAGCAGTTTTATAATACGACCCTTATGGGAACCAACGGAAGGGAATACGGCTACTTAAATGACGATTCCAATTTGGAAAGAGTCATAAAACCAGCTTCCAATGGCAACACCGTGGTTTCCACCATAGATGTTAACATACAGAAAATCGTTGAAAAATATATTAATGAGTGGGAACAGAATACAGGAAGCAAACGGGTAGGCGTAATCGTTATGGATCCCAATAACGGCGAGGTCCTGGCCATGGCAAATGACAAGGCATTTGATTTAAACAATCCAAGAACCTTAAGGCCGGAGTACACTGATGATGCGCTGCGCCAGCTTGGGATCAAGGAAGCCATGGACGATTATAAGAGAAAGAATAAGGATGCCCAGCCTTTAACAGAAACAAACGTTTCAGAGCACTATACCAGCGAAGAGATCATGTCCCTGGGAACCCAGGTGGCATGGAACCAGACCTGGCGAAATTTCTGCATCAGCGATGGATTTGAGCCGGGGTCAACAGAAAAGATTTTCACAGTATCCGCTGCCATGGAAGAAGGGGCGATTACCGGAAGGGAAACCTTTGAGTGCAACAAGTTTCTTGAGGTGGGAGGGCATAAGATCAACTGTGTCAGCAGATATGGACATGGCCTTATTACCGTAGAGGAAGGTCTGATGAAATCCTGCAACGTGGTTATGATGCGGATCGCTCAGCAGATGGGAAAAGAGAAATTCTACAAGTATCAGCAGATTTTCGGCTTCGGATCCAAGACCGGGATCGATCTGCCGGGAGAAGCCGATAACAAGACCCTTGTCTATACCCAGAACACGGCAGGACCTACGGATCTTGCGACTAACTCTTTTGGACAAAACTTCAGCACCACCATGATTCAGATGGCTGCCGCCTATAGCTCGGTGATCAACGGAGGCTCCTATTTTGAACCGCATGTAGTGAAGCAGATCCTTAACGAGCAGGGTTCTGTCATTAAAAAGGTTGAACCTGTCCTTGTCAGGGAAACGGTATCGGAATCAACCANNATGCTCCGGCGGACAATCCTCAGGTTTTAGTTTATGTTGTAGTTGATGAGCCCCATGTGGAGGATCAGCCTCACAGTACCTATGCCAGCCAGATTTTCCAGAAGATTATGACTGAGATTCTTCCTTATATAAATGTATTTCCGGATACAGATGCTGAGACCTCTCCGTTACCGGGAGATGGGGCGCTTCCTGAGCAGGAAGGCATAACCAGCGAAACAGAAAGCTCCTCCCAGGGAGAAGCTGGGTCAGAAGAATCAGGTGCAGAAGAAACCACAGGGCAGGCCCCTACCATGGAAGATGGAAATCCGATTCCGGATGAATATTTAAACCCTTCTGAAGAATACGTCAACAGGGAAGAAGGGGATGACGGTTCCAATCTCCCGGCCGCACTTCCGACCGAAGAGACCACAGCCCAATAAGGAACTTTTTTCAAAGAACTCATAAAAAGTCCTGAAATTCATATACTGTAGAAATAATGGTGATGGAGCAGTGCATGAGTTCAAATAAGACACATCACAGAGAAAAAATAGCCATCCTGTTTTTCCTGTTATTTATTGCCATGACAGGGCTTATGGGGCGGCTTATTTTTCTAATGATCTTTCGTTCTGAACATTACAGTGCCATGGCATTGGACCTTCATGAACGGGAAAGGACCATAAAAGCCGCCAGGGGAAATATCGTTGATGCCAATGGAACCGTCATTGCCACCAACCGGACGGTGTGCACCATATCGGTCATACATAACCAGATCAGAAAAGCAGATGAGGTTGTGGCAGTNNTGATGAAGTTCGGAAAAAGGTAGAAAAGTACAGTTCAAGGGAAATTATTAAGACCAATGTAGACAAGGCTATGGGAGATATGATCCGGTCCTATCATTTGGAAGGCGTAAAGGTGGATGAGGATTATAAGCGTTATTATCCCTATGATACACTTGCCTCCACGGTTCTTGGTTTTACGGGAGGGGATAATCAGGGAATCATCGGCCTGGAGGTAAAATACGAACAATATTTAAAGGGACTAAACGGAAAAATACTGACCATGTCCGATGCAGCCGGAATCGAAATTGAAAATGCGGCGGAAGACAGGATTGAGCCTGTGGCAGGGCAGGATTTGTATATCAGTCTGGACGTCAATATCCAGCGGTATTGCGAGCAGGCTGCTTATCAGGTCATGGAGAAAAAAGGCGCGAAAAGAGTGTCAATTATTGTCATGAATCCTCAAAATGGGGAGATTATGGCAATGGTAAATGCGCCTGAATTTAATTTGAATGATCCGTTTACACTAAGTGTAGACGCCGGAGTTCCGGCATCTGACAAAGAAAAGCAGGATATGCTAAACAAGATGTGGAGAAATCCCTGTATTAACGACACCTATGAACCTGGCTCCACCTTTAAGATCGTTACTGCGGCCGCANNTCCTGCAACCCTGTTTTGATTGACGTAGGGCAGCGCCTTGGCGTGGATAATTACTATAAATATTTTGAGCAGTTTGGCTTAAAGGGAAAAACCGGGATCGACCTCCCAGGCGAGGCGTCCACCATCATGCATAAAAAAAATGATATGGGGCTTGTGGAGCTGGCAACAGTTTCTTTTGGCCAGTCCTTCCAGATTACTCCCATGCAGCTGATCACAACCGCTTCTGCCATAATTAATGGCGGAAACCGCATTACACCCCATTTTGGAGTGAAGTCCGTGAGCACCGATGGAGCTTCGGTCAATACCTTTACCTATCCGGTAAAAGAAGGGATCTTATCTCCGGAAACCAGCGAAACCATGCGCTACATCCTGGAACAGGTCGTGGCAGAGGGGAGCGGAAAAAAGGGGCAAGTCGACGGCTATCGGGTGGGAGGAAAAACAGCGACCTCCGAAAAGCTTCCAAGAAGTTTAAAAAAGTACATTTNNCATCCTTTATAGGCTTTGCACCGGCGGATAATCCTCAGGTAATTGCCCTCATTACCATAGATGAACCTCAGGGGATTTATTACGGCGGAACCATCGCAGCACCGGTGATTGCCGACATTTTTAAGAATATTCTTCCATACCTGGGAATAGAGCCAGCCGAGGAAAAAACTGCTTCTGCGTTTCGAATCTATGGTTGATTATTCAGGCAAAAAGACGTATACTACTTACTGTGTACT
This sequence comes from Hungatella sp. UBA5982, assembly GCA_002429965.1. Taxonomy (GTDB): domain Bacteria; phylum Bacillota; class Clostridia; order Lachnospirales; family Lachnospiraceae; genus Lacrimispora. Next base: position 17,228 of record DJBG01000058.1, read on the forward strand.
TTTGAAATACAAATACATAAAATATTGAGGTGTGACATGATTAACGAAACGATTCTGGCAATCATCATAGCATTTGCAATCAGCGCCATGCTGTGTCCCATTGTAATACCATTTCTTCACAGGTTAAAATTTGGCCAGGAGGTCCGCAAGGAAGGACCTGAAAGCCATTTGAAAAAGCAGGGTACTCCCACCATGGGAGGACTTATCATATTGACCAGCATCATCATTACGTCGCTGTTCTATGTGAGGGAATATCCCAAGATCATTCCTGTGCTTTTTGTAACAGTCGGATTTGGTATCGTTGGGTTCCTTGATGATTACATTAAGATCGTGATGAAGCGGTCAGAGGGGCTTACGCCTGTTCTAAAGATGGCAGGGCAGTTAATCATTACAGGTATCTTTGCCTATTATCTGCTTCATTCAAAGGATGTGGGAACGGGTATGCTTATTCCATTTACCGGAGGCTTTGGAAAAGGGCTGTATTTAAATTTGGGAATATTCTTTGTACCGGCGGTATTTTTTCTTGTAATAGGGACCGATAATGGAGTGAATTTTACCGATGGCCTTGATGGACTTTGCACCAGCGTGACCATTTTGGTGGCGACCTTCCTGACGGTGGTTTCTATCGGAGAAAATACCGGTATCAGTCCCATTACCGGTGCGGTTGTGGGAAGCCTCTTGGGATTTCTGTTGTTTAACGTATATCCTGCCAAAGTATTCATGGGGGACACCGGTTCCCTTGGGCTTGGTGGATTCGTTGCTTCCAGCGCCTTTATGATGCAGATACCTATTTTCCTTGCCATTATCGGTTTTATTTATATGATGGAAGTATTATCCGTCATCATTCAGGTGACATACTTTAAGAGAACAGGCGGAAAGAGGATTTTTAAGATGGCCCCAATCCACCACCACTTTGAGCTTAGCGGCTGGTCGGAAACACGGGTAGTAGCTGTGTTTGCAATCGTGACTGCGGTTCTTTGCATGCTTGCATACCTTGGATTATAGGAGAGAAACCATATGAATCAGAAAATATTAGTTGCCGGCAGCGGAAAAAGCGGCATTGCTGCTTCCAGGCTGATTCTTAAAACAGGCGATGAAGTAATTCTTTATGACAGCAATGCTACCCTAAAAGAGGATGAGCTGCTTCATCAGTTTGACGAAGGAAGGATTTCAGTTTTATTGGGGGAGCTTAAAAAAGAGGATCTTGCAG
>DJBG01000053.1 GCA_002429965.1 Hungatella sp. UBA5982
TGGCTATGACCTGCAAAACGGCATACGCGCAGAGTTAGTGAAACGCGGCATCTGCAAATCTGCTGCAACCATTTTGACTCAGATGATGGTAAACCCTTATGATGAGGCCTTCTACACCCCCATGAAGCCTGTGGGACGCTTTATGTCGGCAGAAGATGCAAAAGAGGAGGAGGAAAAGGGAAATTATGTGGAAGAAGTGCCTGAAAAGGGCTTCCGCAGAGTCGTGGCTTCTCCAAAACCTGTATCCATTGTGGAAATCGACATCATTAAGGCTGTTATGGATGCAGACCAGATCGTCATCGCCTGCGGCGGAGGCGGCATTCCGGTTATGGAACAGGGATACCGCTTAAAAGGCGCCAGCGCTGTCATTGAAAAGGACCGGGCAGCCGGGGTTCTGGCAAAGGAAATCGATGCCGATGTTCTCATGATCCTTACTAACGTTGACAATGTCACCTTAAATTTCGGAACGCCTGATGAGCGCCCCATCAGCCAGATGAACCTGGAGGAGGCAGAAGGCTACATTCAGGAAGGACAGTTTGAATCAGGCTCCATGCTTCCGAAGATTGAAGCATCCCTGGATTTTCTCCGGCACGGCGAAAATCGGAAGGCCATCATTACATCTCTCAATAAAGCCAAAGCAAGCCTGGAAGGAAAAGCAGGTACGGTAATGCAACCTTTTTGAATATGGACGGGCAGAAGTTTCATATATTGTAGCAAATGTAATATAACGGAGCTTTATACATGAAATTTTTGCAAAAATTTAAGATTGCAGAAAAAATCAGAAAGCTTTCTTCCCCTTCTGAAACAGGAAAGAAGGCAGTTATGGTATTCCTGCTTTTCCTCTGCGCCTTTCTGGCCGGTCACCTTGGAGCCATGCTGGTAGAGCACCACAAAGCAGTGGAGACTGCGGCGGATGGAAATTGGGGGTTAAGCTTCCAGCAAGAAGGGCAGCCGCCGGTAGCCAATGCTACCATGGACTATTTAAAACAGTTTAATGCCTATTATGCTGAAAAAACCCCGGATAAAGTACTTTATCTGACCTTTGATGCCGGATACGAAAACGGAAATACCGCAGCCATACTGGATGCATTAAAGAAGCATAATGCCCCGGCTACCTTTTTTGTGGTAGGAAATTACATAGAGACTGCTCCGGAGCTTATAAAGCGAATGATCGAGGAAGGCCATACCGTAGGCAATCATACCTATCATCATCCGGATATGTCTAAGATGTCTTCAAAAGAAGCATTTGAAAAAGAGCTTAAGGATTTAGAGGTCCTTTTTGAACAGACCACCGGACAGCCCATGAAACAATACTACCGCCCGCCTCAGGGAAAATACAGTGAGGCCAATTTACAAATGGCAAAGGATATGGGTTACAAAACCTTTTTCTGGAGCCTTGCCTACGTTGACTGGTATNNATAAGCAGCCCACTAAGGAAGAAGCCTTTAAAAAGCTTTTGGGAAGGATCCATCCCGGCGCCATTGTGCTTCTGCACAGCACCTCCAGCACCAATGCCCAAATTCTTGATGAATTGCTGACCAAATGGGAGGAAATGGGCTATCAGTTCAAATCCTTAGATCAGCTGGCAGCTGAGTAGCGGGGCCATCTCCCCTCCGGCATAACCTAATATAGGATAAAAAAAATGAGTCTTGAATGGTGGTGTAACACCACCTTCAAAGCTCATTTTTTATGTTGCAGAAATCCCCATTTATCATTCCAGGAATATGTCCTCCAATTGGCTGATCATGCTGTCATCAAGGGATAACGCCGCTTTTGCATACTCTCTGACCGAGCCGAAATCTTCAAGGATTTTATCAATGGAGGCTTCGATATACTCCGGCTTTGTATCAAAGAGGGAAAACAGGTAATCAGCCACCCGTTCATCCTTAGCAAGCTCTAAGTATCTTTGATAATAGCGGACATTTTTTTCCGCTCTCGCTCTTTTTGTAAGCATATAGTCATGGATCATAAGATCTTTAGGAACGCCTAAGATTCCCTGTAAAATCATGGCCCCGAATCCGGTCCTGTCTTTTCCTCCCCTGCAATGCTGGACGCTTGGATTATTTGACCGACGGGCCAGGATCCTCAAACTGTTTCCAAAAGCTTTCCGGCTTTCATCCGACATGACAAAATTCAACTGCTGCTGTATCATCCTCAAATCTCCGGCATTGGGTTTTTCCTCTACCGCAATTTTAGCCTGTTTTACTATGGCCTCATCCCTTGTAAGGTTCTCATTATTGTGAAGGAGTCCTGCCACCATGGCCGTATGGGCATTGGGGTCGCAGAAGTAAGTGGTCACCCCGTCTCCAAGATTCCGGTTAGGGCTTCTTTTTATTTCTTCTTCATTTCTATAATCGATGATGGTTTTGATTCCCAGGTTTTTTACATATTCCAGTCCTGAGTCTTCCAGAAAAGCGAAATAATCGGAACGGTATCCTACTCCCCATTGTATTCTTCTTCCCGATTCGGTTATATACCCTCCCATGTCCCGCAGGTTATACACTCCGTCCACCGGAAGGATCCGGTATCCAAACAGCATAGGAGCCTGGTCCTTCCATTCAGTAATAAAATAAATCGGTTTTCTTTTTTCAGGTGCGGCATGAAACGTCAGCCTTTTTTCTCTGGATGACAGGAGAAAACTGCGGTTTTTGGTAAAGGGATCCTTTTCATAAGTCCAGTATAGATGATATTCCTCCAAAGTCTCTCCATCCGAAACAATGTTTAATTCTGTTTTGCCGTTATCCAGAGGAAAGGCCTCAATGTATTTTATCTCCATGGCACTACCTCTTAAGCTGTTCAATTTTCTTTTTCATATCCACAGGAGCATCATAGGCCGCAACCTGATATTCGATCTTAACCCCCATATCCGCCAGTTTATTAAAATCTTCCTCTTCCTTTGGGGAAAAGCAGATGATATGGTCATAGGATATGGTTCTTTCCGGAGCCGTCCTCATGCCTCCGAAATTAATGTGGTCAATGGGTACGCCTCCCCCTTTCAGCCTTAAAGCGTCACTAAAGCTTCCCATAATCAGAAATGTGTTTTTCTTGATGGGGTTATTGGCATATACCCGGATAAACTTATCCACGCCGAACACGTGGACCGTATAGGCAGGCGCCGCCATTTTCAGTACCTGTACCTGCACAGGATTTTCCACAGCGGCATCACTGACGCAGATGACCTGCTCTGCTCCGATGTGGCTTAACCAGGAAGTTGCTACCTGACCGTGAATCAACCGGTCATCAATACGAATCCATTTGATCGCCATCTTGTTCCCCCTCTTCTATCAGCTTATCGTTCATGCGTACCAGGCCCATCTCATAGGCCCTTTCAATAATGCCGCCCGCTTCTTCCAATGTCTCCGGCTGCGCAATAAACAGCTCCATTAACACCGGCATGCTAAACCCGGAATACACCAGGATATCAGGTTCTGTTAAGGCCAGATAAGCAGCAACCTTGGCCGGTGTCCCTCCGTAAATATCCGTTAAGATTAAAACGCCTGCTCCTTTGTCTTCATAGGAAGCATATAAATCAAGCAGCTCCTTCAGACACTGGTCATAGCTTTTATCAGCCGTCACGGAGATGACATCCACATAGTTTGCNNATAATCAGTCCGGCGGTATTTAAAGCCTCCTTTGCATACAGGCCATGGCTTGCCAGAATCATGCGAATTCCCATATCTATTTTTTCTCCTGTTTTTTATTTTTGTAAACAATGAGTCTGGTATTTGACTAAACCAGAATACCGGCCATAGCAAGCACTGTTCCAATGATCAAAATTCCAAAGATGAGCAGGATCAGATACTTTCTCGGCATCCGGCTGTGAAGCTTATAAAGCCCGATGGTGAACAAAAGTGGAAGCAGCTTCGGCAGGATCCCATCTAAAAGAGCCTGAATGTTTACAACGGTCTCATTGATGACGATTTCCGTCCCCACATTGATCTTCACATAATTTCCTATAAGCGCTCCCAGCACGATCACGCCTACCATGGTGGAAATATTTATGATTTTCTGGATCACCTTTGCCTGCTCCCCGCTCTGAACAAATTCGATCCCTTTTTCATACCCCATGATGGTTCCGAAATATTTAACACCAATATTAATGCCGTTATAAATCAGGAACATCAGGATGGGGCCGATGAGATTACCCTGCAGCGCATAGGCCGCACCGATGCTTCCTGCAATAGCCTGAATGGTGATTTTAAATACGCTGTCGCCGATTCCTGCCAAAGGTCCCATCATGCCCGCTTTTACCGCAACCACCGCTTCTTTTTCGTCCAGCTCTGTTGTTTCCTCAATGGCCGCGGTGATTCCAAGGATCATGCCCGTAGCCGTGTTTTGAGAGAGGAAATAAGCAAGATGCCTTTGCATTGCCTCTACCCGGGCCTTCTTATCCGCATCTTTATAAACCTTTTTTAATACCGGCGCCAATGCGGTAATAAATCCAATGGCCTGGGCATTGCTTGATGTCACGGTGATCCCAAGGCCGAAAATCTGCAGACGCCAATAGACCGCGTTTAAATCCTTACGGGTTATTTTTATATAACTTCCTTTTGCCTGTGTATTGGGATCATTTAATCCCACCGCTCTTTCCTTCCCAGCACTCATAAGTCATAACCTCCATCCTCGTCATCTGCGCCAGCTGAAACAGTCACCGGTTTTTCATTNNTTTATTTCCATCATGACGGAATACAGCATTGCAAATGCCAGAGAAAGCAGGGTTACCGGCAAAATCCCAAGTCCAAGGTAAGTAGACACCACGAAACCGAAAATCAGGAAAGGCCACATAAAGCCTTTCATCATCATCGTCATCAGGATGGATAAACCGACTGCAGGCAATATTCCGGAGGCAGTGCTTAACCCCTTTAAAATATTGCCGGGAATAACATTTAAAACCTTATCCACGACCCCTTGTGAAAAATAAACCACCAAAAACGTTGGAACCGCACGGAGCATGAACTGGAATGCAATCGCCACATAATTCACCAGTAAAATGCTGTCAAAATCCCCTGTCAGCGCCAGCCTGTCAGCCCATACTGCAAAGAACTGGCGGACGAAGTCAAAAATCAAAAGAAGCTGCTGGGACAAAACCGCAACCGTCGTAGCCGCAGCCACCCCTGCCGCGATCCCCTCTGCCGTTGCCCCTGTGCTCGTGATGGAAATGGTCGTTCCAACGATGGTTCCGATAATCATGTCCGGTGTCTTGTAACCGGCCATATTTCCAAGCCCCATCCACATCAGTTCCAGCGTTGCGGAAATGATCAGCCCTGTCTTGACATCCCCTAATATGATTCCAACTAACGGACCTACGAGCAAAGGTCTTCGGAGCATTTGCGGGCCCTGATCGTCAAACGAACAGTATCCGGCCCATGCCGCTATAAGCAGCGCCTGCCAAATTGACATAATTGTATACCCCCTTTATTTGATATACAAAAAATATCACAAAACTCCCATTACCTCAACGTCTTCTTTCATCGCCGAATGCGCATAAATTTAGCAGGAAGTATTTGCGCCCTAATGCGCAAAAAGATAGGGAAAGGCAGCCCTTTATGAAGATCAATCATCTAAATAGTGGCGCAGTTCGGAATCTCCGTTCTTGATCTCTACCAGCCCTTTCCTAAGATCCAGTAGGATGAAATGGATTTCCTTTACCGGCACTTCGCTTAGAAGAATTTCTTTAGGCAGCTGGAAGATATAATACTGGCGGCAAACTTCGGTTCCAATAAAAATATTGATGTACTTTTTCTTTTCCCTTGCCACATAATCCGTATGGTAAAAAGCGCTGTGCATCAGTTTATGAAACCCCAGCTTCGTAAAGCCGGGAACTATGTTTTCCGACCAGAAAAATTCCCCGATGGCTTCCGCCAGATGTTCTTTCCCGCATTCCAATGGAACAATCACCGGAGATTCTAAGTATTTTAATATAGCCCCCACCTTTCTCTTCTTTGCGATCACCTTGGCCCAGAGATCATAGGAAACTTTATTAAAAAAGTCATACTGGTAGGTGGGGATTGGAAAATGATCCGGCTTGAACTTCATACCCTCCGGTAAAAAGACATAATCATATTTTGAATAATCCAGCTCTCCGGTTTCGTACAAATAATGGGAATGAAAATGAACATTCAGTTCCTCCATATTAAGCCTCAGCCTTCTTATGACCGTGGGATCGGCTGTCTTTCCCATTTCATTGATTAAGATGATATTGGTGGGAGCATACTGGTTCCGGATATGGTATACAAGATTATAGATTAGATTAACCAGCTCATAATACATCATGTCCTGTATTTCATCCGTTCTCTGGCCGGGAAGCTCATTGTAAATATAAATTGCCAGAGCCTGAGAGGATATCATCCGGTTGGTCCTGCATTTTATGGAGTAGGGAAATTCCAGCTCCACGATGCCAAACTGGTTCCTTAGCTGCCATTTGTAAAAGAACAGGAGAAGGTAGCCGCTGACCTCTTTATAAGGAGCCAGATCCAAAAAAATACTGTCCTTTAAAAATTTTATGACCCTTTTATAGGTATCCAGCCCCTCCGGCACTATTTTTTCATAATCTCCGGCTGCGCTCTCCTCAAACAACTCCCGGCTGCTTAAAAGAAAAACTGCCAGATAATAATATTCCACAGGCTCCCGGCCTTCTCCCAGAATTCTTTGTGCAAGGGAAAATTCCTTCGTTNNCCTTACAATATTTTTCCTGATATCATCCATGGCAATCCCGTACTCTTTTAAACAGTGAATAAGAAAGATGCTTTGTTCTGAATAATTATAAATATCACAAAAATCAATGAGACAGGAACGGATGGCAAGTTCTTCTCCTGTCACCTTCATCCCGTGATATGGAATTGAATCGATCTGTATCTGATAAAGCAGCAGGTATTTTCTCACGGCCCTCATATCCTTATTCAGGGTCGCGGTGCTGACGTTAAGCTTGCCGGCCAGCTCTTCTGCTTTCACACCGCCGGTTGAGGATAAAAGACAGCGGATGATATGCNNAGCCGGTTTAAAGAAAGATCCAGGTAGCCATAGCAGGAACGCTTAAGCTCCTGGATCCAGGCCATACTTTCGGTGGGATACTCCAGATAATATCCCTTTCCCCTCTGATTGCGTATCCTGACATTTGATTTATCATGATGTTTCAGCTTGTCATTTAAGGCCGCAATATCTATTTGTACTGTGCGCAGGGAGATCCCAAACAGTTCCATGATCTTCTCATTTTCCACGTAAACGTTCTCCAATAGCATATTTAGAACGCTGATTTCTTTAAAATTACAATCAAGCATAAACCCACCGTAGAGGATGACCTTTTTATATGGGCCAAAACTCTCCTTCCCATCCTTTTGTCCGACGCCGGCATTCCTTTGTTCTCTGGCCGCCGCATAACATAAACAAGGCAGATATTGGATTTATCGTATATTGTTAAGCGATCAAACCCAAACAATTACATAAACCAAAATCTGCCTGTATTAATTTTATCATCCATTCCGGCAACTAACAATTACTTATTTTATTTTTCGGAAAGACCTATTATCCTCTCCACTCCCAACCCCATTTAAATTTCCGGAGTTACGCTTCATGTTTTTTCTCTGTAATACCCGCTATATAGAGTAGTTGGACTCCAGGGAAATGATCCTTGATAAAAATTGTCTGGTTCTTTCTTCTTTCGGATTTGAAAAAATCTCTTCCGGACTTCCCTCTTCCACAACAACCCCTTCATCCATAAAGATCACTTTGTTCGCAACATCCTGGGCAAAGGACATTTCATGTGTCACCACAATCATCGTAATTCCTCTTCCAGCCACTTTCTTAATAATATCAAGAGTTTCTCCCACCAGCTCCGGATCCAGAGCAGAAGTGGGTTCGTCAAATAAAATCACTTCTGGATTTAAGACAAATGCTCTGGCAATGCCCACCCGCTGCTGCTGCCCGCNNGTCCCACCCAGTCAAGGGCTTCCTTCCCCCGTTTCATGGCTTCCTCCCTGGGAATACGCCTTGCCGTAACAAGGCCTTCTATCACATTTTCCAATGCCGTTTTATTAGCAAAAAGATTGTAATTTTGAAAAACAAAGGCCGTTTTTCTTCTGATCTCCAGGATCTGCTTTTTGGTGGCTTTTTTTAAGTCCACGTGGGTATCCCCGATGGCAAGCTGCCCGCTGTCCGCATTTTCCAGGAAATTAATGCATCGCAGCAATGTGGTTTTTCCCGATCCGCTGGGGCCAAGGACAACAACCACCTGGCCATCCTCCACCTCCACAGAAACATCCTTTAGGACCTGCTGCTTTCCAAAGGCCTTTTTTACATTCTTCACTTCAATCATATGGATTCCTCCTAAATTTACCTGTATGGCGTCTTAAAACCTTTGCCAGGTATTCGATCATAATGGTAAATGCCCAGTATATGACTGCGGCCGCCACATATCCTTCAAAAAAGGAATACGTCCGGGAGCTTGGAATGGTGGCTCCTGCCACAATTTCAATAATGCCGATGGCCATGACTACGGAAGAGGCCTTAATTAAGCCTACCACATGATTGATCAGGGTGGGAATCGCCGCCGGGATCATCTGGGGGATAATGATCCTTCTGATGGTCTGGACCTTTGTAAGACCTACGGAGTACCCGGCTTCATCCTGCCCCTTATCAATAGACATCAGGGCTCCCCGGACTCCCTCTGATATGGAACAAACCGCAGTAAGGCTCAGAGCAAAAATTCCTACCCAAATATTATCTACGTCAGCGGCTTTTGTTTCAATATGTAAAAATCCTGCCAGGTCATTGAATTTGAGCATGAAAACCAGGTTGTATATCATCAGAGCCACCACAATGGGAACGCCCTGATATACGGTGACAAAAATCCCAAGAAGCTTATAGAGAACAGGCACTTTATAGACCCTGACCAGCGCAGTCACCGTTCCCAGGGTCAGGCCAATGGCCAGTGGAATGAACACAAGCTTCAGGGTATTGGGAAAATACTTAATACCATAAATAAAGCTTTCATAAAAATGAGCTGTATTGAAATTCATTCTAATCCTTCTCTCCCATACTCCAGTTTTGTATTCAGGTAATAAAAAAGAAGCCGGATTGTTAAACTGATAACAATATAGATAATCACCACAAACACATAAGCTTCCAGTACGTGTTTTGTGGCCGCGCCGATGGATTTGGCCCTCCCCATGATATCGGTAACGCCAATAAGAAATACAAGAGAGGAATTTTGAAACAGGCCCACCAGATCAGAACCAAAAGCCGGCAGGGCAACCCTCACCATCTGAGGCAAAAGGATCTTTCGAAAGGTCTGAAACTCCGTAAGTCCCACGCTTAAGCCCGCCTCTGTCTGCCCATAGGGAATGGATGTGATTGCGCCGTAAAATATGGCAGAAAGAAATGCTCCCTGATTTAAGATAAAGGTGATATAAGCAAACGTTACCGCACTCCATCCCCGGTTGATGTTGGTACCGAAAACAGGATCAATAAGGGCCGGTATCCCGTAATAAATAATCATCAACTGCACCAGCATGGGGGTTCCTCTCATAAATGAGACATACACCTTAAAAAACGAATACAGGACCGGTATTTTTTTGAGCTCTGCCAGAACAATGAAGGCGGCAAGAAGCACTCCGAATACCGTGGCATAAACCACAATCCAAAAGGTCACTGATAAATACGGAAGAATTTTAGGAATATTTTCAAAGAACCGCTCCCAGCCAAACAGTTTATCCATACCATTACTCGCTTTCCGTATAATCCCCGCCGATTACATCCTTTGATATCTGTGCAAGCTTTCCGCTTTCCTTTAATTGCTTTACTGCTCCATCCACTGCCTCCTGCAACCTGGTATTGTCTTTTGCAAATACAAAGTATGTGGATGAAGACTGGACCGGCTCTCCCGTCACCTTTAAGACATCCTTGCCGCCTCCATAGTTTTGATTCAGCTTTTCCGTATCCCGCTTTGTCAGGATGGTGGCATCCCAGACTCCGTTTACAAGGCCTGTAACAGTCTCTTCATCGGTTGAATTGTTCACGTAATCAATCTTTATGGGATTATCCGGATGGTCTTTATTATAATTCTCCAGGATATACACGGAATTTGACCCGGTGGAGCTTTTTACCTTCCGGCCCTTAAGATCATCCAGGGACTTAATATCCGTCCGGTCACTTGTTACGGCAAGGTAGGTCACATAGGTGGTATATGGTTCTTTTGCAAATAAATACTTTTCATCCCTTTCCTTGTTCCACTCGTATTGATGGGCTGCAAGATCAATCTTGCCCGCATCAAGGGAAATCAGAACATTGGCAAAATCAGAGGTCTGATATTCAAATTCATACTGGGGAAGCAGCTCATCCACTGCCTTTAAAACCTCATACTCATACCCGGCAAGATCTCCTTTCTCATCCAGATAGCAATAAGGCGCATAGGCATTACCGGTTCCTACCACCACTTTTGTGACCCCGCTGTCTGCGGCCGCCGTCTTTTTGCCGCATCCTGTCAGCATTGCCGCCCCCAATGCTGTCAGAACCGCTTCCAAAGCGAACTTTTTTATCCATCGATTCATCATTACTTCCCTTCCTTTCCTTTTAATGTTACATTCGCCATCCCCCGAAGTGTCTGATGGTGGTCCACCCGGTGAAAATACCATGTGATTTTCTCCAATGTGTCTTCAATTTTTCCTTCCACATCAAAGGTGCTGACCGCCTTTTTCTCAAGCTGTTTCTGAATGTGGAAGCCGATCTTTTTGCAAATGACGCAACGGCAGTCTGCTATGAAATCCACCTTGGGATGGTTTTCCCGGGAGCCTTCGCAGCCCCCTCCTTTACACCCGTCCTTACAGGCGGAAGGCTCCCCGGCTTCTTTTACGGCTTCTCTTATTTCCAAAAGGGCACACTCCCCTCTTTCTCCCACTTCATAGATGAAAAATTCATGGGCTGACCCAAAATTCATATCAATATTCACACCATCAGAAGATGCAACCGCAATTTTATATGGCATAATACTCCCTCCATGGAACCTGCCTGTCAATTGAATCTTGTTCTGGCAACGGAATAGATGTCTTCGATCAGTTTTAAGCCTCCGTCATATCCTGCATAATAGCTGTTCATGACCAGTCTTTCATTGACCGGCCAGGATACATTAAGGAAATGGGCATCCGTCTGTTTTGCAATCTCTTTCTCCCAATGACCTCCAAGGATCAGGGGATATCCATGATAATCATGGGCTTTGATCTCATTGTGGATCTTATAGCCATCGGTCTCAAAGCTCACCTCTGCTTCTATACCAAAATTCAGCTCCTTAAAATAAGAACAGACCTTATCACGGAATTCTCTTGGGGTATCATCCGTCACGAACTGCTTTGCAGGAAATAAACCCAGGTCATTGACCAGGAACTTCGTAATGCCAAGGGCATATTGGGCATCTGACACAACCGTAAACTGCTTTGACATGACTCTGGTCTCCAGGAACAGATCCGCATAGCGTTCGATGTAATAGTAATAATAAGCCTCTTTCTCAGCAATAAGGCTTTCAATCTTCTCCTTTGGCACTCCTGCGAACCCGCCCACTTCCCGAAGGAATTTACTGGTTTCAAAGGCCCCGATGGGGAGGGTTGGATAGTGAAGATAAGGAATTCCAAGCTTCTTCTCCATGTTCTTCATGTTATTAAGCCCGACCCACGGAGACACCAGTAAGTTAAATTCGGCTTCCGGTATCCTCTTTACGTTACTTAATCCCCTTTGATAGCCAAATATGGTGTTCGGCGTAAGGCCCAGCTCCCCTACCAGCTTTTCAAGCTCTCTTAAATTTCCCAGCCAGAATTCATCCTGATAAGGCACATCTGCCCAGATATTCACCAGTTTTTTCACCCGGATATCTGACCGTTCCAAAAGCTGGTCAATGATTGCATCCACCACTTGCTCATGGCCTTTGTAGTTGTTGCCCTTAAAGCCTGCGGTGGATGCATAGATTACCGGTTTTTTGGCATCCCGGAACCCCTCCACCACTTCTTCGGTGTTGTCACCGACGATCTCCGGGATACAGCCGGTCAACACCACATATAAATCGGCATCAATGACATCCAGGGAGTGTTTGATGGTTGACTCAAGCTTTTTAACGCCTCCGAACACAACATCCCTTTCGTTGATGCTGGTGCAGGGATAGATGTTGGGTGAAAAATAGCCGGAGCTTCCTGAGGAATTGGAAAGCTTCTGGGCACAGCCCGGACCGGAATGGAGGACCGGAATCGCCCGTTCAATCGCCTGAACGGTCTGCATGGCGCTCATCGCGCATTTATACCTCTGTTTGTCTAAGATCTTCGCCATCAGCCAATCGCCTCCTCTAAGAAGCTTCCCACATCCTGCTTATACCACCAGTCCGTGTAAGGCAGCTTCACTCTTTTTGCAAGATTCTGTTCAAAGCTCCGGTTCCGTATCGTATCTAAAACCGTATGAGCGAACTCCAGCGTATGCTTATATCCGAATATCATGTATTCGTCCGCCACATAGACTGCCGGCGTCCCCTGTTTAATGGCCCATACCGTAGAGCCGGGATGGCGGGAAAGGTATAAATCAGGACGGTATTTGTTTAAGATGTTCATCACCTCAAAGTTCTGCTGGTCCGCCACGCTGGTTTCAAAATTGATATCGTTGTCAAGAAGATAGCTCATAGCGGGGGGAACATCCCCGTTTTCATATTTCTTGTCATAATGCCAAGCCAGCGCCCAAACCACTTCGATTCCCAGTTCGTTTAAAACTCTGGTCACCTCAAAGGTGTAGCCCGGCCCCATTCCGAGAACCGCTTTTAATCCCTTTAATTCTTTCTTCACCGCTTCAATCTGGGGAATATAGATTTTTCTCTGTTCTTCTATGTAATTCTCCACCTCCGGCTGCTTGCCGGTCACCCTTCCGATTTCCCTAAGCCAGGTCTCAAATCCAACGATCCCTAAGGGATTGACGGTCCTGATATAGGGAACACCATACAGCTCTTCTAAGCCGTTGCCCAGATAATTTCCAAGAACTCCGCAGATGCACGTTGTCGCCGCGGATTCTGATATATGTTCCAGTTCTTCCACCGTTGCGTTGGCATATAAAAAAATGGGTTCTAAATCAAAATTCTTAAACATTTCAATGATTTCATTTCTGGCGCTTTCGAAAAAGTTTTTAAAATTAACGGTTTTTCTTTTCTGCTCGGGCGGCTTTACGATTCCGCTTAAGACCGCATGATCGGATATATCAAACCCAGTCGCCCAAATCCGTGATTTAAAGCCTTCGCAGTGAACGGCTATGACAGGCACCNNAAAATAGTATCATTCTCATTCATGTCCGTGCCAATGTAGACGGATTTGTTTACGACTCCTCTTTTAGCAGCCACCTGATTGGTAATGATGTACTGAGAGCTGGCCGTGGCCGAGCACCCGGAAGGACCGTGGTGGATGACCGCCACATCCCGGATCCCTCCAAGCTGGCCGAGGGCACAGCCGGAAAGGCAGGTGCTTGACTGGGAAAAACAGCGTCCGCAGCCCTTTAAGCTGCCGCACTTGCTCTGGCTGGCAAGATCATGTAAGTCTCCGACGTATCCGGTTATGGAGCCTAACCGGTTCTCCCTGGTGGCCAGATTTGAATTTGATAAATTAATTGCCATGTTTAACCTCCAAACTTTGACTAAGCTTCTTCAAAAAGCTTCGTGGACAGGTACCGGAGACCGGTATCCGCTAAAATAACTACAAGATTCTTTCCTTTGTTTTCCGTTCTTTTTGCCACCTGGGTTGCTGCGAAAATGGCGGCTCCGGATGAGGTCCCCACTAAAATCCCGTCCGTCCTTGCCACTTCTTTTGCAGCTTCATATGCCTGATAGGTTTCCACCTCATATTTTTCATCGTAAATGCTTAAATCCATGGTACGGGGAATCCGTTCTGCGGGCACTCCTTCAAAGGGATGGACCCCTGTGATATCCGGCGGCAGCGGATCGGTCTCATTGGGCAGGGAACCTGGCCCCGGCTGTATGGCTACGATCTTAATATTTTTATTTTTACTTTTTAAGTACCTTCCTGCTCCCGATATGGTTCCTCCTGTGCCGACGCAGGCCACTAAAATATCCACCTTTCCCTCCGTATCCGCCCAGATCTCCGGCCCTGTTGTCGCCTCATGAACGGAAGGNNTCCTTTGAAAGCACCTTCTCCTTTAAGGTTCTGACAGCCGCTACAAAATCTCCGGCCGTTTCATCTAACACCGCCTGGACCTCCGGTACCTCAGAAAGTCTGATGGCTTCTCCGCCAAAAGCTCTGATGTTCTTAAACCGCTCCTCACTGACATTGTCCTGGACATATACCCGGAAGGAATATCCTCTGGCTGCCGCGATTGCTGCCATGCCGATCCCCGTATTTCCGCTGGTGGTTTCCACGATGGTATATCCCGGCTTTAAGAGTCCCTTTTTTTCCGCATCATCGATCATGGCAAGTGCGATCCTGTCTTTTACGCTCTGGTTTGGATTGAAATACTCAAGCTTTGCTATGATTTTCGCTTCCAGACCGTGTTTTCTTTCATAATTTTCCAGCTTCAAAAGAGGCGTTTTTCCTATGAGTTCCGTGATTGATTTATGAATATTACTCATTCATGCCCTCCTTGATCCAGCACCCTTTGTGCTTAGATCTTATAATCGTCATTGATGTTCATGAGTCCGAATTCAAAAAGAATTTCTTCCAGCCGTTCCTGGTCCATGGGAGTGGGAATGGTGAAATCCTGATTGTCAATGATTGCCTGGGCAAGATTCCGGTATTCATTTGCCTGGCTGGAATCAGGTTTGTATTCAATGACTGTTTTGCGGTTGATCTCCGCATGCTGCACAATGTTATCCCTTGGAACGTAATAGAGAAGCTTGGTCCCAAGCTCTTTTGAAAAGGCGCGGAGTAAATCCAGCTCCCTGTCTACGTTCCGGCTGTTGCAGATGATTCCCCCAATCCTCACCCCTCCGGTCTTTGCATACCGTTTGACGCCTTTTGCAATGTTATTAGCCGCATATAAGGCCATCATCTCCCCGCTTGCCACAATGTAGATTTCTTTGGCCTTTCCTTCCCGGATGGGCATGGCAAATCCTCCGCAGACCACATCGCCCAATACGTCATAAAACACATAATCAAGATCTTCGGTATAAGCACCCAGATTTTCAAGAAGTCCTATGGAAGTGATGATACCTCTGCCTGCACAGCCTACTCCCGGCTCCGGGCCTCCTGATTCCACACACCTGGTTCCCTTATAGCCTTCCTTCAGGATGCGGTCCAGCTTTACGCCGTCCCCCTCTTCCCGCAAAGTATCAAGAACCGTTTTCTGCGCCAGACCGCCTAGCAGCAGCCTGGTGGAATCCGCCTTTGGATCACACCNNCATGACCTTTTTCCCCAGCTCCACCAGCCCTGCCGTCAGGTTTTGGGTTGTGGTGGATTTTCCGATTCCTCCCTTCCCATAAATGGCTATCTGTCTGATTTGTCCCATTGATAAAATCCTCTCTTTCTGATTCTCATTATAAATTGTCGTATAAGTCTTCAATCAAAGTCAGGCTTCCTCTGTAGCCCGCATAGGCCCTGTTAAAAATCAGCCGGTCCTTTATGGGAAATGCCGCTGCAATGCACTGCACCTCCTTAAGGGAACTGATTTCCTCCTCATTGCTGCTGCCTATGATAAGGGTAATATCCTCCTCATCCAAAAGAGCTTTATTTATTTCATGCTGGTCTGGACTGAAAACCACCTTAGGCGGCCTTGCATATTCCAGATCAGTAAGCTCTCTTAAGATCCTGTCTTTGTCTTCCTGCCGGAATACCGGTTCTGATATGACCACCAGCACAGGAGTAAAGCTATAATCATTGGCAAGATACCGGGTGATTCCCACGGCACTTGACGCGTCCCCGACCACGGCGAACTTTTTCCAGCTTAGGGCGCCGATGGCCTGTGCCAGATAGTGATACACATAATCCTCCTCTTTCTCTATCACCCTGTTAACCAACCTGTCATCCAGCTTTAAGGCATGAGCCACTTCAAGGATAAACCGTCTGGTATCACTGGCTCCGATGGGCAGGCCGGGATACCGGAGAAAGGGAACCCCAAATTTTTCTTCAAACCTTCCGGCAGGCCCTTTAAATATCCAGGGATGAATGATAAGGTTTAAGGCCGCGCCGGAGGATTTCCTGATGGTTTCTATTCCCTGGTGTTCCGTAAAAAAGGTATTTACCCTTAATCCAAGCTTTTTTAACAGCCTTGCGATCTCCTCTAAGTTCCCGCTCCAAAAGGGATCGTGGTAGGGAATGATCCCAAATATGTTTACAAGCCCTTCTTCCTTTGGGACCCCTTCTTCTATCACCTGGTCGATCATGGCATTCCAGACCACCTCATACCCTAAGTTGCTGTCTCCGGCAAATCCAGGGGTATCAATGGGGTAGACCGGGTATCCCTTTTTCTTAAACCCTTCCCCAATGCTTTTAATGTCATCCCCGATGATTCCTGCCGTACAGCCCGTAAGGATGAAGTATGCATCCGCATCAATGATGTCCAAGGCTCCCTGAATGGTTGACTGAAGCTTTTTCGTCCCTCCGAATACCACTTCCCGCTCCAGCATGTTGGTAGAAGGGATGGAGAGACTGCTTACGAAACTGGAATTCTTATTGCCTGACTGCCCCTGGTCGNNATGCCGTTGACTGCATACAGCATCCAGGCCCCGCATGATAAACAGGGCATACCCGGTCAATGGCCCCAAGTACGGAATTAATTCCGGCCAAGACACAGCCTCCTCTGGGGTTTTCAATTATTTCCGACATTTCAATCACCTCCGATTATGTATTTAAACGCATCCTCTTCGTACCAGCTGTCCTTGTAAGGAAGCTTAATGTGCTTTGACAGCTTCACATTAAAACCGGGGTTTTCCAGCTGGTCGACAATTTTATTTCCTAAAAATAAAAGTCCGTCATATCCCATGGTAGGCCGTTTCATATCCAGCACATGAGTGGTTGGGATCCCAAGCTTTGCCGCCCACTCGGGAACTCCGATGAACACATCCGGTTTCAGCCTTTTCACCAGATTCACCTGTTCAAAGGGCTGCATGTTGGCAATATCAAGGACATAGTTGGGGTGAATGGCGTTAAGATATTCAATATCCGCCTGGGCATCTTCGTCATAGGTCGGCGTTTCAAGCCCTACCAGCTCCATTCCGAAATCATCGATCAGTGCTGCGGCAGCAAAGGAACGGCCGGTCCCGCCGCAGATAAATACCCGTTTCCCCTTTAGACGGTCCTTAATGGATTTCACCAGAGGAAGAATCCGTTCATGCTCTCTTTGAATAATTTCCTCTCCCTCCTTCTCCTTTCCCGCAATCCCAGCGACACCCCGGAACCAGATATCCGTATTGCGGACTCCGATGGGCATAACCGTATGGGAATAAGGGATGTCATAATCCTCATACAGGGTTTTCATGAATTCATCTGCAAATACTTTACAGATTGAGGTGGAAGCCTGGGCTGCCGGGATCTGCTTTATCTTTTCTAGGGAGCTGTAAAAAGGAATATAGTTTACGGAAAGCCCAAGCAGCGACAGCATACGCTCCATTTCTTTTTGATCTGCGTAGCTTATGGAAACCGGCGCAAATAAGTTTATCAGGCCTTTTTTCTTTTCAAGCTTTTGCTTGTTTAATATGTATTTGTTAATGGAAATAAAGGCCGCGTCAAAGCCGGAAGCGCAGATTTTCGATTGAAAGCCTTCGCAGTGAATGGGAATAATGAGTGCCGGCGTATCCTGCTGCAGTTCTTTTACAATGGCATCAATATCGTCCCCAATGATGCCGGAAGCGCAGGAGGCAAAGACAAAGATAAGTTTTGGTTGATACCTTAACACTGCATCTTCAACAGCTTTTCTAAGCTTGCTTTCCCCTCCGAAGATCACATTATTCTGATCTAAGTTTGTCACGATGATCCTTGGATTCTTAATAAGCTTCACTCCCCGGTGGGCCTGCCCCACCCGGTACTGGTCCACTGCCAGGGAGGTACAGCCCAGACAGCCCTGAGGGGAATGGGCGATGAAGACGGAATCTTCCAGAGACATTAAAGCCGCCATGCTGTTGATCTGCTGGCACTGCAGTCCCTGAGCAAAGCTTCTGTCCGCCTTCTTTAAGCAGCCGTTCTTAAAATCCCTCTCCGCCCGGCTGCCGGTAGAACCCAGATCATTGTACCTGTTTGGATGGCTTTCTCTGATTCCTGAATATATTTCACTCATGGTCATGCACCCTTTCTAAATTTCAATTAATAATTTCCGTACCTCTATGTAAGCAAGAAGCTTCCGGATGGAATCTTCAATATATCCCGGCAGTTCAAAGGCCTCTATGTTGTTTTGATCCAGTGCGGCCCT
The DNA here is from genome assembly GCA_002429965.1 of Hungatella sp. UBA5982. GTDB lineage: Bacteria > Bacillota > Clostridia > Lachnospirales > Lachnospiraceae > Lacrimispora. The sequence continues at coordinate 18,362 of DJBG01000053.1, forward strand.
TGCACCGGCTCCGATCCGGCTGACTAAGATATAATCACAATCTTCCAGCATGACTGCCACAGCTTTTAACTGTGTTTCATCATGCTCCTGCCCCTTGCATACGGGAACTGTTTTACGGCTTTCCTCATACGTGAATGCCGTATCCATGCTATCGGCTTCTACGATGTAAAAAACTTCGGCTCTGCCAAAATGCTGGTTTACTACCTTTCCGTCTGTTGATGCGACTGCTATCTTATATTTCATGGCGTTTCCCTACCCTTTTTCCTTAACCATGGGAAAAGGTATCCCTTCCTGCGATCCTTCTCTGGTATATTAAATCTCCGAAATCCTTTCCCCCAAGCATGCCCACCGCATCGGCACGGCAGTGCTGGCAATGGCGGAAAACATCGATGTACTTTCCTGCCAGAGTCCTGGCCTCGTCGATCTCCTGGCACACAGGAGCTGTTTCTTGGGAAAGGTCNNTGGGGGATTAGGGGTATGATGTTGTAGATGCTTGCTCCCGCCTCTTTTACGGCCTTTGCGATATCCTCAATGTGGCCTCCGTTTATATTAGGCACCAGCACGGAATTCACTTTCACCGTAATCCCTGCATCCGCTATCTTTTTAATGCCCTTTAACTGGTTTTCTATCAGGATCTCTGCCGCCTGGACTCCTTCATAAACGGTTCCATGATACAGAATCCAACGGTTAAGCTTTGCTTCAATTTCCGGGTCCACCGCATTTACCGTAACGGTCACGGATTCCACACCGATTTGAATGATCTCATCCGCCCTTTCATAGAGAAGGAGCCCGTTGGTGCTCATGCATTTGATCAGCTCCGGATGATGTTTCTTTACCAGGCGGAATGTCTCCAGCGCGTAATCCGTAGCCAGGGTATCGCCTGGGCCTGCAATGCCTGCCACCGTAATCTCCGGGCAAAGGGCAAGAGCCTTATCAAGGACCTCCAATGCCTGCAAAGGAGTGAGCACCTTAGAGGTCACTCCCGGCCTTTCTTCTTCATCGTTAATTCTTCTGTCGCAAAACTTACAGGAAATATTGCAGCCAGGGCTTACCGGAAGATGGATCCGGCCCACGTTGTTTTTATTTCCTCCAAAGCATGGGTGTGACTTTTGCAGGTTTTGATATGTATTTGACATTTCAATCTCTCTTTCTTAAATTAGGATACAAAAAAAGACAACCTTCCCTGATACGCATTCCTGCTTATCAGAACCTCCGGTTGTCCAGTCAGCTCTTTAATCTGATTTTTTCTATTTTTTCGATTTGCACTATTTTTCCATCCTGAATCGTAATGGTAATGGAACCATACTTCACATCGCTGGCCATTTCATGGATCAGCTTAATGTATTCTTTTTCAGGATCAGAAGCATTGGAATAGGATATAGGAATCACCTTCTCTCACTTATGGATCGCCGCCAGGCCCGTATCTCTTTTCCCGGCCCGGTATCTTTTTCTCAGGTGGTTCTTTTTATATGTATCTGACACTTTCTCTGTATTTCCTACGTCTACCTGTCCGCATGATTTAATTCAATGACGTTAACGATGGATTTTATCATTAATTTCCGCTTATAAAAAAACAGGTACTATTACAGTACCTGTAAAGCTCCAGCTATCACGGATCCAGGTATTCTAATACATACAAAAATAAGCTGTATTCATATACATGCACACAGTTTTACAACAACAGCAATTCATCTTTTTAAAGCTTGCAGAATAATTATCCCTTGCAGAAAACATTGTGTTTATCATATGAATGACATCCTTTCTTCAATATCCTATTAATTTTATAGGTTTTATATGTATTGATTATAATATCATCTTTTTGGGATGTCAACATTTTTTTAATTTTTTTTTGATATCTTTTTAACAACTTGTCCGTTTTTATCTGGGCTGGTCCTCTGTCCCAGGCTGCCTTCCCTGCAAAAGAGATCATGATTGACCGGTCTTAAGAAGGGAATAAAATGACTGACAAAAAATAAACAGGCCGTAAGAAGTCAGAGCATTCCTTTTCTCTGAGCCCTTATGGCCTGTTTTCCGGTTGCCGGTATTTTTATAAAAAGGAGGCGCGCATCAAAGCATCATCAATGCAGCCTGCAATATTCTCTCGTCCCACATCATTTACAAATCCAGCCCGTTCCATCATTGACATAGGCTGCTCGTTTACATGGGATAATACCAGTGTGACATTCTTTCTTTTTAAGCTGTTGTAAAGCTTTTTTAAACTTTTTAAAGCTGTCGTATCCATGGCCGGAACGCTCCGCATACGGAGTATCAGCACTCTCTTTCCATCTTCCAGAACCACCTTGGATATCTTATCGGCGGCTCCAAAGAACATTGGTCCGTTGATTTCAAATACGGCTACATGTCCCGGAACAGGCTTTAAGTCAATGTGGTCACCTTCATTTTCCTCTTCGTCTTCCAGATACTTCCAGCCGTTTACTTCAGCCACATCCGCCATCCGCTTCATGAACAGCAGAGAAGCAAGCACCAGGCCAACCCCGATAGCCATGACTAAATCAAATACCACTGTCAGGACAAAAGCAATCAAAAGCACCGACCAATCGCTTTTCGGGGAGGTTTTTACAATTGAAACAAACTCTCTCCACTCGCTCATATTATAAGCAACCATAAACAGGATCGCCGCAATGGCCGGCATCGGGATAAGGGCTGCATATGGCATGAGAAATATGAGGATCAACAGAAGAAGAACTGCATGAACCATTCCTGCCACAGGGGTCCTCCCCCCGTTTTTAACGTTGGCGGCCGTCCGCGCAATGGCGCCTGTGGCCGGGATTCCTCCAAATAAGGCTGAGAAGGTATTACCCAGTCCCTGAGCAATCAGTTCCATGTTGGAATTGTGCCTGCTGCCAATCATGCCGTCAGCCACGACGCAGGACAGCAATGATTCAATGGCGGCCAACACCGCAATGGTCACTGCATCTGGCATGACCTTTCCCATCATGGCAAAGGACAGCTTGGGAACATGCAGAGACGGGAGACTGGGGGAAATGGTATACAGATCCCCGATGGTATGAACCGGAAGCTCCAGTACCTTTACCAGAACAGCCGTAAGAATGACTGCAACCAGGGATGGGGGGAGCTTCTTAAAATACCTTGGCCAGATGATAAGTACGGCAAGAGCGAGCATTCCTATTGCCAATGCCATGGGATTCAGCGTTTTGATGGAACGTACCACTTCCTCCAGCTTTTCCATGGTCTCCACCGGCGCCTTTTCAAAGGTAAGCCCTAGGAAATCCTTTATCTGGCCGATAAAAATAGTCACCGCAATACCGGCAGTAAACCCGGTTGTAATGGTATACGGTATAAAACGTATCAGGCTTCCCAGCCGTAAAAATCCCATGATAACCAGAATAATTCCGGCCAGGACAGTTGCCGTGGCCAGACCGTCAAGCCCGTTTTTTAAGACAACACCTGCTACAATAGAAGCAAACGCCGCCGTTGGCCCTGCAATCTGCACCTTACTGCCGCCTAAAAATGAGATCACAAAGCCTGCGACAATGGCCGTATAAAGCCCCTGCTCCGGGGTAACGCCAGAAGCCAGAGCAAGAGCGATAGAAAGAGGCAGGGCTATGATTGCCACGATAATTCCGGAAATAATATCCTTTATAAACTGCTCTCTTGTATAATGTTTCATTGATATAAAAAACTGGGGTATGATATCCTTCATCTTTTCTTATCCTTTTATATTATAAATTTTTTATAAACTTTTTATAATATAACTGTGAAAAGAAAAGAATGCAAGGGAATTTCCCATGTTCCTCAAATAATACAAGGATTCCTATCTCAGGCTGTCCGCTGCCAGCAGCTCCAGGCCCTTCTCATCAAGAAGCTCCACGCTTCCCCTGGTGAGCTTTACCAGGCGGTCCGCCTGGAACAGCCGTAAGAGACGGGTCACCACTTCTCTGGCCGTACCTAAGTGATGGGCAATCTGCTCGTGGGTGATGGAAAGTTCTCTGGAACCGGTAAGCATCCCCTCTTCCAGAAGAAAGGCAGCCAGACGGCCGTCCATCTTCTTGCTTAAGACCTGGTCCATCAGCCACATGACCTCGGAAAACCGGGAGGCCATCAGCTCATTGGTAAAATTAGAGACAACTGCCGACTGCTCCATTAACGTCTTATAGACCTCCGGCGGGATCACTGAGACCACGCAATCCTGCTCCGCTTCCACCGTAACATCGAATTGTATGTTTTTGACCACACAGGGACCGGAAAAAAGGCAGATATCCCGTTCAAGCAGACGGTAAAGCGTCAGCTCCCGCCCCTCATCCGATATCATAAAAACCCTCAGCTGCCCTGAGGTCACAAGCAAAAGCCCGCTGCAGCCGTCAGCCCCGCCATGGACCAGCATGCCCTTTTCAAACCTGGCTTCCCTGGATTTTTCTTTTAAGAGCATTTTCTGTTTCTCTGTCAGCTTATTCCAGAAAGGAAGGTACTCTCCAAACACCATAACATCAAACCTCCATGTGCCTAAGAACGTTGAAATCCAATCTCATCATTGCAGTCAAAAAGCTTAAAACATTCGTTGTAGTCCAGTCTTTTGGACTTCAGCTCTTCCGCCATCAAAAGCAGATTCATGGAATTGACTGCGGCTCCGNNATCCCCCGGTAAATGCTCCGGATACAAAAGCAAAGTGATAGCGTATCACGCCCTTATCAAAGATCTCCCACCACTTATTTGGATTAAGCTTCTCATTCCGTTCCTTATTTTCCTCTATGTAGCGGTACATCTCATCAGCCTGCTTGATCGGAAGGGAATACCCCTTCCCGTAAGCCTTATTATCTATGATCAGCCCATCTTCCCCATAATATACGCACACATCCGGTTTTCTGGTATCCCCAAGCCTGGCTCCCTTAAAATCCAGTTCGGCTGTTAAAAGCTGGGCGGTCTGTATCTCATAATCCCTGTCTGAAGTGCCGTCAAATCCCAAATCCAAAAGGATTAAGTACCTATGGTCCACATGGAT
>DJBG01000086.1 GCA_002429965.1 Hungatella sp. UBA5982
CCAGCTCCAGTATGACCGGTTCAATTTTTGCATAGGCCTTTTCCATGATCTGTTTCGCAATATCTTCTGCTGTGGTACCGCAGTAATCAGCCAGAGCCTTCATAGCCTTTCTGGCGGCTTCCACATTTCCATAAGAAAAATGCTCCGGCTTTACCAGTCCAAGCACATTAGCCGCGCAGGAATTGGTAAGAGTAACCACAGAACCGTCCTCCATCCGGATCCGGACATAATCGGCAGGATCACCAGGTTTGGGGGAGAAGAACTCCACCTTTGGCCCTTTGATTTTAACCGGATCCGTAAACACGGAATAATCAAGTCCTGCAATATGGGCGGAACGGGGACCTACATCCAGAACGCCTTGTTTATTCGCCCGTACCATGGACCCTCCGGCCACGCCGAGAACCCGTACATCAAGAGAGGAGATATAGGTAGGATGACCGCCAACAATGGAATAATCAATGGCAGGACGGCCGTTTTTGATGACACCGATGTTGGTGGTGGTTCCTCCCACCTCAAAATAAACGCCGTTGGATGCACGAAGATACATGAGAGAACCCATAACGGAGGCAGCAGGCCCTGACAGCATGGTCAGTACGGGGCGCTTTTTCATTTCAGAGATTTCCATCACCCCACCGTCGCCTCTCATAATCATAAGCGGTACATAAACCCCGGCCTCTCTTACGGAGTCCTCCGTAGAATTGGCAGTATCCAGCATCTTTGGAAGGATGGAGGCATTGATGGCAGCGGTTCTTGTCCGTCTGGTGAGCCCGTAAAGCTTGGTAATGTCAGAAGCCATGGTAGTGGGAACACCTCTTTCGCTGGCCGCCTCGTAAACCTCCTGCTCCGGTCCGCCGTCGTCTACGCCAAAAGCCATGGAAGAAACAAATACCTCTGCCCCTGCTTTCTGCATCTCGCCGATGGTTTTTTCCACTACGGACTTCTCCAGTTTTTTAATATTCAAAAATTCATTGATAATTTTAATCTTCTTTTGATTTCCCAGGTCAATATCCGCAAGTCTGGTCTGTTTTTTAGCAAGGATTCCTTCCAGGCCGCCCTTTGCCATGCCGATAACGCCCACAGCAGCCACGTCACCCTCGATCAGCGCATTGGTGGCCTGTGTTGTAGAATGGGCGACGAATACTACATCTTCCGGACTGATTTGATTTTCGTGCATACAATTCTGAAAGGACTTAACCACTCCTGCCGCAACACCTCTGGGATCGTCATGGGTTGTCTTCACTGAGGACTTCCCAATAATTTCATGGGTGGCATTATCAATTGCAACCGCCTTTGTATGAGTACCTCCCACATCAATGCCCATTCTTACTGATCTTTTCATTAATATGACCGTTCCTTTCTAAAGAGGGAACTGGCAGCATTCCCTGCCAGTTCCGTATTTATTTCATATTTTAACCTCATCAAGTAGGGTCGCTGATTGCGAATATCCGGTTGACTTACATTAAACCACCGTAAAGGACAAACGCAAGGATGCAGCAGATGAAACCGACGATCCACCCTGTGGGTATGGACATTTTCATATAATCTTTCGTCGAAACCTTTGTATAGCCGAAGCCCCAGGCTACCCAGGACTGGGTGATGTCCAGATGCTGCGGTGCAATGGTCGTTATGGCAAACAGAGGGTATAAGAATGCAACCGGTGCGTTCGGAAGCGCAGCAATGACAACTGCCAGAATTGCGGTTCCGCATCCAACAAGGTTCAAAGGACCTCTAAAGAAGCCCAGAGGAGTCAGGATTGCAAAAATAAGGGCAAGGACAAGAGCGCTCCTTGGAACAAAGCCTCCCAAAATAGCAGTAAAATACGGTGCGGCATATGCGGCAGCGTTGTTGAACATGGACAGCGTAAGCAAGAAGCCGATCATAGGAGCAACATCAATGGAACCATCGGTAAACAGCTTGGCAAAAAGCCGGCAGATATCGGAGTAGGTTCCTTTAAGCTTTCCTGTAGTGATAAGTGCGTAAATACCTGCGAGGCAGAATCCCAGGATGATCGGGATCTGAAAGACTACAACACCCAGAACCGGAAGAATTACGGAAATCCAGGAAATGGCCGGAGCATTGTCACTTACAGTAAAAGATTTTGCCGCCCAGGCATGAGCCGCTTTTTTGCTCATGGATAAGTTGGCTACGATCAGTACCACCACCAGCGCAACGACCATACAGATAACACCCATCTGGAAATAATCATTGTAAGTATAGTTTTCCGCAGCTGGGNNAGTTAACAATATTACCAAAGATACCGGCCATAATGGATCCCATAAAGCTGAACATGGCAATAGGCGCCGGTAACCCGAGTGACAGCATGATGGGAAGCACGATAACCGCAATGGAGATTACAGGTCCGATTCCTGTCATGGACATAAAGATAATTGCTGTAACAATACATAACAATCCCATGGTGATCCTCGGCTTGTCTCCGCCCAGCTCAACAACCTTACGGATAAGTGTTGATGCAATTCCCGTATCCACCAGAACTCTGCCGAAGAACGCTCCAAAGAATACGTTGACCAGAATTGATTTTGCATACCCGGCCGGACCGTCCGCATATACATAGGTCAGCACATCAATAAACGACTTGCCTTCCATAGCGGAATTGGGTGAAATGGAATTTCCCACCAACGCAAGCGCTGTCCAGAAAGTTGCCATGACTGCAAATCCCACCATGAGGTTCAGCCCTTTTACACAATACCACACCATGCCTAAGAAAGACAGAATCATGATAATCCCGATGATAACATTGACGTTCATATGAACCCTCCTTTAAATAATAAAGTTTATAGAAACCTGCAGAAAGCCCCTTAAGCTTTCCGCCACCCTTTAAGCGGCAGTAAATCACCGTTTATACTAATATATTAGTACTAGAATATCAGATTGTATATGGGTGTAATCCCAGTATTTTCGTTATTTTTTTGTTTGATTTTCACAAAATATTATACTTTATCCCTCATTAATTATATATATCTACAATGTCGAATGCGCAGAATTAATGTCGGATTTTCTACTAATATATTAGCTTATTTTCTCTAAAACCATATTCTTCTTATCGTACTAATCTTTGGAGAAACTATTCTTTTCCCTTATTATTCTTTCAATCGCAAATACAAAAACCCCATTGCGGCGCCTTACAAGCAGGTGCTGCAATGGGGTTTTTTCCCTTTGTCAATTATTTAAACTACGGTTTATTTAAACTTCAACTCTGTCAATCTTGGAAGCCCGCTCCTCTATTTCTCTCTTCTGAACATCTCCTGGAGCCAGTTCATAGCGGCTGAATTCATATTCATAGGTTCCGATGCCTCCGGTCATGGAGCGCAGGTCCGTATTATAGCCGAACAGTTCGGACATAGGCACATCCGCCTCAATGACCTGCTTTCCACCGTGGTTGGAATTCATTCCCAGAACGCGGCCTCTTCTGCGGTTTAAATCTCCCATAACATCTCCGGTAAATTTATCCGGGACCGTAACCTTAAGGAAAGCGATGGGTTCCAGCAGAACCGGATTTGCGTCCATAAATCCCTTTTTAAAAGCAAGGGTTGCAGCCATCTTAAAGGCAAGCTCAGAGGAATCAACCGGATGGTAAGAACCGTCGGTCAGTGTAGCCTTTAATCCCACTACCGGGTAAGCGGCAAGAGGTCCTTTTAAGACGCACTCTGCGATCCCCTTTTCAACTGCCGGGAAATAGTTTCTCGGCACAGCCCCGCCAAATACACTTTCAGCAAATACATAAGGAGACTCCAGATCTCCGGAAGGCTCAAAGGTCATCTTAACGTCACCATACTGGCCGTGTCCGCCGGACTGCTTCTTGTACTTGCCCTGTACTTCCACTTTCTTACGAAGGGTCTCCCGGAAAGCAAATTTAGGTTTGTTCAATTCAATATCAACCTTATAGCGGTTTAAAAGCTTGCTTACAACCACCTCTAACTGCTGGTCGCCGATGGCATAAAGGAGAGACTGGCGGTTTTCTGTATCATTGACCACTTTTAAAGTCCAATCCTCTTCCGTCAGCTTTGCAAGAGCACTTGAAACCTTATCATCGTCGCCCTTTGTCTTGGTCTTATAACGCATATACGTATATGGGGTGGATATCTCCGGCTTATGATATACGATTGGGGCAGAACGGAGGGCAATGGTATCACCAGTCTGGGTCACGTTAAGCTTTGACACCGCTCCGATATCTCCTGCTTTTAATTCCGAAACTTCAATGACATCCTTTCCTCTTAACACGTAAAGCTTTCCAGCCTTTTCCTCTGTGTCCTTATTCACGTTATAAATAGCAGAATCAGGCTTTAAGGTGCCGGTACAAATCTTAAGCAGGGAATACTTTCCGATAAACGGATCCACAATGGTCTTAAATACACGAGCCGACAGGGACACATGATCGTTATATTTGGCTGTAAAGCGTTCTCCTGTTGAAACATCCACGCCGATGCACTCAAAGTAGTCGGGGGATGGAAAATACTTATCTATAGCCTGAAGCACCATCTTGGCACCCTGGGCGTTGATTCCGGAACCAAGCATGACCGGAACGATATTTCCTTTTATCACATTTTCCCGAAGAGCAGAAGAAATCTCATCAATGGTAAACTCTTCACCGGAGAAATAGCGCTCCATATATTCCTCGCTGATTTCTGCAACGGCTTCCATAAGAACTTCACGGGCTATTCCCAGGTTCTTCTGGCTATAATCAGGAATCTCACATTCTTCATAATCACTGTTAACGGTAAAACGCCGGCCTGCCATCTTTACAACATTAACAAAACCTACGAACTTTTCGTTTTCACGAATGGGGAGGTGGAACGGCGCAATCTTTCTTCCGAACTCTTTTTCCAGCTTTAATAACAATTCACGGTAACTTGCATGATCATCATCCATATTTGTCACAAAGAAAAGTCTGGGAAGCTTGTACTTTTCGCAAAGTTCCCATGCCTTTAATGTTCCAACTTCAATACCTGCCTTACAATTTACAACAATTACTGCTGCATCCGCAACGCTGATGGCCTCTTCAACTTCGCCAACAAAATCAAAATATCCGGGAGTATCAAGCAGGTTGATCTTGATCGGTCCATCCTCTCCTTTATACTCCAAAGGAATCAGGGAAGTAGAGATGGAGAACTGTCTCTTGATCTCTTCTTTGTCATAATCGCTGATGGTATTGCCATCGGTTACTTTTCCCATTCTGCTGATGGCTCCGGTAATCAACGCCATAGCTTCTGCCAGGGTGGTTTTACCGGCGCCCCCGTGCCCAAGTAAGGCGACGTTACGGATTTGTTTGGTTCCATACACGTTCATAAACATTCCTCCTGTTCGGTATTTAAGTCTATAATGATATTTTACTAAAAATGTCATATAATTGCAAGCAAAAGGTGCAATTTGCACAAACATTTTTTACACATTTTCCCACTTCTGCATAAGAAAAGAGGGCCAGGCCCTCTCTTCTTTCAATCCTCTTTATAAAATTCTTTTTTCCGTTTCCACTTGATTCAAAATAACATTGCCGGCGACCATGTTATTGCAGTGATCTGGCCGCCTTAAGCGCCGTATCCAGGGCACTCATCTCTGGTATTCCGGTTTCCGTACCCGGCATCCCTTCTCTGACTTTCTCTTCCACCATACTCCGGATCATATCATTTTTAACCAGAACACTGCCCCAGAGCCAGAGATTTAACTTATCCGCCGGACTCTTTAAATCCATCTTGGCTTTCGTATCCCGGATAAGTCCCCACAAAGCCTCCCCGCATTCCCGGTGAATGCGAATGGCTTCATGGTCCCCACGGGCTGCAGCCTGATATGCAAACAGGGATAATCTGGCGATCTCAGACTTTTCCATAAGATTGGCATTGATAAAATCATCTGTTTTCCCCAGGGTATCAAGCCCTGTTTCTTCTACAATAAGAGGTGTAAGAACGGGACATTTGACTCGCCCTGACAGATCATCCCCAACTGCTTTTAAGACTTTTAGGCCCATATCAAATCCACTTCCCTCATCACTGACGATGTGGTTCCAGCCGCCGGTCCGGTATATGCTTCCCTTTTTATCTCTTCCAAAGCATACCGAACCGGTTCCCGATATGACTACCATAGCCGGTTCCTCCGTCATGTGAAGAAATACCTCGCAGTCATTTNNGAAATCCCATCTCTTCAAAGCTGGACCTGCAATCATGCTCATCCGACGGAGAATCGATCCCGCTGGCTGCCACGCAAATCCCCAGACAACAGCCAGGATCCAGGTTTAGCTGATCAAGTGCCGGGAGCACCAGACTACGGTACCGAATCCGGCTTTTTTCCACTCCATCCGTATTGAGGCTGCAGCCCGGTGCCGTAAATTCTCCAAGTACCGCCCCATCCGGATCGCAGATTTTAAGCCGACCGTTGGTTCCCCCAATATCCAATCCTGCGTAATATCCTTTCATGATACCCTCCTCCTTATCGTTTTATTTCCACGGCAGGAAACCTGCCGTAGTGAACATCTCTTTCCCTTCCAGAAGATATTTCTTTAATGAGATTTGCAGCGAGGTGCTGCACGGGTAATTTTCCAGTTTTTCCATGGAACAATCAAACCCCATGACCCTTTCCAGGATCTGTGGACGATCAGCCTTTAAGGGCATTTTGTAAAAACGCTCCATAAAGCTTATGATCCGGCTTTTCTCCGGCAGGATAAACCCCAGATGAGGATCCATAAGCCAACTGTCACAGACAAGAAGGCTTCCCTCATAATATTCTTTTGCCGCTTCCAGAGCGGAATCAATGTTATCAGGTGAAAGGTCTGCTCCTTCCGGAATGTGGACTGCCACTGCCTTCTCACCCGGAGCCAGCTGAAGCACCCAGTCAGACAGATTAAGAGTCACCGCTTTCTCCATGTTAAGTACTCCCAGTTTAAGATCCGGTGAAAAACCGGTCACCGTTCCCTCCAGAAAGCGTAAATATGTCTCAGACTCCCTGTTGATGTTTCTTCCATTGGTCCCAGAAAAATAGCCTTCCTGATCCACTTTAAGGCCGGTACAAGCCAATGCCCTGAAATCACCGGTCTGCCTGTTTTTAAAAATCAGGAAGGGAAATTCATAGGTCACCTCCTCAAACTGCAGACTGCCGAATCGGAGCACCCTCCCGGTAATGGACCGGAACACCCACTCAATCTGATTAAGGCCCACCTTATCCCCATGGTATCTCCGGTAAACCTTAATCCAGATTTCAATATCCTTCATGGACTCCAGAAGAACCAATTCCGGGATCCCCTGATTTTTAAATTCCTCAATAGCCTCCGGCAGCATCCAGTCTATATAAACGACCGGAAGCAAATAAGCATCCTGATTCAGCATCTTAGCATGCCGGATCCCCAGTTCTACCGCCTCTGCGGCGTGTTCCGGGTCCTTCCTTTTCAGCAGAAGCTCCTTGCACCATATGTAATTGCTCATAAAAAAGGGATAACTGCGGAAAACGGCGGATGCAGAAGCAACCGCCTTTTGAGTATCTTCACTAAATATATTGTGTCTTATCATGATTTTCCATAAACCTCACTATTAACCCGCCTGCTGTCAGTATACGGTCCTTTTCATTAAATTCCGGCCGCAAACCTTCCGCATAAACCGCAAACTCATCCAGGGATTTAAAATCATGGCTGCTGCCGCATACGCAGAAGTATGCCATATCATCCCCATAGGTCCTGTATTCACAATCAAACAGCTGGTCATCAACGGGTTCCATCACGCCGCTGCACCACAAAGCGGCAAATCCATTCTTCTGCCTGCCCAAAAGCCAATGATCCCGGATCATGACCTCCTGGAACTTTGGAGCCGGGAAATAGGCGTGGGTAAAATGTATGGGATGCTCCTTGGGAATGTGATAAACCGCGCCCAAAAGATTCCCCTTTTGAGCCAGAGCCGGCATCACGCCGTTTCCATACCAGAAGCCCGGCCTCATGGAACTGGAGTCAAAAGTCCCTCCCGGATGGTTGGTGAACAGATCCGTCTCCTTATCTAAGGCAGCGTACCACATGTGCTGCTGGTAACCATATACTCCCGGTTCAAAGCAGGTGGTTCCGTGGAATCTTTCATTCAGGGACTTGGTGTATTCACAGGTTGAGGGATCTGCATCCGGATCCAGAGTTAAATTCTTCCAGCGGTCAAATCCCGGATCCAGTCTTGGGGACTGAACCGAGGTCATACAGTATTCCGGAGTCTTTTTCAGACAGATCAGGGCATTTCCCGTAGAATAGCTTTCATCTGCCGGTGCTTCCATAAGCTGCGTCAAACCTGTCGGCAGCCGGTATCTGCTGCNNGCCAGCCTTCGCCGAAGGAATAAGGAACTTTTGGATTGATCAGATTCATAAGCGCCTGGGCCCCCTGTTCAAATGGATGGACGACTTCCCGGTACACGCGTCCCATGGGAGCTATGATAACCCCATCGTAGGTGTGGCGGCAGAGCATTTCCAGAAGGCGGTCAGTAATTTTTACAGCGCGGGAAGAAATCTCCGGTTCTGAAAAATCAATGACATTTAACAAAGCTGCAAAGGTGACGCACATATAAACGGTGCTTAAGAATTCTTCAAAGCCGTGTTCTTCCACATCCTCCAGCCAGCGCTCCACCTTGGCTCTGCCTGCTTTAGAAAGCTCCCTTCCGGTCATACCCGCGCGTGGGAAGTAATCATCCGGATACATTTCCCCTGCATTCATGGCACAGGTATAGAACATCAGGGAATGATTCTCGCTCCAGAAACACATGGCATCAGAGCCTTTTTGGTCCATCCAGTACCTCCAGTTAAGAAGTACCTCCCTGACCCGTTTTGCCATGCTTTCATCCACCGGATAATTTTTCAAATACCGGATCAGGCCGCACACCAAGAAATCCGAGCAGTCATACCGGCTTTCAATCTGGTCAAGGGTCTCATAAAGAAGGTCAATATCCCTTCCATTTTCCA
>DJBG01000085.1 GCA_002429965.1 Hungatella sp. UBA5982
GCCTGCGGGAACCTTAAGCGGCGGAGAGCAGCAGATGTTAGCCATGGGGCGGGCACTGATGAGCCATCCAAAGGTAATCGTACTTGACGAGCCATCCATGGGACTTTCTCCGATTTATGTGAATGAGATTTTCGATATCATTCAGGAGGTCAACAAGTCAGGAACTACGGTTCTGCTTGTGGAGCAGAACGCAAAGAAAGCTTTGTCCATTGCGAACCGCGCCTATGTTCTGGAAACAGGGGCTATTGTTTTAAGCGGTGATGCCCACGAACTGATGAATAATGATTCGGTAAAGAAGGCATATTTAAGCGAATGAGCATACGGATTTTTTCGTATCAGGTGTAAGAATCCCCATAATCTCACGTATGTTTTATACATGAGATTATGGGGATTTTCCTTTTTTATCTTTTTCCTATTCATGATCCGGCATGGCGCAGTGTTTGTTATACGGAAAGAGGATTGTAACGACCGTCCCTTCATTGGGCTCGCTCACATAAATCAATCCGTATTCCTTACCATACTGCATTTGGATTCTTTCCTTGATGTTTTTAATGCCGATCTGATTAAATTTGTTGCTTCTGACCTTAGAGGAATTGATTTCTTCCAGGACCGAGTCTTCCATGCCAACTCCATTATCTGTGATTTTTACACATAGTTTGTCACCTTCCTGATAACTTTCAATCCGGATTCTATAATTCCTTTCCATATCATCAAAGCCATGTATGATGGAATTTTCAATTAGCGGCTGGATGCAAAAAGGGATGATGATGCACTCCAGTGTCTCCTCAGCAATCTGGTACTCAACCTCAAAATAGTTTCCATAACGGTATTTCTGTATTCCGATATAGCGTCGAATGCTTTCGATTTCATCCTTTAACAGGGCGGACGTTGTGTCCTGCTTTAGATTGTATTTTAGTAAGTTGGTAAGGTCACCGGTCATTTCAGCCACATTCGTGATATTCTGCATGGTAGCCAGCCAGCGTATGGAATCCAGGGTGTTATATAAAAAATGAGGATTGATCTGGGACTGGAGGATTTTGAATTCAAGTGAAGATTTGCGTTTCTGCTCCTGGAGCTCATTGATGAAGTAACTGTTCAGCTTGTCCAGCATCATATTAAAAGTGATGCCCAGATTTCCTACCTCATCTTTGGAATCCAATTGAACGCGGAGCGAAAAATCACCGCCTTTTATCTTATTGCAGGCATCGCTGAGAATCTTGATAGGGCGGGTGATCTTCCCAGTCAGCCAAAGGCCGTAAACAAGGCTGGTAATACAGGAAATGATGATGATGATCACAGCATAATAGGTTATTTTTTTCGTATTACTGATTAAGTGCTGGGTTTGGATGATGCGTATAATACTCCAGTCTGCGATCTTGATCGGATTGGATACAATGGTACTGTCCAGATGAAAGACCTTTCCCTCCAGACTATAGCTGGTGGAGGTGTCCAGGAGTTGGGGGTACTGTTTGAGAACCGGCTCGTAGGAAGTATAATAGGGAAAGTTAAATAAAATTTCACCGTCGGAATTGATAACCAATGTCTTTTCATCAGAGAGGATGGTGCTGAGCATAAACATCTCTTGTATGTAATTGTAGTTTAAATCCATGATTAAGAGTCCAATGAATTGCTGATCCCGGTTCATGAGCGGTCTGATAAAGGAGATGACCTTTTTGTCGGTAAGATCCCTGGCAGTATTCTGAAAATGCGTGCTGATCCATTGGCCTTCTGTACTGATAACCTGTTTTTTTTCCATGTAATTCCGATAATGTTCTGATAGCAGATCTGTTTCTGTTCCGGATTCCGTACTTAAAACGGTAGCATCTGGCTTCATCAGATAAATATGGGAGATAAAAGGCTGCATCTCCAGGATGTTATTTAAGTTTTCATTTATTTTGACAGCTGATTGTGGGTTCTGGCCGGACAGGTAATTCTGAATTTCTTCATTTTCATACAGGTAGGTGGAAGTAGCCTGGATCAGATTGATGATTAAGTCAAATTGAGAACGGATCTTGTTGCTGGCAAGTAAGTTGTTCTGTATCTCGTTCTTTTTCAGTTCTTTGTAAAAAGTATAATTTACAAAGGTCAGAGATAAAACTAGGAAAAATGTAGAAAGAACAAATACACCGATAAAAATTTTTGTTGAAATTTTCTTGATATGCATCACATACCTCCGGATTGTATGGTATACTAAACATTAAATCAACTTATTGTACCATGTTTATTTGTCTTTAGGGAAGCGGGAAAAGAATATGAAGCGGGTATTAATTGTGGATGATGAATTTTTGGTCCGGATGGGGCTTAAGATGACCCTGGACTGGAAGTCTTACGGGTACGAGATCGCGGCAGAGGCCAGCAGTGCGGAAGAAGCTCTGGAGATTATGGAGCATGAACCAATTGACATTCTGATGACGGATATCAAGATGCAGGGGATGAACGGACTGGACTTAATTGATAAGGTGAAAAGAAAATATTCGGATATCCAGTCTGTTATTTTCACGAATCATGATGATTTTAATTTTGCAAGACGTGCCATGGAGATGGGGGCGGAAAAGTATATTTTAAAGTCAGAAATATCACCGGACAGCCTGTTNNCGAGTCAGAAGCATCATACCGCAAAGGACATTCGGTCAAAAAGATGGAAGAAAAATACTTGGACGAGCAGTTGCTTAAACTGAATCTCTCCGGTGTACAGGAGACTGTTTCTGATTATCCATATTCAGACCGCATGTTTTGTGAAACGTCTTATGTAATTATCATTGGTCACTGCAGTATCAATTCCCTTCCAGACGGATCAATCAGTATGCTGATTGAAACTGTAATGAATCTCGTTTCGAAATTTTTCTGCCAAAGCATTTCCCGGTACATCATTTTAAAGGATCTTCTCTGTTTTGGTGTAATATACCATGATGAAAGGGATGAGTATCCAAAAGAACTGATGGAGGACAAGGGTACATCTATAATTAAGAATACGGTGCAGTATTTTAATGCGGACATCAATCTGGGAATCAGCAGAGCCGGTACAAAGGAATATTTTCCCCAGATGTTTCAGGAAGCAGAGACTGCACGGCTGAAGGGCTTTTTTCATAACGGCAGTGTATGGACGTACGATGAGCAATTAAAGCCTACCCGGGGAGAGTATATCCGGATCAGTGCCCGGAAGATCAAGGAACTGATAGAAGAGGAGGATCAGGAACCATTAATGGAATATATGAATTCCATTTTCCGGAAACTGAAAGAGGCCGGAGATTACCGTATGGTGACTGAGGCATTTATTGATCTGCTGTCAATCTCCAAATCCCTGATCGAGAATTATGATACCGGAGATATTCCCGGACTGAATCCGGTAAAGTTTGAATATCATAATCTTTATGCTATTTCCCATATGAATCATGTTCAGATGTATGTGATTGATGTATACATGGCAATCTGGGGGTTTTTACATAACAGGAAGAGTCCATACAGCGGACTGATCAGGGAATGCATTGGTTTTATCGAGGAAAACTATTCCCAGAATATTACTCTGGACAATGCAGCGGCGGCAGTGAATATCAGCAGCAGTTACTTGTCGTTTATTTTTAAGCAGGAAACCGGAATCAATTTCAGCGTGTATTTAACAAATCACCGGATTGAGATGTCAAAAAAGCTGATTCTTAAATCGAATCTGAAAATATATGAAATTGCAGAGCAGGTGGGTTTTGGGAGCCCCTATTATTTTAGCAAAGTATTTAAAGAGATTGTGGGGATGACTTGTAAAGAATTTAAGAACCGTATATAGAATGGGAAGGGCGCCGCTTCAAGAGCAGGCGCCCTTATTTTGTGTTTTCACAACATAATTTTTTTTATATTATCGTAAGATTTTTCTAAAAAAAACAGTTGCTGTTTTCATCTGGAAGATTGTTAATAATACCACGAAATAATTTGTTGATTATAGTATAATTATTCATTTCATTAAAAATAAAATTCATGTAAAATTTATATATAAAAAAAGAGGAGGTTTGATGAACGTGAAAAAAAGCAACATAAAAAGGTGGATATCCTTTGGGTTGGCAAGCATTATGACAGCAGGGACCCTGATTGGATGCAGCGGCTCCGGATCGGGTACAGCTAAGGTTTCGGCCACAACTACGGGGGCAGAAGCAGCGCAGGAAACTGCAGCACCAGGAACGGAAGCTGGGTCCCAGACAGCAGATGGGAACTTTGACTGGAAGAAGTTTGCCGGAACGACGCTGAAGGTAAATATGGTGCAGCACAGTGTGGNNTCCTGAATTTGAGGAATTGACCGGGATCAAGGTGGAACATTCCATTACACCGGAAGCCAACTACTTTGATAAGGTATCTACGGCGCTTGCCAGCAGAACCGGGGAACCGGATTTATTCATGTCAGGTGCATATCAGTTATGGGATTATTCAGCGGCAGGATATGTATATGACTTAAACACATTTTTAAGCGATCCGGATAAGGTTGCTCCTGGGTATGATTTTGCAGATCTCTATCCCAGTGCGGTATCTGCTCTCCAATGGGACGGAGTACCCGGACATGCAGTAGGTTCCGGTGCGCAGCTGGGTCTCCCATTGGCTATTGAGATTTACAGCCTTGCATATAACAAAAGAGCCTTTAAGCAGGCGGGAATTGAAGTTCCTAAGACCTATGACGAACTGCTGGCCGCCTGCGACAAGCTTCAGGGCTGGAATGGACCGGATTCCTATGCCATGACCGTCCGCGGGGCAAGAGACTGGGGAACCATTCATCCGGGATATATGAGCACATTTGCAAATTTCGGAGCCCAGGATTTTGCAATAGAGGATGACCGCCTGGTGTCTAAAGTGAATTCGCCGGAGGCAGTGGCAATGACCGAATTCTGGGTGGACATGATCAAGAGAGGCGGCTCTCCGTCATGGTCCAGATATACGTGGTATGAATGTGGAGCCGACTTGGGAGCCGGCAAGGCTGCCATGATGTTTGAGGCGGATAATACCGGGATTCATCAGGACTGGGAAGGAGCTTCAGCTGAGGCCGGCAATCTGGCATGGACGGTGATGCCCTTGGCAAAAGAAGGTAACACTCCGAATTCAAACTTCTGGACATGGTCCATGGCCATGAATGCAGATACAAAGAATGCGGATGCCGCTTGGTATTTTATGATGTATTTCACAAGCAAGGACTTTGCCCTGTATGCAGTTACCCAGAAAAATGCTCTTGACCCGGCGCGTACTTCCGTAATCAATTCTCCGGAATTCTTAAAAAAGATGGAGAGCCACGACGGGTATATCGATACGTTTGAAAAGACTATTGGGTCAACCACGATCCGTTTTACCCCTCAGCCCTATTTCTTTGAGACGACCACTTTGTGGGCAACCACTCTGCAGGAACTGGTAGCAGGGAACTATGCCTCTGTCCAGGAAGGCATGGACAGTCTGAAAGAGAAACAGGATAAGGTAGTAGAAGATATTGTCATCTCCGACTATGAATAAGCTGAGTAAAATTTTATAAAGGAGGGGCAGGTTTGGCTCAAAAGACACCGAAGGAAATCAATTATAATGAAATACCGGCCCATGTGCGCAGGCGGCCGTACTATATCATTGCGCCGGGGCTCCTGATCCTGATCGGGATTATGATTCCATTTGCCATAGCGATATTTTTATCCCTGACAAATTACTCGTTCAAAAACCCGAACTTTAAGTTCATCTTTTTTAGAAACTGGATTCGGGTGTATCAGGACCCTGATTTTTACCATTCTCTGTGGGTGACCATCAAATATGGATTCCTTGCAACAGGAACTCAAATGATCCTGGGGTCTGTGATTGCGATCCTGCTTCGGAAGGATACTAGGTTTACCCGGATACTAAAGGTGGTCTTCACCTTTCCGCTGATGGTGGCTCCGGCCATCGCAGTGCTCATCTGGCAGCTGATGACTTCCAACTCGGTGGGCGTACTGGAAAAGTTTTTAAACCTGTTTGGAGTGTACGGATTTAAGTGGGCAGCATCCCAGGATACAGCCATGTTTACTGCAGTGCTCATTGATACCTGGGTAAATACCCCTTTCGTGCTGTTACTGGTCTTGGCAGGGCTGCAGTCTCTGCCAAAATCCCCCTTTGAGGCAGCCGAGGTATCTGGTGCCAGCTCATGGTTTATCTTTAAAACACTGACTTTTCCCATGCTTAAGCCGTTTATGTACATCGCTCTTTTATTCCGGTTAATGGCGGCACTGCAGGAGTTTGGCATTATTTTTGCGCTGACCAAGGGCGGGCCGGGAAATACGCTTATGAACATTTCACTGACGGGCTATATTACGGGATTCCAATTCCAGAAATTAGGATATGCACTTCCCTATCTGCTTACTCTATGGGTGATTGTCAATATTACCGCCAGTTTTCTGGTAAACAGGCAGCGTAAGATGGTAAAGCAGGCCCAGGGATATTAAATCAGGTAGGAGGACAGTTATGGAACATTCCATTGAAACTGCGAAACAAAGAAACGGACTGAAAGAAGCAGCCAGGGAAACCGGACGTAATCTGGGACTTGTGTTGTACGCTCTGTATGCCCTGTTTCCGCTGATCTGGATGCTGATCTGCACCTTTAAAAGCGATACGGAGATGTATAATACGGTTTTCATCTTCCAGCCCACACTTGCTAATTATCAGGCGGTTCTGCTTGGAACGGATTATATCCGGGCTTTCTTTCAAAATATCATTGTTTCCGGCGGGGCGGTTCTGCTTACGGTAGTAGCGGGCGTACCTGCGGCATATGCGCTGGCCCGGTATGATTTCCGGAAAAAAGATGATATTGCATTTCAGATTTTGTCGTTTAAGTTTGCGCCTGAGATCATGGTTATCCTGCCGATTTTCCTGATCTTTCAAAAGATAGGGCTGTATGATACGTATTTTGGCTTGATATGGGTTTATCAGCTGATTACCATGCCTCTTCTCATCTGGGTGGTGCGGGGATATTTTGAGGATATCAGCGTGGAGGTGGAGCAGGCCGCTTCATTAGATGGTTACCGCTGGTATGAGGTGTTTTTAAAGACCCTTCTGCCCTT
>DJBG01000044.1 GCA_002429965.1 Hungatella sp. UBA5982
GAAACCTCCGCCAGCCATCGGCTTTTTAAACCGAATATTTTGCAGAGTTCCTGATCCCAAACCAAATCCTTGATATTAAAAAGCTGCGTCCTGGAAGCGTTAGAATAATCTGTTTTATAAGAAGTCCCGCCTGTCAAACGGTAAACCAGCCACGTATCCACAGTTCCGAAGCACAGCTCCTCCTTCTCCGCCCGTTCTTTTAGGCCATCAACATGTTCCAGAAGCCATTTAAATTTTGAAGCAGGAAAATAAGGGGAAAGGATCAATCCAGTCTTATTCCGTATGATTTCCGAATCAACGGTCTCTTCAATACTTTTGCAGATGTCCCAGGATCTGGCGCATTGCCATACAATTGCTAAGGCTTGTGGCTTACTTGTTTTCTTATCCCACACAAGGGCCGTTTCCCGCTGATTGCTGATTCCCAGACCGGCAATCTCATTTTTAGGAACTCCGGAGGTTTCCATGAGCTTTCGTACCACTTTTAACGTGTTTTGGTAGATTTCCTCCGGGTCATGGGAAACGTAACCCTCTTCGCTTACGATCTGCCTGTGGGGCATATCCTCTCTTTTTACCAGTTTCCCATGCTCATCAAAAAGAAGAGCCTTCGTTCCCTGAGTACTTTGGTCCACCGCCAGAATATATTTTGCCATATTAAATCAGCTCCCTTGCCTGTTTTGCTATTCCTTCTGCAGTAAGTCCGTAGTACTCGAACACTTCTTTTGAGGTTCCTGTGATGACAGGAGAGTCGGGAAGAGCCAAATTGATGACCTTCTTTGGGCAGTGGGCTGCGACGATCTGGCTGACCATGGAGCCCAGTCCTCCATATGGGGAATGCTCCTCCACGGTTATGATTGCTCCAGCATGTTCTGCCACATTTAATACAGCATCCTGGTCCAAAGGCTTTACACAGTACATATCCGTAACGGATGCCGAAATTCCGCTTTTCTTTAAAAGCTCTGCGGCCTCCAACGCCGGCTTTACCATCTCCCCACAGGCAATGATCGCAATATCCGTTCCCTGGGAAAGTACATTGGCCCGGTTCAGCTCAAAGGGACAACTCTCCTCCGTGTAAATGTCATCTACCGCATTTCTTCCCACCCTTATGTAGGCAGGCTTCTGATCCTTTAACAATTCCTCAATCAGCCGCTTTGTCTGAANNGCGGCCATAGCCGCAATGTCTTGAGCTGAATGATGGCTCATTCCCAGGGCTCCATAGCTGACACCGCCGCTGATTCCGATTAAAGTCACGTTCGTATCAGAATAGGCACAGTCTATCTTCGCCTGCTCATAACTTCTGGTAGACAAGAAGCAAGCGGGAGAAGCAGCAAATGCCTTTTTCCCGCATTTTGCCAGTCCGGCCGAAATGCTGACCAGATTCTGCTCCGCAATTCCTGTTTCCACAAATTGCTGTGGATATGCCTGGGCAAATGGGGCTAAGGATGCGCTTCCCCGGGAATCGCTGCACAAGACAATGATATCAGGATCTTCCTTTGCCTGCATTAACAATGTCTCGCATATCGCCTGCCTGTTGGGTATCTTATTCATACTGCCGCCTCCCTTCTCATTTCCAAATCAGCCATAATGGCCTCATACTCTTTTGCAGTGGGCACCTTATGATGCCAGTCCGCCTTATTTTCCATAATCGGGGAACCACATCCCTTTACTGTATTGGCAATCAGAACGCTGGGCCTTCCCTTTACTGCCTTTGCCTGTTCAAATGCGTCGTTTAGTTTATCCACATCGTTTCCATCTGCCACGTCGATTACATGCCAGCCAAAGCTTCTAAAACGATCGCCAAGGTCATCATGGCCCATAACCTCCTCTGTATCCCCAGAAATCTGGAGGCGGTTGCGGTCCACAACAGCACAGAGATTATCAAGCTTAAACTGGCTGGCAGCCATGGCCCCTTCCCATACAGATCCTTCCGCCAGCTCTCCGTCGCCCATAACCGTATAGACCCGGTAAGTCCTCCCGTCCATTTTTCCTGCCAGAGCCATTCCTACACAGACAGGCAGTCCGTGGCCCAGTGAGCCGGAATTCATCTCAATGCCCGGAAGCTTGTTGTTGGGATGCCCAATAAACCTGGAGCCAAATTTTGAAAAACTCTTTATGACTTCTTCCATGGAAAAAAAACCTTTTGCCGCAAGAACTGCATACAAAGCTTCCACAGAATGTCCCTTGCTAAGCACAAACCGGTCCCGATTCTCATCTTCCATCTGCTCCGGACTTATGTTCATCTGGCGGAAATATAGCACGGCTAATATATCAATGACGCTCATATCTCCACCGATGTGGCCCCCTTTCCCTTCCATAATCATATCTACCACAGATTTTCTCAGTTCATAGGTCTTTGCCTTCAGTCCATCCATATCATTCTCCTCTTAAATAGGCCCTGATCTCTTCCTCGTTGTCATCATATAAATCCGGCTTCACGCCTATGTACTTGCAGGCTTCGTATAAGACCGGAACAATGTCCTTGTGGATTCCCACACAGTGATGTATATAAGGTCCTTCCACCAGCTTTGCTTCCAGCTTCTTTAAGTTCGCTACCTCTACCCATACGTAAGTGCCTTTCGTATATGGACCATTGATTCCCTTCGCCTTTCCAAGTAAAAGAGAGTATTCCCCGTTATCCCCATCGAACCGGCAAAAGGTCATCTCACCATGCTTTGCCTCTGCCTCCACAGCTCCCGGATGATGAAAGGCCAGGGGGTAGCCCAGGGTCGGCTTTTCTTTTGCAACGGAAATAGGCCATGGACCGCAATGCTGAAGCAATTCTCCATTTTCATTGTCTGGATGTCTTACGGTCCAGTCCGCAAAAAAGCCTCTGCATTCATCCATGCCCGCTGCCTCTGCCATAACTGCGGTAATAGCCCCGTGAATGTCTGTCTCACAAACCACCGGAATTCCTTCTTCATTTAACAGGGAATTGGCTCCGCATGGCATAATGCCAATTTCTCCCTGAAGGGCATTCCAGCACTGAATGGCAATCGCGTTGCAACCGTACTTAACCGCCAGACTTTTCATGGCAGCCTTTAATGCCGCGACATTAAACAGTGCCTCTTCACTGATTTTAATATTCATGGATTCCTTGCAGCCCTTTACGATCTTTTCAACCTCTGACCTCTCCTCTTTCATCTGTCGTATCTCGGAGGTTAATTCAGGCATAGGAATAGGAGACAATTGTATGTTGAACCGTTCCAGTAACTCGCCTTCGTTGCACATAGTGGTCCAGAAATCAAAAGGTCTGGGGGCTATCTGCAGGATTCTTGTATTTTTAAATACTTTTACTACGTTACATACCNNATTTTTACGTGTCTGTCATCGTAGAGAAGCCCTTCTTCGTTAATATCAGTAATGTCCACGAAAGAAACTCCCAGTTCCTCAAGTCTCTCCGCCGTTAAATTCCTGTACTTTATTGCATCCGGTGCGCTGAAAATGCTCCTTCTTGTGGGGGCGAACCCCAGTTTTATAGTCGCCATAAAATTCATCCTTTCTGCTGAACAATCTTTTAATATGTATAAATTATACAGATTATATAACTTAATTTCATTACGATATTCAGTCTTTATTAATGAATTTTTAACTTAATTCTTGCCTTTTTCCACTTAATAGATCATAATAACATCAGAACTATCAGGAGGTACATCTATGGGAATTACTGCAAAAGAGCTGGCAAAAATTTTAAACCTCTCAGCTGCCGCCGTATCCATGGCTTTAAATAACAAACCAGGCGTCAGCACGGAAACAAGAAGGAGGGTCATTGAAACAGCCCAGAAGTTGGACTATGATTTGACGCGTCACACATTTCGCCCAAGGGATGTGAGTAGTATTTACTTAATTATTTATAAAAAACACGGAGCTATCGTTGGAAGTAACCCCTTTTTTCAAGAGCTTTCCGAAGGAATTGCGGCCGGTTGCCAGAAAAACAATTACAAGATGGAAATCCGTTATTTATACGGAGAGGAAGGAAATATCGAAAATCGATTAAAGGATATGCTCTATTCCGGCTGTACAGGAATCATCCTTTTGGGAACCGAAATGACGCCTGAAGATTTTCTTCCTTTTCGGGCCCTAACTATCCCAATCGTCTTACTGGACAGCTATTTTGAAACGGTTCCCTGCGACAGCATCATTATCAACAACATCCAGGGAGCTTTTCTTGCAGCCTCTTACTTAATAAAAACTACCGAAAAACAACCTGGCTATCTCCATTCCTCATACCCGATCGGAAATTTTGCAGAACGATATTCCGGCTTCTTTAAGGCAATTCACACCTATGGAATGGCCGCCTCCAACAGCATTGTCCACTCGGTCACTCCTTCTATTGAAGGCGCTTATGCGGATATACTGGAAATCCTTAAAAGGCAGGAACCTCTGGCTCCCTGCTACTTTGCTGACAATGATTTAATCGCCCTGGGCGCACTTAAGGCATTTAAGCAGCATGGCTACCGGATACCGGAGGATATATCCATCGTGGGCTTTGACAACATCCCTGCGGGAATCATTGTGGATCCAGCCCTTACTACCATTCACGTACCTAAGCACTATATGGGAAAAATGGCTGCTAACAGACTCATTAGCCGCTTGGAAGAGCCGGATGCTACCTCCGTAAAACTGGAAATTGCCACTACTTTAATCCGAAGGCAATCTGCTTAAAGCAGAAGAAAAAAAGGGCACTAATCATAGTTGGTACGCATATGTGCGACGGCTATATATGCCACATTACTAGAGGCTTCGAGATTGAGTGCTCCGGTTTTCAACTCGACATGCCGTATAAACTGAATTCAAACTAAAAAGAAAAAGAACAATTTTACCTGCTGCGGTAAATTGTTCTTTTTGTCAGCGTTAGAAAACCTAGTGTAGCATCACGCTTGCTCCCCGTTTTGGAATTGCAATGATATGGTATGCTGCTCCAATTGGCTGGTCAATAAACTGGATTATTTCTTTTGTACAGTATCGTACAGAGAAATGGAAACATGTTAACATTTGTATATTATAAGGTAATAGTCCGACTTTTTATAAATAGAAAAAGGCTGCTGTAAATTTAGATTTCACAACAGCCCTTCCTTACATTAAATTTACTCCGCCAAAGTCTTAATTTCCAGATACTTCTTATGATCCGTATTTAATTCTCCGGTATACGGATTTCTCTTTGTCTTATTCATTCTGTGAATCATATAGGCAA
>DJBG01000191.1 GCA_002429965.1 Hungatella sp. UBA5982
GTGAAAATATAGTTTCCGGCTCCTAATCTGTCTGAAGTGGCCTCATAAACGGCTGGCTGCATTCCGATGGCTGTAAAACGTTTCCATATCAGCTGGTAAAGCCTGAATAAATCCCGCTGCAGGGATTCCTTTACTATAACCGGAGTCAGTGTGATATCAGTAGGACGGATTGCCTCGTGGGCATCCTGGATCTTTGCATTGCTTTTTTTCGCCTGTTCCCCAATTGCCACATACTGACTGCCGTACTGCTTTCCAATATATTCTCTTGCAGCAATATCTGCTTCCTCCGCGATTCTGGTGGAATCGGTTCGCAGATAGGTGATAAGTCCCACGGTCCCATGTCCTGTGACCTCCACACCTTCATATAGCTGCTGAGCCAGACGCATGGTTTTCTGGGTTGAAAAATTAAGTACCTNNGTACCTTAGATGCTTCCTGCTGAAGGGTACTGGTAGTAAATGGTATAGGGGCTTTCTTAACTCTTTCCCCATTTTTTACTTCCTCTACCTGATAAGTCTGCTTTTCAAGACCTTTCAGTATCTCATCCAGTTCTTCCTTTTTTCCAATGGCAATTTTGCCGCCTTTATTACCGTAAAATTTCGCCGTCAGAGGCTTTTTGCTTCCTTCCTGCTTTAAAACGGCTTCTAAGTTCCAGTATTCTTCCGGAATAAATGCATTGATCTCTTCCTCCCGGTCGCAGATCAGACGCAATGCCACTGACTGGACCCTTCCGGCGCTTAAGCCTCTCTTTACCTTTGCCCAAAGAAGGGGACTGATCATATATCCAACCATACGGTCCAAAACCCTTCTGGCCTGCTGGGCATCCACCAGATCCATATCAATTGCTCTTGGGGACTTTAAGGAAGCCTTTATCGCATTCTTCGTAATCTCATTAAAGCTGATACGGAACACCTGCTTATCCTTCAGTTCATCCAGCTTTAAAGCCTTCATCAGATGCCAGGATATCGCTTCTCCCTCCCGGTCAGGGTCAGTCGCAAGATAAATCTTGTCAGCCTTCTTCACTTCTTTCCTAAGTTTGGCCAGGATATCGCCTTTTCCTCTGATTGTTATATATTTAGGATCAAATTCATGCTCCACATCAATTCCCATTTGGCTTTTCGGGAGATCCCTCACATGTCCGTTAGAGGCATCCACTTCATAATTCGCTCCCAGGAATTTTTTTATCGTTTTTACCTTTGCGGGTGATTCCACAATTACTAAACAGTTCGCCATACCAAACTCCTCGCCTATAGTTTCTTACCATAATATTGATGAGATGTCTGCACTACACAGCCTTTCNNTTCAGCTCTAATTCTAATAGTACGCTCATACAATCGCCGGCAGACAATCCACTTAAAGATATAATCTTATCCAGATTCATCGGATGCAAATCTAGGCAACTATACACCATTTTTTCTTTTTTGACAAGTCCGTTCTTATCTTTTTCATGAACTCTTAATATATTACCACTCTGTAAATTAAAATATTCCAGCACAGAATCAGGACCTAACAAAATTCCGGCACCTTCGGAAATAAGCCGGTTACACCCCGTGCTTAAGGGATCTGTCACCCTTCCGGGAAGGGCAAATATTTCTTTTCCCTGATCAAGTCCCAGGTTTGCAGTGATCAGGGAACCGCTTTTTTCCCGGGCCTCAATCACTAGAATCCCATCCGACAACCCGCTGATGATCCGGTTTCTCATGGGGAAATTACAGGGCTTCGGCGCTTCGTCCGGCATAAACTCCGTAAGGATTCCTCCCTGAACCGCCATCCTTTCATATAATCCATAATTTTCCCTGGGATAGCAGATATTGATCCCGCAGCCTAAAACACCATACGTATCCCCGCCGGCATCCAGCGCACCCTGATGCCCTGCTCCGTCAATTCCCCATGCCAGTCCGCTTATGATCTGGATTCCTGCACCTGAAAGCTCCCTGGCCAGGTAAGAGGCCATTTGTTTTCCGTAATTGGTACAGTTTCTGGCTCCGATTATGGAAACTGCCGGCCTCACATCTTCAGGCAGCTTTCCCTTATAAAAAATACCCATAGGGCAGCCATAAATTGCAAGAAGCCGTTTCGGATATTCTTTGTCATAAGGTGTAACAAAATGAATTCCTCTATTTTCCAATTGCGCCAGTTCTGATCTGCAGGCGTCTTTTTTTCTTTTCATCTCCTCAAAAAGGAAAGCTTCTGTCTGTTTTAAATGCCCTGACTGTTCCAATTCTTTTCCTTCTATATTATATATTCCTTTATAGCTTCCAATGTAATCATAAAGCTTTTTTATTTTTACCGCTCCCAGCGCCGGAACATGGCAAAGCCAGTATAAATACTCCCGTTCCTCATGACCGTCCATAAATTCCTCCCCAATATTTTCCTTCCATGCNNGGATTTTTTCTTATCCGTTCAGAACCTTCTAAATCTGCTATCGTCCTGGATACCTTTAGTATCTTTTCATAACCTCTCACACTAAGTCCCAGATTTTCGTAAACCTTTCTTAAAAACTCCTGCTCCTCTTTTCCAAGACCGCAGGACACCTCAATCAGGGCCTTATTCATGGTACTGTTAAAGTATATCCCGCGGCCTTCAAACCGCTTTTTTTGAATCTTTCTCGCTTTCTCAACCCGTTTCCGTATGGATGCAGAGGATTCACCGCCTCTTCTTTCCTGCAGTTCTTCGTATGTGACCGCTCCGGATTCCGTGCAGATATCGATCCGGTCCAGCAGCGGTTTTGATATCCTGCTTAAATATTTGTGAACCTGCAGTTCAGAACATCGGCACCTTTTACGGTCCGGGAAAAAACCACAGGGACAGGGATTCATAGCTGCCGCCATCATAAATTCCGCTGGAAATTCATATGCGCCGAACATTCTGGAAACAGTTATTTTCCTCTCCTCAAGAGGCTGTCTTAGAAGCTCTATGGTATTTCTTTGAAATTCGGGTAATTCATCCAGAAACAGAACGCCTCCGGATGCCAGTGAGATCTCGCCAGGTTTTGGTATCCGTCCTCCACCGGCCAGAGCCGTTGGACTAATGGTATGATGAGGGCTTCGAAAGGGCCGTTTTGCCACCAAGGGCTCTTCCTGAGAAAGCAGCCCGCAAACACTGTATATCTTTGATATTTCCACAGCCTCCTCCATCGACAGGGACGGCATGATCGTTGGAATCCGTTTGGCCAGCATGGTCTTTCCGGTCCCCG
The DNA here is from genome assembly GCA_002429965.1 of Hungatella sp. UBA5982. Taxonomy (GTDB): domain Bacteria; phylum Bacillota; class Clostridia; order Lachnospirales; family Lachnospiraceae; genus Lacrimispora. The sequence continues at coordinate 3,195 of DJBG01000191.1, forward strand.
CAGGTCCGATATAAAGAATGTTGTGCATACCTGCCACCGCCACCTCTGTAGCCCGTCTTAAGAGGAATTGGCCTCCAATCTCTGAAAAATCAACGTCATAANNCCATCTCCCTGTCTTTTCCATGGCAGCCTGCTATTTGTCTTTCCGGACAGTTTAACTGTTCCGTTAAGTCTTTTAAATGATCCACTCCAATAATTTCCATCCCTTCTATTACTAAGCCTTCCCTGACGTTCTCACTGGGTAGAAAACACTGAGTCTTTCCGTCCTTTTTTGCAGCCGCAGTAATGGATAGAGCTCCCCTTACTGGTTTAATCTCTCCGTCTAACCCCAATTCTCCGGAAATCACGCAATTGCGCAAAGAAGCAGGCTCAACCATGCCGGAAGCAGCCAAAATAGCCACCGCAATGGGCAGATCAAAAGCAGTCCCCTCCTTGCGGATATCGGCAGGGGACAGATTAATAGTAACTTTTCTTGCAGGCAGCCCAAACCCGGAATTTCTTAACGCCGTTCTAACACGGTCCTGAGCTTCCTTCACCTCAGAGGAGAGATAACCAACCATGGAAAAACCCGGAAGTCCATCACTGACATCCGCCTCCACCAGAATAGGGACTCCTTCTACTCCCTTAATTCCCACACTATGAACTTTACTGTACAAAAAAACGCCTCTCCTTTCATTATTCAGTTTCATAAACAATAAGCCTGGAAAACATGCAGAAACGCATATGGAATGTTCCTGAACAGGAACCTGCTTTTATGATAACCGAAAATAAAGAAAAAGGCAATGTTTTTCTCTGTTTTGCCTGAAACCGGAAAGGATCAGGAATCCTTTAAGCCATGGGAAAATTCAGGCATATAGGCCCGGTAACGGAGCGGCATATGATTTCGCTGGCAAACCGGATTTGTTCTTTCTTTAATGGAAATACTTTTTCTGAATCGCTGGAAAAGAGCCTCATACTCGTCTTCATCCGAAGCTTTTTTCATTCGCCCCTCCCACTCCGGCGAAATTATATCCACCAAAAACCAGGCTCGAAATGCCGGATGCAAAACTGCCTTTTTCCTGTTTTCATCATATATAACCCAATTTTCTCCTGACAGGCGGTCCATAAAATGAGGAGCCAGTAGAACGAGCACATCATTCTTTGGTCCGATCCGGCTCAACAAAAGATCTCCCTCCATCTCCACAAAGCGCACAAAACCCGTGAGCAGATGCGTCTCATTATCAATATTACGGCACATTTGAAAAATATCGTATACCTCCTGGACCTGGAGCATATGAACAACTTTTGCGCCTAAATGAAAGCCGTAAATTAAAAAACGGTATATTTTATCCCCTCGGTCCCTTTCCTTGCTTAACGCAGATTTGTATACAGAAATATAGCCTTCCTCCGATATCTTCCCCCTGATTGCCTGTACTACCTTGTCTGCATTCTGGGCGTTGACCGGAACCTCCTCATACTGGCAGAACAGCTCCATGGTGTCCTCATCTCCCATGAGTCCCAGCTTCACATTCTCATGTCCCTTACTGCTGGTCCAAGCCGTATATACACCGCTGAAAATGCCTTCCACGCTGTTCTCGCACAAATAGACTGTTTTCATAGCCGGACTCCTCCCAAATCTGCCAAAGCGGGTACATTCATGTCATCAAACATAGAAAGCTGGCGGAAGGTCCCCGATGATCCGATGTCCCATACCTTCCTCTGCTCTTCACCTACAAGGTGACTGGAAATATAGTCTTCCTCAATTTTAACCGGATACATCATCCTGCCGGAACAGGTAATAAAATAAAGCGCACGCTTTAATACAACACCAATCTTCTTTAAGGCGTCGAAATCAAGAGGCCCATTCCTCCTGGCCGCAATGATACGTTTTACAGACTTCACGCCCATTCCCGGAACCCTCAGAAGGGTATAATAATCTGCCCTATTCACTTCCACCGGAAATAATTCCAGGTGACGCAAGGCCCAGTCACACTTTGGGTCCAGAAGTACATTAAAATTAGGGCGGTTTTCGGAAAGCAGCTCACCCGCCTGAAATCCATAAAAACGCATGAGCCAGTCCGCCTGGTACAACCGGTGTTCCCGCAAAAGAGGAGGTCCCCCTGGCAGGGCCGGCAGACTGCTGTCCTGATTGACAGGTACAAATGCCGAATAAAAAACCCTTTTTAAATCATAATTCTGATAAAGCGCCTCTGCCACCATCATCATCTGAAAATCATTTTCCCCAGTAGCTCCCACGATCATCTGAGTGCTCTGGCCCGCAGGTACAAAGGAGGGAACCTTTTTATATTCCATCAGCTCGTAACGATTTGCCGCGATTCCTTTCTGAATCTGCTTCATGGGCGTTAGAATCTTGCTCCTGCTTTTACCGGGGGCCAGCTTCTTAAGCCCGTCGGCAGTAGGAAGCTCCAGGTTGATGCTCATACGATCCGCCAGAAATCCTGTTTTTTCAATCAAAACCGGATCTGCACCTGGGATTGCTTTTACATGGATATAACCGTGAAAATGGTATTCCTCACGAAGCTTTTTAAGGGTCTGGTAAATTAAGTCCATGGTATAATCCGCACTTTGAAGAACTCCAGAGCTGAGAAACAGCCCTTCAATGTAATTACGTCGGTAGAACTGGATCGTCAGCTGGCATACCTCCTCAGGGGTAAACGCAGTTCTTACCACATCGTTGGAACATCGGTTGATGCAGTATTTGCAGTCATAGATGCACTGGTTAGTAAACAATATTTTCAAAAGGGAAATACACCTGCCGTCTGCGGAAAAACTATGGCAGATTCCGGCTGCCGTCGTATTCCCAAGAGTCCCTGCTTTTCCCTTCCGGTCCACTCCGCTGGAAGTACAGGCAACATCATATTTTGCGGCATCTGATAAAATTTCAAGCTTTTCCTGAACACTCAATTCTTCCTGAATCAGCATTTTTGCACCTCGAACACATGTTCTTTTTCTTTATTGTAGCATAGACAACCCTTTTTTTCAAGCACTTTCGAATGTATGTTCTGAAATCTGATGATTTAGCACAATCAGGCTCATGAAATCTTTTAATACAACATGAGAATTGGAAACTCTTTTATATTAAAATATATTTATACAAAAGCAGCTGAAAAAGAGAGGGAATCACAATCCCACTCTTTTTCAGCTGCCTTTTAGTAAACCCGAAATCCTTCTATTTTGAATCTCTTCCGCATTCCAGATGGTCCTTCTTCCGGTTCCAGTGCACATCCTGGAAATTCCGGTATTCCGCCGACCGACTGAGAGAATCTAAACGGGTCCTGTTATACCATTATTTAAAAACAGAAGTTACGGATCTCCAGATATATTTGAAAATATTTCCGATGCGGTGGAAAATATTACCGTCAGGATAAAAGTCCTCATCCACATTTATGTCATCGCTGTCCTGCTTATCTTTTATTTCTTCGGTACGCAGAATCATCTGAATACTCCTGGGAGACGGATTTTTTGCCGATGTCATGGACACCGGTGAGGCTTCCAGATCAATATTTAAAATGGTCGTGTCATCCATCGTATATTCATCCCATTTGTCATCAATCATCCCCTTGATGGTATTTTTTGCGTTTCTCAATACTTCTGTCTGATCCAGCCCATTTCCCGCCTCATCTAATGTACCGGCCAGGCCGTTTAAGGTCTTTTCCGTGCTGATGTTTAAGGAATCGCCAACCACCTTCATCTGGTTTTCAAGGGAACGGAAAAATACATTCATGGAATCAATGCCTCTGGAGGCGCTGTCTGTCATTTTTCCAACATCATTCAGGGTCGAGATCATTTCATCATGATGGCGGTTTAATATACCATTTAATTCATCGGTGGAGCTGATCAGGTCGTCGGCTGTATCGCAGATATTCCCTGTTGCGGTGGCTATGTCAATTACTCCGTCAATCGTTCCGTTTATAGGGCCTCTTAAAGAATAAAGGTCTGTAATCAGCATCTCGGTCATCCCAAGCATTTTTCCCAAATCTCCTGTCAGTCCCGCGCCGCTGTCTACAACCTTGGGAAGAAGCGAAGCCAATGGAGCGGCCGCTTCCATCGCACCCCTGGATCCATTGCTTGGGGTGGCCTTACCACCGGTTCCTAATGCAGATGACAGATAGCTGGTGAGGGCATTGATTTCCGGTATGGAGTACCCTTTCTCATTAAACAAGTAGGAAGATATCTCGTCTTCATCCATCAGCCCTTCATCCTGGATCTCCTGGATTAAATCCTGTAAGTCCTCATCCTTAATCCCTGCCGCCGACGTACTGAGGGTATTGTTGAGTGCTGCCAGCTTTGGAAGCGCCTGCCCAAGAAAAGCAAGCTCATTTGCCAGCTGCTGCTGTTCCGTTGTCAGGGTATTTAAGCGTCCTTCTATTTTTTTAACCTGCGCCAAAAAAGCCTGGGATTTTAAATCCGTCTGATTATTCTTCGCCATTTTTCGCAGCTCTTCCACTTCATCTCTTAAGTACCGGACGCTGTCCTGCAGATCACCTAAATCCGGTGACAGGTCATCAAGGATCCCAACCATATGATTTGTCTGGGTTCTGATCTCGTTTAAAGCAGTTCCGGCATTCTGTGTGTGGTTGTAAAAGGGCCGCAGAGTCTGGGATAAGTTGTCAAGAGCCGCCAGAGCTTCGTCTGCATTCTCATACACCTTGCCCTTGGAAGCGGCAAATATCTCCCTGGTCTTATCAAGTCCCCTGAGACCATCCGCCGTATCTGCAATGCCTTTTTGCATATTCCCCATGGTGTCCAAAACCACATCCAGGCTGTCGCTGATGGCATCCGCCGAATCTTCCATGGTTTCCTTGGCATCTCTTAAATCCGCGACCTTATCAAGCTGGCTCNNACTGTCAAAGGGACCATGGCAAAGACAATACCTGAAAATTTAAAATCATCGGAACCGATGCGGATGGAATAATGGCCTTCTTCCCCAGGCAGTTCAAAGAAAACAACCATATTTAAATTACCAACGGACTGTATCTGGGCTCCCTCCGCCTCCAGGCTTAAGTTTTTATCCATATCCACAACCGTACTGGCCATTAAAGCTATGTTATTCCGGTAGTATTCGGAAACTCCTTTATTTGGGACAAGATCTATATTGACCTCAATAAGCCCCTTTTCACCAGCCAGTTCTTCTGCCTTTTTTTCTACCCCGTTTAAACGGTAACTCACTTTAATATCCCAGGGAAGCTGGGATTTCTCTGTCTTTGTCCGGCCTTCAAAATAAAACCGGGTTCCCGTTTCTTCCGGAGAAAAGGTGATGGATCCGTCTTCTCCTATCACAGGTTCCGAATGGTCCGTTAAGTTCATTACCTTATCGTAAACTCCGTAATCCACTAAACTGCCGTTTCCATTCATTAAGTAATTCTTTACAATACTGCTTTCTTTTATATCCCCATAAGGGTCCATGGTAACATAAAGAGTTTCATCATACTGGGGTACATCAGGCGCAGCCAGGGCCGGCAATACAGACTCAAGGGATACTATGGCAGCCAGGCCCATACTCAGGATTCTATTATACTTTTTCATGGTCATTTTCTCCTTTTACTTTCACTTTTCCATATCTTAAACGCCGTTTTTCCTTTCTCATTGCCGAACGGAGCTGCTGCTTCTGGATCTGCTTATCAAAGGTGCTAAGCAAGGCAGGGAGAAGGGAAAGCACCAAAACCATGCTTAAGAGCGCTCCCCTTCCCACAAGGCGTCCCACCTGGGAAATAGCCTGTATGGACGACGTAAAAAACAAAAGATAACCTACAACCGTAAGAATACCGCCTGACGTCAGGATGGAAAGGGTACTTTTTGAAATGGCAGCCATGGCAGAGTCCGTGTTATTCATGGTTTTTCTAAAGCCCAAATNNGCCCAAATAATTATTGGTCATCAGGATGGAGTAATCAATCGTAGCTCCAAGCTGCAGGCAGCTTACAATGATGTATCCGATATATACCAAGCTCTCTCCCAACACATAGGGCAGCGTCATGTTTAAATAAATGGCCACTTCAATCGGTATAATAACAAGGACCGGAACCAGAACAGACTGGAAGGTAGCAAAAACAACCAGGGCCACTCCTGCTAAAGACAACAGGGAAACCTTATTATAGTCATCGGTCAATATGTCACGGATATCAATGGTCGTTGGGGTCATGCCTATCACATAAGCATCTTCCGGATAATATTCCCTGATCACTCGTTCCAGCTCTTGACTGCATTCAAAGGCGTACGGGCTCTCCTGAACCGTGTTTATGGAAATCAAAAGTCTGGCGTACCGCTCACTCCTGAGCTGTTCACTCACTTTTTCCGGAAGAAAGCTTTCCGGGATACCCTTGGGAATAGTCCCTGCCATGGACATTGCATAATTTACAAAATCCAGGTCCTCCAAGGCGTCCGTCAGCTGCCGTTCGGTAACAACAGAGCCATTGGGAACAATTCCGATAATCATGTTTGATTTTCCGAACTCCTCATTGATGGCCCTGGTATCCTCATATACTCTGGTTCCCGGTCCGGCTCCAATGGCATCATCCCCGTAATAGAAAACGTTCATATTCTGTCCGAAATAACAGGGAACCGCCAGAAAAATAGCAACGATAAAAACAGGTTTCCGGATTCGATTCATCAATTTTGCAAACGGGTCAAAGGAAGGAAGAAACGGTTTATGGGCTGTTTTTTCAATCTTGTCATTAAAGTGCAGGATCAAAGTCGGCATAAGGAAAAGTACGGTAGCCAGACTGCAGAGGATCCCCTTGGTCAGCACAAATCCCACATCCTTGCCNNCGATGGTAAAACGCATGAATGCAATCACAAGAAATCCCACAATGGTGGTAGCCCCGCTCGCCAAGATGGAACTGCAGGATTCCTTTACTGCCAATTCCATGGCTTCGTGTATCTCAATGCCGGTATTCTTAATTGCCGTAAAAGTATGTAAAAGGAAAATGGAATAATCCATGGACACTGCCAATTGTAAAATGGCTGCAGTGGAAAAGGTAAAAAATGATATGGATCCAAACATCAGGTTGGATCCCATATTCATGACGATGGCCACTATCATGACAAAAATAAACAAAAACGGCTCCATCCAGGATGTTGTGGTAAGGGTTAAGATCACCCAGATGATTACCAGCGCCATTCCAATAGCCATGGTTATCTCTTTTGTTATGGACTCTTCCCGCTCTTTACTGGATACGGCGCTTCCTGCAAAATAACCTCTGTCTTTTCCCACAATTTCATAAATCCCGTCTACCGCTTTCCGGGTCACCTGACTATCATCGCCGTTTTCAAATATTACGTCCATCAGGGCATACCCGTCACGGTAATAATCTTCCATAGAAAACGCATCCACAGACATCATATCGGTAATCCCCTGGCTCACAAAGGATGCTCCCATATAGGCATTCGTGGTAAGATCCGGACCTATGACCAGATCCACCCCTTCCAGATCCGATATCTGCTGTCTTATTTTTTTAGCTTCCGGAAGGCTTACATCCTCTACCATAATCCGGGCCATACCAGGATACCCAAACTCATCCTCCATTACATCAAGGGCCTGTTTTGTCTGGGCAAACTGCGGCAGGTATTTGCTTAAATCGTAATTGACCTTTACAAAAGGAAAACAGATTGCACAGATGATGGCCGTAAGAAAGAAAAAAATCTCTATTTCCTTTCCCTTGAACACAATAATATGTACCATTCTATCAAATAAACTTTTGTCTTTTTTCATAGTTTCCTCCATTACCCATCCTTATTCTTTTAACAGATCCTTAATTGACTTTTGAACACGTGTACATTATAATACTCTTGTAAATAAGTTTCAATAATCAATGAATGAAGAAAAATCCATTAATAATCAAAAGATCTTTCTTCATGCAATTCTCAACACTCTTTGATATAGTGTTCATGATTTTCAGAGATTCAGGCTCTGAAATAAGAAGCAAGCCAAGAAACACAATTGGAGGAATCATATGGAAACTCAAAAACAGGACCGCCGCATCCGTAAAACGCAGAAGCTATTAAAGGAAAGCCTTCTTGAACTCATGGAAAAAAAGAATTTTAAGAATATTTCCGTGAAAGACATCACGGAACTGGCAGATTTAAACCGGGGTACTTTTTATCTTCACTATGCCGATACCTACAGTCTGTTACAGGAGATGGAATCCGAAGTCTTAAATGATTTTCAGGATATGGTAAGCAACTGCCGCTATGCCTTTAAAAAGGGGTCGCTCCTGCCCGTTGTCATACCAATCATTCATTATATTGAGGAGAACAAAAAGATATGTAAAATCCTTTTTGAGAACAGCTCCTCCAATGATTTCGTAAACCACTTCCATACCCTTGTTTTAAATAACGGCATAGAAATCATCAGGGAGCAGTATCCGGCTGCCAGAGAAGTGACCTTAAACTATTACCTCGAATTTATCACCTATGGACTGACCGGTGTCTTAAAGCAATGGCTTGATACAGATATGCAGCTTCCAAAGGAAGAGGTGGCCGAATTCGTGGATAAGATGATCATGGGAACTGCAAAAAAGCTTCTTGCGGTTTAAACAAATCATTTTTTATCCGAAATCCTTATTTTTCGCCTGGAATCAACCGATATATGGTTAGCGATGCCATACAGCCATTTAGCTGTATTTTGCATCAATAATTACACAAGGATGATCTTATGCTAAAACTTAAAAAATCCAAGAAAGACAAGATTTCCAAGACAAAGCCCCAAAAAGGGAAGGCAGGAAAAATCAAACTAAATAAAGCGAAACCATCCAAAGCTACAAAAGACAAAAGAAAAGGTCTCTTGCCTAAAAACAGAAGAGTTCTCGTTTTGATGGCTGCCGCTCTGCTGATCGTTATTATGGGATCCGTTCAGGCCATTATTCTGCTCACTTCCCAAAAGAAGGATATGTCAGAAGAAAAGGCAGAAGAAGCGCCGACCTACTACTTTTCTAAAGACGAAGATATATCTTCGGTTACTGAAATTGTGGGTGATCGCCATTTTGAAAGGCAGGAAGCTTCTGAAGCCAGCCTTGAAACAGAAACGGAAGAGACCGATGACCAGACAGAAAAACCTAAGGAATCTTCTGCCGACGCTTCCTCTCAATCATCCAGCCTGGAGGCGTGCTACAAGTACTTCCATGTGGAAGATACCTCTGCTGATATAAAAAGCTACATGGATTATCTGGAGGAAAAAAGGAATTTCATAAACGTAACGGATAAATCCCCGCAGTCAGAGTCCGGACAGCCTTCCGCAGAAGAGACCCCTAAGAGCAGCTCAGAGATCTATCAGCTTGCCGGGCCCTCTAAAGATTCCACTTCCTATCTTTCCATTACCCTGGAATCCGAAGCGGATAGCTATACCGTAACCACCAGTAAGGAAAACCAGCCCTGGAGCACCTATTTTAAGGACCAGTGGGACCAGCAAAAAAAAATAATCGCGGATTTTGAAAAACAGCCAAAAGCAACCACTACCATTGAACAGGCAGTGGATTCCGTCCGGGCCCAGGGCCAGGAAAAGCTTGGCCTGCCGGAAGCGATTGACTCATATGAATATATTGCAGCACCTGGAATATCGAAAATAGACGGAAATAATTATTATACGGTCAGGACCTACAAACGCCAGCCTGACGATACTCTGATTTATGTTGCCACCTATTTATTTGACTATAATACCAGCAGTGTAGCCTTCCAATACGATGAAGTAACAGGAAAGGCGACTCCGCTGAGTTGATTTCACACGAGAAAGACGGACAGTCCCACGGACCTGTTCCGTCTTTTCCTATTTTCCTTTTTATGCTATAGTAATTATATAAAAAATAGAAGGAGATGTTGTTATGGAATTTTTACAATTAGTAAAAGAACGTTACTCCGTAAGAAAATTCAGCGACCGGAAGGTAGAAAAAGAAAAATTGGATTTGATCCTGGAAGCCGGAAGGGTCGCTCCCACTGCTGTGAATTTTCAGCCTCAGCNNCAGCGAGGATAATCTTGCTAAATTAAAATCCTGTACTCCTTATCATTTTCATGCTCCACTGGCTCTGTTGGTATGTTATGATTCCTCTGTGAGCTGGAAAAGGTCTTACGACAATAAGGATATGGGAGATGTTGACGCCAGCATAGTCGCCACACAGATGATGCTTGAAGCGGCAGACTTGGGATTAGGCAGTACCTGGGTAGGTCATTTTGACCCTGTATGCATCCGGACGGCCTTCGATATACCGGAACATTTGATTCCCGTTGCCCTGCTTCCTATAGGCTATCCCAGGGAAGACTGCACTCCCCACCCCTTTCACGAAAAGCGGTTTGATCCAGAACATACCGTTTTCTTCAACTCCTTTAGCGGCATTGGATCTCCCAAAGAACGGTAACCTTTCATGAAGCCCCATATGAATGCATAAGATAAATATATACTGCATTTAAAACAGTAGGGCGGGGGCTTTATCATGAATAAAATATTAGATAACGAATATTATGACTTAATCATCAGCAATACTTTAGTTCCCGGTTTTGATACCGGAGATAACATAACGGTTCTGAATGATGAATATTCCATGATGCATATATGGAAAAACAATATGGACGCCTGTGACTTAGGCCGGTATCCTTATGATAATTTTCCCTCTCTTTTTACACTTACTTCTAANNAGGCATCCCGATTTAAGCCTGATGGGGCTGGGAGTGGCCATCGGCATCATAGATACCGGCATCGATTACCAGCATCCTGCATTTAGAAATCATGACGGCACCACCCGCATTCTTTCCATATGGGACCAGACCGAACAGAGCGGCATGCCCCCCAAAGACTTTAGTTTCGGTTCAGAATACGGCAAAAACCACATTAATGCCGCGCTTAAATCAACCGATCCCTTATCCATTGTACCTACCTTTGACAGCAATGGGCATGGTACTGCAATAGCCAGCGTTATTGCCGGTACTCCCGATGAAGAACACTCCTTTACCGGCGTTGCTCCCCAAACCGAGCTTATCGTAGTAAAATTAAAGGAAGCGAAGCAAAATTTAAAAAAGCTGTTTTTTGCTCCGGAAAATGCCCTGTGCTATCAGGAATCAGATCTTATTCTGGGAATCCGTTACATTCTCTCCGTTTCCGAAAAAACAGCCCTTCCTCTTGTCATATGCATTGCAATGGGAAGCAGCCAGGGGGGGCAGGACGGACTTGGCGTTATCAGCGCTTACTTAGACCAAATCGTACAATTGCCCAAAACCAACGTATCAGTGGCCGCAGGGAATGAAGGATACCACCGCAGACATTATTTCCATCGTTTAGAGGCGGCGCCTTTCTGCAGTGGCTTTAACTTAAAAATAGGGAGAAACGACAAAAAATTCACAATGGAAATCTGGCCTTTCCCTCCCGGAAAAGTAACCATTGAAATTTTCTCGCCTAACCGGGAAATCGTACAAAGCATATCCCCTTCCGCCGGTGTCTGTCAAAAATTCAGCCTTCCCTTTGGCCAAACTACCATCTGGATCAATAATATCCTCCTGGAAGGATCTACCGGGGATCAGGTTATTTTAGTACGCTTTGACAATCCAATTCCAGGAATCTGGTATTTCCAGCTCACGAGCACAGAGAACGAGCCTTTTTCCTTCCATTCCTGGCTCCCTTCAGGAAATTTAATTTCAAACGAGACATATTTCTACCACTCAGACCCGAACACCACCATTACAGCCCCGGGAAATACCAGAAATGCGCTGACAGTTACCGCCTATAACCAGTTCGATGACAGCATTCTGGCAGAATCAGGAAGAGGTTATTCTAGATTCGGCGAGATCGTTCCCGATATTGCCGCTCCCGGATACCGGATTCCCTGTGCGATCCCAGGAAAACAATATGGAAGCNNCCATATGATCATGCGTGGGGCACAGAGAAACGGCGCCTTTACGTATCCCAATAATATCTGGGGATATGGCCAGATAGACGTTTACAAACTGTTTCAAAGGATATCTGTGATCTGATGAACACATGAAATCAAAATGAAAGAATGAGTTTTAGCTGCCTGCCTCCTGGTTGGCAGCTTTTCTTTTATAATATACTGCTGCCCCAATGCCGCCCATACAGGCAATCCAGGCAAGCAGCAGATATCCTTTTAATATTCCAGCCCTGGAAGCCAGCGCCCCTGTAAAGATCGGAAAGGTTGTCATGCCCAACGCATATACAGCCTGGTACAGTCCCATTGCCGTAGATTTACTGCCGGCAGGAATTTCCTGCATTGCTTCTGAGGTTGCAAAAGAAAACAAAATTCCGGTGGACATCCCCGGTAATATTTGCAGCAGCAAAATCACAGGTACGCTTCCTGCGGCCGGAACCAGGATACAATACAAAGCCACAACGGCAAATACCAGCGGAATCCAGAACCTTGGGCCTTTGCGGCTGCAGGTGCCGGAAGCTGCAAAAGCTGCAAACCCTACGGATGATATCATATAGATCACAGAGGATATCCCCACAATCCAGT
>DJBG01000223.1 GCA_002429965.1 Hungatella sp. UBA5982
TTTACATGCACTGCTTAACGGATCGCGGTAACGGTCGAATACGGAAGCTACTACTTCACCGTCCTTGCAGCTTACATCGTTGATGTCAGCCGGTAAGCAGTGCATGTAAAGAGCCTTGCCGTCTTTTGTGGTCTTCATCAGCTCTTCTGTACAGCACCAGTCTTTGTGGCTTGCGTTCTGAGCCAGTAATTCTTTCTCAAGAGCCTTGATGCCGTCTGAGTCGCCTTCGCCGTAAGNNGAGCCCAGCTCTTTGGATATACAACGTCAGCATCCTTGAATGCGTCAGCCATATCGTTGGATACACGGAAGGTACCGCCGGATTTCTCAGCGTTCTTCTTTGCAACTTCAACAACTTCAGGCATAACTTCATAGCCTTCTGGATGAGCTAAAACAACTTCCATACCCATACGTGTCATTAAGCCGATGATTCCCTGAGGAACGGATAATGGCTTTCCGTAGGAAGGAGAGTAAGCCCATGTCATAGCCAGCTTTTTGCCCTTTAAGTTCTCGAGGCCGCCCATCTCATGGATGATGTGAAGCATATCAGCCATACTCTGAGTTGGATGGTCAATGTCGCACTGTAAGTTTACTAAGGTTGGTCTCTGCTCTAAGATGCCATCCTTATTTCCCTGGGTAACAGCGTCCATAAATTCATGCATATAAGTATTTCCCTTGCCGATATACATATCATCGCGGATACCGATAACATCTGCCATGAAGGAAACCATGTTAGCTGTCTCACGAACAGTCTCGCCGTGAGCTACCTGAGATTTGCCCTCGTCTAAATCCTGAACTTCCAGACCAAGTAAGTTACATGCGGAAGCGAAGGAGAAACGGGTACGTGTGGAGTTGTCGCGGAATAAGGAAATTCCAAGACCGCTTTCGAATACTTTTGTGGAAATGTTGTTTTCTCTCATGAAGCGGAGAGCATCAGCAACGGTCCAGACAGCTTCCAGCTCGTCGTCTGTCTTTTCCCATGTTAAGAAGAAATCATTCTCATACATTTCCTTAAAGTTTAAGGAATTCAGTTTGTCAATGTAATCCTGTAAGGTTTTCATATTGTAGTTAGCCTCCTGAATATTATCTTGTTTTATAGTTATCTATCCTTCATGCAGTCTGCCAGGCATTGATTGGGGAAGGAATGTTCGGCAGATTGCAAAAATGATTGTTAGGAGTGGCGGCAGGCCTAAAAGGCCCGCTGCCAGAATTATGGTAAAATGGTTGTTAAAAACTTGTTTGGATTACTTACAGTAAGCGGTTGGAAGTGCTGCATATACAGCTGCACAGGTAACCAGATCCTGCTTCCAGGTCTTCTCGTTAGGAGCATGAGCCTGAGCCTCTGCACCAGGTCCAAAGCCGATGCATGGGATTCCGTTGCGGCCCATGATGGAAACGCCGTTTGTGGAGAAGGTCCACTTGTCGGTAAGAGGACGGGCAGTTCTCATAGCAACAGTTTCTTCTGCACCGATTCTTACATCACCGTAAAGGTTCTTGTAAGCGTCTTCCAGTGCCTTGGTAACATCGTGATCCTCCGGAATAACCCAGGTTGGGAAGTAGCACTCGATCGGATAAGTAAGACCTGTGTAGGAAGGACGGGAATATTCGTACATGGAAACAGTAACGTCATCGCCGTATTTTTTTACGTTTGGAAGATTGCGGATCTCTTCCAGACAGCTTTCCCATGTTTCGCCTGCTGTCATTCGACGGTCTAAGGATACGGAAGCAGAGTCAGCAACTGCACAACGGCTTGGGGAGGTGAAGAAGATCTCGGAAGCAGTAACAGTACCGCGTCCTAAGAAGTTTGCTTCTTTCCACTCTTTGTTGTACTTCTCGTCAAGCATCTTTACAAGGCCTTTAATTTCCTTGTCATCAGCAGCATCGTTCTCGTTAAGAGAGCGAACGTCCTGAAGAATATCAGCCATCTTGTAGATTGCGTTGTCACCGCGTTCTGGTGCGGAACCGTGGCAGGAGATACCCTTTACGTCAATACGGATTTCCATACGGCCTCTCTGTCCGCGGTAGATACCGCCGTCAGTTGGCTCTGTGGAAACAACGAATTCCGGACGAACTTTACCTTCGTTGATGATATACTGCCAGCAAAGACCGTCACAGTCTTCTTCCTGAACAGTACCGGTAACCAGAACGGTGTATTTGTCATTTAAAAGACCTAAATCCTTCATGATTCTTGCACCGTAAACAGCAGATACGATACCGCCGCACTGATCGGATACGCCGCGGCCGCCGATTTCTGTTTCATTCTCGTAGCCTTCGTATGGATCAAATGTCCAGTTGCTCTTGTTGCCGATACCAACGGTATCAATATGAGCGTCAAAACCGATTAAAGTCTTGCCTGTTCCCATATAGCCTAATACGTTGCCCATGCCGTCGATTTCTACTTTGTCGAAATCCAGCTTCCGCATTTCTGCCGCGATGCGGTCGATGTGAGCCTTTTCATCACTGCTCTCGCCTGGGAATTTAACGATTTCCCGTAAGAATTTTGTCATATCGGCTTCATAATTCTGTGCTGCTTCTTTGATTTTGTTGTAATCCATGTTTTTGTCCTCCATTTTATAATTTGTTAAGTAATTTGATTCGCCTATGGCTCATCGAGCGGCTGATTTTCTAAGTTCTGCCGGCACTGCGTTTGCCTTCACTAAGAAAATTATGCCTAACGTTCTTTTCCTTCCCAGACAATTGCTTTGTAGCGGTCCGGATCTGTGGCACCCTCAGTAGAGAAGAGGAGAACTTTTGAATCCTTATTAAGTCCTAAATGCTCTTTTAACTCCTTGTATTCATCAAGAAGCATGATGCAGGCAAGAACTCCGAATGGAGCAGCGCCTGATTCGCCGGAAGTTACCGGTACATCGCCTTTGATAGGAGCGGCAAGCATTCTCATGCCCTGGGCAGCTGCCCAGTCAGGAGCAGAAACAAAGGTATCTACGTGATTCTTTAAGATATCCCAGGAAATAGTGTTTGGCTCTCCGCAGGCAAGGCCGGCCATAATGGTCTGCATATCACCGTCCACGATGCGGATATCTCCGTCGCCGGCTTTTGCACCCTTATAGAGACAGTCTGCTACGTCAGCTTCCACAACGACTACCTTAGGCGGATTCTTAAGATAACGGTTTGCAAAATATCCCTGAACAGCTCCTGCAAGAGAACCTACACCAGCCTGAACAAATACATGGGTCGGTCTGTCGCAGCCATATTCTTCAAGCTGCTCATTCGCTTCCAGTGCCATGGTTCCGTAGCCCTGCATGATCCAGGCAGGAATCTCTTCGTAACCATCCCAGGCAGTATCCTGTACTACAACGCCGTTCTTTGTCTTGGAAGCAGCATCTGCAGCCATACGGACACATTCGTCATAGTTGACTTCTTCGATGGTAACTGTAGCGCCTTCTGCTTTGATATTGTTGAAACGGGTGATGGTGGAGCCCTTTGGCATATAAACAACGGACTTCTGGCCTAATTTATTCGCAGCCCATGCAACACCACGTCCATGATTTCCATCGGTAGCGGTGAAGAAGGTCGCCTGTCCAAACTCTTCTCTTAAAGCGTCAGATGTGAGGACGCTGTAGGGAAGATCAGAAACATCTTTTCCAGTCTGCTTTGCGATGTACTTTGCGATGGCAAAGGATCCGCCCAATACTTTGAATGCATTTAAGCCGAACCGGTAAGATTCGTCTTTCATGTAAACCTGGCCAAGGCCTAAATAATCTGCCATGTGATCCAGCTTTGCAAGAGGAGTCTTGCTGTACTGAGGAAAGCTTTCGTGGAATACTCTTGCTTTCTTGATTTCATCAAGTGCCATAACCGGTAAATTTTTATCATCGGTCTTTGGCATGGTGTTTACAACCCATTGGATTGGTTTCATGATTTTTCATTCTCCTTTTTCTTCCTTAATATATTACTTTTCTTTATTTGTATCCATATAACTGTATAAAGTGAATTTGGATATGCCAAAATAATTGGAAACCTTGTCTCCTGACTTTGTGACCAGGAATGCTCCGGCATCATTTAAATACTGAATCGCTGCAACTTTGTCATCCTTGCTCATAAGAGCGACCGGTTTGCCAACCAGGGCCACAGACTGTTCGATCAGTGCGTCAAGAAGATCATTCACATTATGGGTGATTCTTTTCGGCTGCTTCTCATCGTCTTCTGTTTCCGAAGTGGAGAGAAGAGATTTTAAGGAATTGTCTATGGTAAGCAGTCCTGTGATATCATAATTAAGAGCCAGAATGTAATCAATCGTATTATTTTTACCTCTTATATACATGGTGCTGGATTTTAGGATCCTGCCGTCATCGGTTCTTGTTAAATAGGATAAGCGGTCTTTTAAAAGATCCGGGTTCTTTTTTAACGTTTCCAAAACGATTTCCGAGGGACCATCCCCCAGCTTTCTGTTGCTTACCTGACCGTTTTCGATATAGACAATGGAACTATCTATATCTTCCTTCCTGATATCGTGGATAACTACCTCGCAGTTGTTACCAAAATGAGTAGCAATTCCATGTGCGATCTGTGTTAGCAGTTCAAGCTTTGTATCCATCGTTTGCCCTCCTCTCATCGGAACATCTTATATATCCATCATAGCATAAAAAATTAAAATTACAAGTGGTTTTCTAAAAAATTTTTAGGTTCGCTAATTTTTTTTGTATTTTTCACTTGCATTTCTTTATATGAAATGATACACTGTACTTAGTGAGGAATTTATGGTGTAATCTGTATAGAAAATGACGAATTATAGGAGTGAGTATAAGCAGATTGCAGAAATGAAGTACATACATAGAGGAAGTTCCTATGTGAGGTTTGTACAGTTGGAAATTTTAAGGTTTCACTTAAATTATGATTAAAAAATGGGAAAAAAGGAGATGGAAACATGCTGGTTATCGGTAATGGAAGAATGATTACAAGAGACCCCCAGAATCCGTTTTTTGAGAACGGTGCAGTTGCTATAGAGGGGAGCGAGATCCGCAAGGTAGGAACCACAGAAGACATGAAAAAAGAATACCCGGATGCGGAGTATATTGATGCAAAAGGTGGAGTTATAATGCCAGCCTTTATTAATGCCCACGAACATATTTACAGTTCTTTTGCAAGAGGCTTAAGCATCAAAGGATATGATCCTCACGGATTCCTGGAGATTTTGGACGGAATGTGGTGGACCATTGACCGTAACCTCACTTTAGAAGATACAAGGTTAAGCGCCATGGCTACTTACATCGATTCTATTAAGAACGGTGTGACAACGACCTTTGACCATCATGCAAGCTTCGGACATATAACAGATTCTCTGTTTAAGATCGAAGAGGCTGCAAAAGAGACTGGTGTCCGTTCCTGTCTGTGCTATGAGGTTTCTGACCGTGACGGCAAAGACAAGGCAAAAGAAGCGGTTCTGGAGAATGAAGCATTCATTAAGCACGCTTTGGCAGATGACAGCGACATGATTGCAGGAATGATGGGAATGCATGCCCAGTTTACGATTTCTGATGAGACCATGGAGCTTGCAGCTTCCCACAAGCCTGAGGGTGTTGGTTACCATATCCACGTGGCAGAGGGAATCGAAGATCTTCATGACTGCCTTAAGAAACACGGCAAACGGATCGTAGACCGTCTGATGGACTGCAATATCCTGGGAGAAAAGACCCTTCTTGGACACTGCATCTATATCAACCCTCATGAGATGCAGCTGATTAAGGATACGGATACCATGGTAGTTCACAATCCGGAATCCAACATGGGCAATGCATGCGGATGTCCGCCGACCATGGAACTGGTTCACAGAGGAATCTTAACAGGTCTGGGAACTGATGGTTATACTCACGACATGACAGAATCCTATAAGGTAGCTAATGTCCTGCATAAACATCATTTATGTGATCCTAATGCGGCATGGGGAGAAGTTCCAAAGATGCTGTTTGAAGGAAATGCAAAGATTGCAGGCCGCTACTTTAAAAAGCCTTTGGGCGTATTAAAAGAGGGTGCAGCAGCAGACGTTATCGTTACCGACTATATTCCGCTGACCCCAATGAATGGGGATAACTGCAACAGCCATATCCTTTTCGGAATGACAGGACGCAGCGTGGTGACTACAGTAGGCAACGGAAAAGTGCTGATGAAGGACCGTATCCTCACAGCCATTGATGAAGAAAAGGTGATGGCAGACTGCAGACAAGCAGCAGCCGAACTGGCAAACCGGATTAATTCCAGATAAAAGTAGTTTCATAAAACCAAGAAAAATAGTAAAATATACAATATAGAACATTCACTGAGGGTTGTCTGCAGTAAAAAAGCGGACAACCCCGTTACAGGAGGTAAAAAATGGGAGATAGAATGACCCCAATGCCCTTTGGGCAGTTAGTGGACTGGATTATTAATGAATATGGAAAAAATGAGACTGTTTTCGGAGTCTACAGACCTTACAAAGCAGACAAGAAAAACAACCGTAAAATTTTCGGACGCACGTTAGAGAATCCTATGGGACCGGCAGCCGGCCCTCATACCCAGCTCACTCAGAACATTGTTGCTTCCTACTATGCAGGAAGCCGTTTCTTCGAGTTAAAGACTGTTCAGATCTTGGACGGAGAGGATCTGCCTGTAAGCAAACCATGCATCAAAGCAGATGATGAATGCTACAACTGTGAGTGGTCTACGGAGCTTTATGTTCCCCAGGCTCAGGACGAATATATCAAGGCATGGATCCTGCTTCACATCATTGCCAAGGAGCACGGTCTTGGAGCAATGGATGGCTTCCAGTTCAACATGAGCGTTGGATATGACCTTGAAGGAATTAAATCCCCGAAGGTGAACTCCTTTATCGATTCCATGAAGGAAGCAAAAGATACGGAGATGTTTAAGGACTGCATTAATTATCTTTTAGATCATTTAGATCTGTTTAAGAATGTGACCAAAGAGGATATTGAGAACATTCCTTCCGAAGTCTGTAATTCCGTAACCCTTTCCACTCTTCACGGATGTCCTCCTCAGGAGATTCAGAGAATCGCTACCTATCTGATCGAGGAAAAGGGACTGAATACCTTCATTAAGTGCAACCCGACTCTTCTTGGATATGAATTTGCAAGAAAGACCATGGATGATATGGGATATGATTATATCGCATTCGGTGATTTCCACTTCCTTGACGATTTACAGTACGAGGATGCGATTCCCATGTTAAAGACCCTTATGACTTTGGCAGAGAAGAAGAAATTAGAGTTCGGTGTAAAGATTACCAATACCTTCCCGGTTGATGTAAAAAATAAAGAACTTCCCAGCGAAGAGATGTATATGTCAGGAAAGTCCTTATATCCGCTTTCCATTACCTTAGCAGCTAAGCTGGCAAAGGAATTTGACGGAAAATTAAGAATTTCCTTCTCAGGCGGTGCAGATTACCACAACATCAAAGCAATCGTTGATGCAGGAATCTGGCCTGTTACCGTGGCAACCACTCTCTTAAAGCCAGGCGGCTATCAGAGACTTTTACAGATCGCAGAGAAGCTGGAAGAGGGCCATGTGGAGTTTACAGGAGTTGATCCGGAAAAGACTGCAAAACTGGCAGCAGATGCGGTTCATGATCCTCATCACAAAAAAGCCGTAAAACCCCTTCCTATCAGAAAGATGCCTAAGAGCGTTCCGCTTATTGACTGCTATGTGGCTCCATGTAAGGAAGGCTGCCCGATCCATCAGGATATTACCACCTATTTACAGCTTTCCGGTGCAGGAAAATACGAGGAAGCTATGAAAGTGATTGCGGAGAAGAATCCTCTTCCATTCATAACCGGAACGATTTGTGCCCATAACTGCATGAGCAAGTGCAACCGGAACTATTATGAAGATCCGGTAAATATCCGCGGAGTCAAGCTGGTTTGTGCGGAAGGCGGCTATGATGCGTTCATGAAGGAGATTANNGCCGGCGAGCTGAAAGGCAAAAAGACAGCAGTAGTGGGCGGAGGCCCGGCTGGACTTGCAGCAGCTTATTTCCTGACAAAGAACGGAATGCCTGCAACCATTATTGAAAAGAGCGGCAGCTTAGGAGGCGTGGTAAAGCATGTGATCCCTGGATTCCGTATTCCGGATGAGGCGATTGACAAGGATGCTGCCCTGTCTCTTGCATTTGGAGCTGAGGTTAGATTAAATACTGAAGTGACAGATTTAGAAGCTTTAAAGAAGGAAGGCTTTGAGTATATCATCCTTGCTACAGGCGCGTCTAAACCAGGCGTGTTAAAGCTTGAGGCAGGTGAAACCATAAATGCTCTGGATTTCCTGGCTCAGTTTAAAGAGACCGACGGAAAATTAAACATTGGTAAAAATGTAGTGGTCATCGGCGGCGGTAATACTGCCATGGATACAGCAAGAGCAGTAAAGAGAACAGAAGGCGTGGAACACTCCTACTTAGTTTACCGCAGAACCAAACGCTATATGCCGGCAGATGAGGAAGAATTAGAGATGGCACTGGAAGACGGCGTGGAATTTAAGGAACTGCTGTCTCCTGTAGAGCTAAAGAATGGTAAACTCCTTTGCAAGGTGATGAAGCTTTCCGATACCGATGCTACCGGCAGAAGGGGCATTGTAGAAACAGAAGAAACCGTAGAGATCCTTGCAGATACAGTGATTGCGGCAGTGGGCGAGCAGGTTCCGACCGAATTCTATGAAGCAAACGGCATTAACGTAAGCAACCGCGGTAAAGTCCTTGTAAATGAGGAGACTTTAGAAACCAGCACGGCAGGCGTTTATGTGGTTGGCGATGGACTCTATGGACCGGCTACTGTGGTAGAGGCTATGAGAGATGCACGCATTGCGGCTGAAGCTATTTTAGGTAAAAAAGCTGCTGTGGACTTTGATGACACAGTGGATAATTTAGACAAAATTTATGACAAGCGCGGTATCCTTGAAGTTACCAAGGAATATAAGGTAGAAGACTCCAGATGCCTTGGCTGCTCCAATGTCTGTGAAAACTGCGCTGAGGTCTGTCCAAACCGTGCAAACCTGGCACTGAATATTCCTGGTTTATCCATGCACCAGATCGTTCATGTGGACTATATGTGCAACGAGTGCGGAAACTGCAAGAGCTTCTGTCCATATGACAGCGCTCCTTACCTGGATAAGTTTACTTTGTTCGCCAACGAGGCTGACATGGAAAACAGCAAAAATGAAGGCTTTGTTGTATTAGAAAAAGAAACAGCAGCCTGCAAGGTACGCTACCTTGGCAATATTCTCACTTGGAAAGCCGGTGAAAAGGACAGCTTGATTCCGGAAGGACTTAGAAAAGTTATGGAAACTGTCTGCAGTGACTACGACTATATCTTAGGATAAGAAAAGTCCCGAAAGAAGCAAAAAGAATAAGTAATGTATTGGCAATGAATCGGCGCAGTCGGAGAATGAGTTTCTCCCTGCGCCTTTCAAGCTTTGAAACTGATGGCTGCCAATACACAAAGATTAAAAGCAGGCCAAAAGATTGGCCGATACAGCTGAAAGAAAGGATGTAGATATTTTATGAAAACGCTATTAAAAGGTGGAACTGTAGTATCGGGAAGCGGCCTGATCCAGGCGGACGTACTCATGGATGAGGGAAAGATCCAGGCAGTGGNNCAGGCAGTGGAAGCAGGGATCCAGGCAGAAGAAGCGGAGGTTATTGATGTAACGGGAAAGCTTTTATTCCCTGGCTTCATCGATGCACATACGCATTTTGATCTTCATGTGGCAGGTACTGTGACAGCAGATAATTATGAAACAGGAACAAAGGCCGCATTGTCAGGCGGCACTACCATGATCATTGATTTTGCCACCCAGTATCAGGGTGAGACTCTGGAAAAAGCTCTGGAAAACTGGCATAAAAAATCGGATGGAAACGCATCCTGTGATTATGGTTTTCATCTGGCAATCTCCGACTGGAACCCTTCTATCAGCAAGGAATTGGAAGAAATTGTTGAGGGCGGCGTAACCTCCTTCAAGCTTTATATGACCTATGATGAGATGTACTTAAATGATAAGAAAATCTATCAGGTGCTGAAGCGTTTAAAAGAGGTTGGCGGGATCGCCGGCATCCATTGTGAAAATATGGGACTCATAGAGGCACTGAAAGAAGAAGAGAAAGCAAAAGGTAATTTATCCGTAAACGCCCATAAAAAGACCAGGCCAGCCGCAGTGGAAGCGGAAGCTATTGGCAGGCTGTTAAAAATCGCAGGCCTTGCGGACACTCCGGTGATCATCGTCCATTTAAGCTCAGGAGAGGGCTATCAGGAGGTGAAATATGCCAGGGAACGGGGCCAGGAGGTTTATTTAGAGACTTGTCCCCAGTACCTGCTTCTTGATGAAAGCGTTTATGATCTTCCAGGCTTTGAGGGCAGTAAGTATGTGATCTCTCCCACCATTAAGAAGAAAAAGGACAGCATCAGACTGTGGAATGCCCTTCTGAAGAACCATATTCAGACCATAGCAACGGATCACTGCAGCTTTACCACCAGCCAGAAGGCGGCGGGAAAAGATGATTTTACAAAGATTCCAAACGGAATGCCTGGGGTGGAATCACGTCCGGTCCTCATATACAGCTTTGGTGTGCTGGAGCATAACTTAAAGCTGGAACAGATGTGCCGTCTGCTGTCAGAAAATCCGGCAAAGCTTTACGGTGTTTATCCTCAGAAAGGGGCTATAGCTCCGGGCAGCGATGGGGATATCGTAGTGTGGAATCCAGATGTACAGTGGACATTGTCTGTTGAAAACCAGGTAGCAAATGTGGATTATTGTCCTTTTGAAGGAACTTCTGTCAAGGGAAAAGCAGAGCTGGTATTCTTAAAGGGACGCCTTGCTGCAAAAGACGGTCAGGTAGTATTGGAGAAAACCGGTTCTTATGTTCCGAGAAAAAGGCGTATGGAGCTGTATCAATGGGATTAAAGAGTGTCTATACCTTAATCGGCCGTGAGGGTAAAACGGCCGTGACAAGGAGGAATTCCCTGTGGGAAGCCCTGGGTTTTCCTCTTAAGGACCATATGGTTATCTGCTTTACCGGCGGCGGCGGTAAGACCAGTGCCATGTTTTCTCTGGCCGATGAACTGGCGGACATGGGGAAACGGGTGATTGTCACCACCAGCACTCACATATTCTATCCTGAGAATCGTGAGGTAGTGCTGGCAGACCGGGCCGGGACAGTTAAAGATTTCCTAAAAGACTGGGAAGAATGGCATTCTGACCGTACAGGCCAGGTTCTGGTAACAGGGCAGCCTGCAGCTGAGGGAAAATTAAAGGGTATGGCTCCCCGGGAATTGGAGCAGCTTTCAGGCCTTTCTGATGTGCTTCTTGTGGAGGCGGACGGAGCAAAGCGTCTGCCTCTGAAGATCCCAAGGGAAGGAGAGCCTGCTCT
>DJBG01000146.1 GCA_002429965.1 Hungatella sp. UBA5982
AAGCTATTTTGATGTGGCGCCCATTGACTTAGCTGAGAATGTCCGTCGGGATATGGTGTTGAATCTGGAAGAAATGGGATTCATGATCGAGGCTTCCCACCATGAAATTTCGCCGGGACAGCACGAAATTGATTTTCAGTATGCAGAGGGCATGGTAACAGCGGATAACATCATGACTTTTAAAATGGCGGTAAAATCCATTGCCAAGCGCCATGGACTACACGCTACTTTTATGCCAAAGCCCAAGGCAGGTGTCAATGGCTCCGGGATGCACATCAACATGTCTCTGTCTGATTTAGAGGGCAACAATATGTTTGAGGACGCATCTGATGAGCTTGGCTTAAGCAGGATTGCCTACCAGTATATAGCCGGAATCCTTTATCACATGAAAGGGATGGCCATACTCACCAATCCTCTGGTTAATTCCTATAAGCGCCTTGTTCCAGGATATGATGCCCCGGTTTACATTGCATGGTCAACCAAGGCAAACAGAAGCCCCTTAATCCGCATCCCAGCCTCAAGAGGGGCAGGGACAAGGATCGAGCTTCGCTGCCCGGATCCTGCCGTAAACCCCTATCTGGCTCTGGCCGCTTGTCTGGCTGCCGGTCTTGACGGGATCGAAAAAGAGATGACTCCGCCGGAGAGCGTTGACAGGAATATATTTGCCATGCTGCCGGAGGAGATTTTGGAAAAAGGAATCGAGCATTTGCCGGAGACTCTGGGAGAGGCCATCGAGGACTTCCGTAAAGATGATTTTATGAAAGAAGTGCTGGACGAACACATCTTTACCAAATACCTGGAAGCCAAGGAAACCGAGTGGCATCTGTTCCGGGCCCAGGTGACAGATTGGGAAGTGGAAGAATACCTGTATAAATATTGATGGTTTCTGTTTTCTTGTACGGTTATCTGGAGGTGAGAGTGTTTGACCAATGTGATAGTGGCATTTTCCAGAGAAGAGGATGCAAAAAATATTAAAAATATTCTTGTGAGGAACGGCTTTTCGGTAGCGGCGGTCTGCACCTCTGGTGCCCAGGCGGTAAACAGCGCCGACGAGTTGGGCAGTGGAATCGTAGTATGCGGCTGCAGGTTTGCAGATATGGTATTTTACGAGCTTTACGAATGCCTTCCCAAAGACATGCAGATGCTTCTTTTGGTGTCACCCAGCCAGTGGAGCGGCAGGGCGCCTGAAGGTGTGGTCTGCCTGGGCCATCCTTTAAAGGTACAGGACCTGGTAAGTACCTTAGAAATGATGGTGGAATCCCTTGCAAAAAGGCGGAAGAAATTAAAAAGCCAGCCAAAAGAGCGAAGCAGCGAAGAGAAGGAATTGATCAGACAGGCTAAGGAACTTTTGATGGAACGGAACCATATGTCTGAAACGGATGCCCACCGGTACATTCAAAAATGCAGCATGGACAGCGGAACCAATATGGTGGAAACCGCCCAGATGATCATGAGCCTGATCAATCGATAGTTGTGGGAGAGAATGATGAAATTTACAAAGATGCAGGGAACTGGTAACGATTACGTATATATCAATTGTTTTGAAGAATCCGTGGAAGCTCCTAATGAGCTTGCGAAAAAGGTCAGTGACCGTCATTTTGGCATTGGATCCGATGGGCTGATCCTTATCTGTCCTTCAGAAACAGCGGACTGCCGCATGAGAATGTTTAACGCCGATGGCTCGGAGAGCCAGATGTGCGGCAACGGCATCCGCTGTGTCGGTAAATATGTTTACGATCATCGTCTGGTGGAAAAAACGGAATTCGATGTGGAGACAGGAGCCGGGATCAAACATTTAAAGGTAAAACCTGAGAATGGCAGGGCTGTTAAAATCACGGTGGATATGGGAGTGCCGGAGATCACCAGCCAGGTGCCCGAAGCGATCTGCATTGAGGGAAAGGACTATGAGTTCATCGGCATATCCATGGGAAATCCCCATGCCATTTACTATATGGACCATATTGACGGCCTTGATTTAGAGGCCATTGGGCCTGCCTTTGAAACCCATGAGCGTTTCCCGGAACGGACGAATTCGGAATTTATCCAGGTGGTGAACCGGAATTACATCCGCATGAGGGTGTGGGAGAGGGGCAGCGGGGAAACCTGGGCCTGCGGAACAGGAGCCACCGCCAGCGCGGTTGCCTCTGCCTTAAGCGGCCGCACCTCCCATACTGTCGAGGTGGAATTAAAGGGCGGCAATCTGACCATCCACTGGGACCGGGAAGGAAGCGGCCATGTGTTCATGACCGGGCCGGCAGCAGAGGTATTTGAGGGAGAATTTGACATTAATAATCTTTAAAGTAACAGGAGGAACCTATGGTAAAAATCAATGAAAACTACTTAAAACTTCCGGGAAGCTATCTTTTTTCCACCATTGCAAAAAAGGTAAATGCCTTTACTGAAGCAAATCCTCACAAGAAGATCATCCGGCTGGGAATCGGCGATGTGACCCAGCCAATTGCACCAGCCATTATCCAGGCTCTTCATGAAGCAGTGGACGAGATGGGGCATAAGGAGACCTTTCATGGCTATGCGCCGGATTTGGGCTATGGTTTTTTAAGGGAAATTATTGCTAAGGAAGATTACATTGCCAGAGGCTGCGAGATATCCCCTGATGAAATCTTTGTCTCGGATGGGGCAAAGAGCGATTGCGGAAATATCCAGGAGATCTTTGACGAAAGCTGCCGTGTCGCAGTTTGTGACCCGGTTTATCCGGTTTATGTAGATTCCAATGCCATGGCGGGAAGAACAGGGGTATACGAGGAAGAGGCCGGTAAGTGGAGCAATGTGATTTATATGCCCTGTACGGCTGAAAACCAATTTGTGCCGGAGCTGCCGGAAGAAACGCCGGATCTCATTTACTTATGCGTTCCAGGCAATCCAACTGGAACGACCCTGACAAGGGAGCAGTTAAAGGTATGGGTGGATTACGCCAATGACAATGGCGCGGTGATCCTTTATGATGCCGCTTATGAAGCTTATATTGTCCAGGATGACGTACCGCATTCCATCTTTGAGATAGAAGGNNAACCGAGGGAAAAGCCCAGCTAAAGGAACAGGTGGCCTATTACATGAGAAATGCGAAGGCCATATACATGGGTTTACAGGAAGCAGGCTGTCAGGTTTACGGCGGCGTCAACGCTCCATATATCTGGTTAAAAGTACCTGAGGGAATGACCTCCTGGGAATTTTTTGACTGCCTCCTTGAGGAAGCCGGCGTGGTGGGAACTCCTGGAAGCGGGTTCGGGCCAAGCGGTGAGGGATATTTCCGTTTGACGGCGTTTGGAACCTATGAGAATACCTTGGAAGCCATTGACCGGATTAAAAAAATGCCATCCCTTAATAAATAAACGTTGACAAGTTTTTGATGATTGGTTATGATAAATTTAAGAAAGATCCATAAGTGTGGAGTTTTATTTAAAAGAACAAAAGCGTTCAGTGCCTTGGCGGTACTGGCGCTTTTCTTCTTTTTCGGGAGGAAAAAATGGATGACATCGATAAAAAAATAGTGAAGACATTACAAAAGAATGCCAGGGCATCCCTAAAGAATATTGCGGAAACTACTTTTCTGTCTTCTCCAGCAGTTTCCGCCAGAATTGAAAAGCTGGAGCGGGAAAAAATCATTACCGGATACCATGCTGCAGTGGATTCAAGAAAGCTGGGATATCATATTACCGCTTTTGTAAGTCTTGATGTTTCTCCGGGTGATAAGATCCGGTTTTATGGGGAAATGGAGTCCTTTTCCAATGTTCTGGAGTGCAACTGCGTTACAGGAGAATACTCCATGCTGCTAAAAGTGGCATTTCCAAGTACCATGGAGCTGGATATTTTTATTGGACAGCTGCAAAAATATGGAAAGACCAGCACTCAGATTGTATTTTCTACTCCAGTAGGGCCAAGAGATATGGATGTGATGGCGGAATTGGGAGAAAAAGAATAAATGCGGTACAAAAAAGTGGTACCGAGAAGGCTGCCTTTACATACTTTATATAATAGAAGTATGTGAAGGGAGTTTTTCTTTTGGCTGAGAGAATGATCGTAGTAATAGATGCTGGTCACGGCGGCACGGACCCAGGTGCGTCTCATGGTGGACGGCAGGAAAAAGATGATAACTNNGATGGCTGTGGGAAGAATTCTTGCAGACAACGGAATTGATGTCAGGTATACCAGAACTGACGATACCTATAATACGCCCCTTGAGAAGGCCACGATGGCCAATGATGCGGAAGCAGATTTCTTTGTGTCCATTCACCGAAATGCCATGCCGGTTCCAGGTACCGGTTCCGGAATAGAAGTTCTTGTATTTGAAGATAAAGGGGTGCCGGGCATGCTGGCCAGAAACATAGGGGAAGCCTTAAATAAGACGGGATTCGTCAATTTAGGCACAGTGGAACGTCCGGGATTGGTAATTCTCAGGCGGACAAAGCTGCCAACGGTTATGGTGGAAGTAGGATTTATTGATAACGAAGAGGATAATGCTTTGTTTGACCAGAATTTTCAGGATATTGCCCAGGCAATTGCAGATGGAACCCTGAATTCTATAAGGGAACAGGAAGAGACGCGTCCCGAATATTATCAGGTGCAGGTAGGAGCATACCGGGTTCACACTTTGGCCGAAGATGAAGTTAATACTTTAAAGGCCCAGGGATTCCCGGCATTTGTAGTTTATGAAGATGGACTATATAAGGTTCGCGTGGGAGCATTCCGCAATATTGATAATGCGGTGCGCATGGAGCATACTCTCAGACGGAACGGATATGACACGTTCATGGTAAAAAGACCGGCTGTGTTTTGAAATCTGGCCGCAGGGACGCAGGCTTTTAGAAAAAGCAACGCCCTTGCGGCTTCTTGTCATCCGCTTAAAGCGCTGTTAAGTAATGGCTGGAACCAGGGGAAAGATGTATTAGAAGAGGTTAAAAAGGCATAGGATATATCATATATGTTAAATACAGGAGGAATTGCTTGGAGTATATCAGTGAACTTCTAAAGGGTGTTATCATTGGTGTGGCGAACATACTTCCCGGCATAAGCGGGGGAATGCTTGCCATTACCATGGGAGTGTATGATAAGATCATTCATGCGGTAACGCAGCTGTTTAAGGAGCCTTTAAAAAGCCTTCGGATTCTCCTTCCCTATGGGGTGGGGGCAGTGGCCGGCATCGTTTTTCTGTCTCTGGCATTTGAATATCTTTTTCATACATATCCGCTCCAGACCAAAATGACATTTTTGGGAATGATCGGCGGCGGGCTCCCTTCCTTGTTTCAAAAATCATTTTCAAAAGACCGGGCAGACAGAAGAAAAGGGATTTTAACGGCTGCCCTTACCTGCGGAGCGGTCATTCTAATTACCTTTATTGCTGAAACAACCATTACTTCCGGCAGCAGCGGTGAGGGAATGAATATGGCTTCCGGTGCAGCTTATCTTTCTTCTGAAAAGTTCTGGGTATTCACGTTGTTTCTGGTGGGCCTGGTAGCTGCGGCCACCATGGTGGTGCCAGGGGTGAGCGGGTCCATGATTATGATGATGCTGGGTTTTTATGAACCAATACTGCAAACAAACAATGCCTGCATTAGAGCTCTTTCTACCTTTGATATCCAAAGTCTTTGGTACAATGGTATGGTGCTGGCGCCTTATGCAGCTGGTCTTTTAATCGGTGTATTTCTGTTTGCAAAAGTGGTGGAACGTATGCTCACCCGCCATGAACGCCAAATGTACCAGGTTATCATAGGTCTTGTATTTTCCTCTCCTTTTGTCATTTTTTGGGATATGCCGTGGGAAATGGTAAAGCTGTATGAGCTGATGGGAGGAATCGCTCTGGCTTTGCTTGGATATGTAGCGGCTGAGATGCTGGGAGGAGAAGGATAGCATGAGATGGAAAAAAGGAGAAAGGTCTTTTCATTCAATAAGACCTTTCTCCTTTTTTATGAGTACTCTGCGATTCGTGTGATCCCTACATAAATGTGGGAAATCCTATACCATGTGGCAAAATCAATGATGCCGGTTACCGGAAGTCCGAAAATGGATTGGAACTGCCGGACTGATTCGGCGGTCGCCGGACCGTAGA
>DJBG01000101.1:0-5272 GCA_002429965.1 Hungatella sp. UBA5982
TCAGATTTATTTTATTACTCCAGATTAAGGCGCTTGGACAGGATACGCTCAGTGCCGAAAAAGAATATTGCAAGCTGAATGACGTTGTAAATAATCGAACCGATGAAGGTCAGGTGCATGACAAGGGATATCCCCTGTGTATCGGGCATCGTATCAATCATGCTGAAGAACGATTTTAAGGACGGTATATTTGCCAGTATGATCATTGCAAAGCCGTTAATAAAGCTAAAAAGCATAGATATTGCAATAAATGCAACAACGGACATCATCACACGGTACTTGTTTGACAGATGGCCCAGTGCCATGGAAAAGTACATGTGATAAAGCTTAACCAATCCGCTGGCTACGATCAGAATAATCAGCTCAAACACGAGCAGCGGCCAGGACGGAACTTGAGCAAACCCGCGGTTGATGACAGCCCATATCTGGGGATCGGTAATTGCCGCAAAAAACTTAGCAGGACCTGCGGTGCCTAAAACCAGAATAAAAATGGATACCAAAGCCGTCAGGAAGCTGGCCATTGACATCACAAACGCTACCGTGCCCTTTGCTGCGATCAGCTGCCAGGGCTTCACCGGCAGGGTAAACATCAAATAGCCTTCATCACATAAAAGGCCCTTGTAAAACCGCTGAATAACTACGATCAGCGTCAGTACACTCAGTGCAACCAGTACGCCGAAGTAGGCGATCACGGAGACCGTCTGAATCAGGCCTACGAGGCCGCGGCCAAAGCTTAAGCCAGACATCAGGTCATTATAATAACCGTTAGCCAGCGAGCCTACGCCCAAAAATGCATTGAGAATGGATATGGCGATAATCGCCAGATAAATCGGCGCAAGCGTGCGCACAATGGATTTAAATTCGTATTTGCATAGTTTGCCAAACATCTTACTTCCTCCTTTTGTTAGCTGCCGTACGCGAAAATTTCGCGGAACAGCTGATCGACTGACTTTCCCTCCTGCTCGCGGATGTTATCCACGGTGTCGTGGCGCACAACCTTGCCGTTTTGCAGGAAAATGGCCTCATCCAACACGCGCTCGATGTCAGAAATCAGGTGAGTGGACAGCATAACTGTGCCATTTTCGTTATAGTNNGGCTGCCGGGTCAACGCCGCCGATCGGTTCGTCAAGCAGATAAAGCTGCGCTTTGCGGCTCATGATGAGCGCTAGCTGCACCTTTTCTTTGGTGCCTTTAGACATGGTCTTGAGCCGGTCACTCGGCTGGATGCCAAGAGCCACGAACATTTCCAATGCCTTTGTGCGGTCAAAGTCTGCATAAAAGTCAGCGAAAAAGTCTGTCAGATCGCAGGCCTTCATCCAGTCGGCAAAGTACATGCGGTCTGGCAGGTAAGAGATAACTGACTTGGTTTCCACGCCGGGCGCATTGCCGTTTACCTCCAGTGTGCCGGAAGTTGGCTGCAAGAGTCCGCACAGAAGCTTGATAAAGGTGGTCTTGCCTGAGCCATTTGGCCCCAGAAGGCCGACAATTCGGCCGCGGCCGACCGTCAGATCAATATGGTCAAGCGCAGGCTTTGTACCGTAAATCTTAGTCAGGCCGTGCGCAGTAATAAGTTCCTGATTCATACCTGTTCCTCCTTTTTATCCCATGCTGCGAGCAGCTCGCGGGTTTGTTCGTCGGTGTAGCCAAGAGCACGCATGGACGCAAGAAATTCATCCATTCGCGCATAAGCAAGCTCTTCCCGCACGTTGCGGATGAGTGAGAAATCCTCTGTAACAATCCGTCCCGCTGTGCGGCGCGTTTCGACCAGCCCCCTGCTTTCCAGCTCCGCCAGTGCACGCTGCATCGTGTTAGGGTTAACACCTGCCTCGCTTGCCAGCGCGCGCACCGTTGGCACAGCCGCGCCGGATGCATACACGCCAGACACGATGCGCAAGGTGAGCTGATCGACGAGTTGTATCCAGATCGGCCGATCATCGGTCAGTTTCCAGATCATGAGACCGCCTCCTTTTGTGTTATTGTATTGTTGTACTAATTGGTTAATACAATAATACAGTTATTTTAAGTATTTGTCAATAGGCATTTTAAAAATATCATTTTTCAAACCATTGCCAAAACTTGGTCATCGTATACTCTCTACATTAATCTGGCGTACCAGGTGGACATCTGCAAGATTAAATTAGTTATCTCCGATACCGGGATTCAGTTTCATGTATTCGTTCGGCTCGGTGCCCGCATAAATAAAAATGTTTGAACACCCACACATAGGGGTGCTCAAACATCTTAAGTTCCATATTAAAATCTGTACAGTTCCTTCATCCTTTACGGATAAAAGTGAAAATAAACTCCGCCCGGAGCAACTCCTCCACGGAGCGCGGCCATCTCACTGACCGTAACCAACTGGTAACCTGCTTCTGTAAGCCTGGGGATGATTTCAAGGGCAGCCGCTCCGCTTTGGGAATAAAGCTCATGCATCAGAACGATATCCCCGTCCCGTACCTGGCTCATAACCGAATTTACCGTTTTACTGGCATTTCGCGTCTTCCAGTCCCTTGTATCAATGCTCCACATAATCACAGGAGCCTGCACATTTGCAAGGACCGTGCCGTTTTTTGCTCCTCCCGGCGGTCTTACCAGGGCGGGCCTTACGCCGCAGGCAGCTTGTACCGCGTCATTGCAAAGGTTGATCTGGCTCTGGATCTGGGCTCCGCTTAACTTGGTCAGGTTTTTGTGCTCGTAAGTGTGATTGCCGATTTCATGCCCTTCCGCAACCATGCGCTGCATTTCCGCCCCATAAGCGGAAACACGGCTTCCCACCACAAAAAACGTGGCCTTTCCGCCGTACTGTGCCAGACAATCCATAATCTGATTTCCCACAGGTGCAAAAGGCCCGTCATCAAAGGTCAGAGCCACCATTGGCCTTGAAGGGTCGACATAACGTCCTGCGGGCGCCTGTTCCTGGCTTTCCTGCGAAGCCGTCTCCTGCTGCCCTTCTGCTGCAGTCCCGGCATTTAAGTCCTGGCCCTCCGTGCTGCTCTGGCTCTCGTCACCGGCCCCATCTTCCGTCTGCTTTCCCGGTTGTTCTGAAATATTACCATTCCCATCTACCCACCTGGCCACTCCTGGTCCCAGGTTTTCATCTATCCAGTCATTCCGTACTTCCGATGCCTCCTGGCCCGATGCCGTTTCATCCGCCATGGAAGGAAACGGTGTCGCTGGTACGAACGCTGTCACAAGTGCTACGGTCATCAGGCCGAAGCCCCATTGTATTAGTTTTTTCATGTTACATCTCTCCTTTCCCTGTTAATAACCACTACTATACAGGAAAGAGGAGAAAATTGGAAGAAAATTTCCAAACTTAATTAAAAAGTCCTAGTGGTGCAAAAGCGCACGGACCACTGCTTCCATGCTTTTCTCTTCTGCTTCAATTGTCAGCCTTGGCTCATGAATGTCCTCCAAATAATGAGCATCGGAATTGCTGATGATACGGCAGCCCTCCAGATATGGGTTCTTTTTCTTAAGCTCGTGAAGCCTTGTAAGGTCCTT
Source organism: Hungatella sp. UBA5982 (assembly GCA_002429965.1). Classification (GTDB taxonomy): domain Bacteria; phylum Bacillota; class Clostridia; order Lachnospirales; family Lachnospiraceae; genus Lacrimispora. The sequence continues at coordinate 3,505 of DJBG01000101.1, forward strand.
TACCTCCGCCGTTGCAAATTGACTGTCAGGAGGCACAAATCCTAAGTTGGAGAGCAGGCTGTTGGCAGACTTGTCGATGTGGGCCGGAAACATAACACCTCCATAGGACCGGACTAAGTCCCATAACCGGTCAAAGGAGATATCCACGCTGTTAATAAGAAGATTGGGCACGGTTCCGCATAGGACATCTTCCTTATTATATATCTGCTGCTTACCAAATATTTCCTCCTTATTTGGAAAAGCCATCAGCCGTTCATACACATACTCATCAAACTCCATGGCCTTATCAAGATCAGAAAACAGGCATACCGCATGTACTTCCTCCGAAGTACAGACTTCCATTCCCGGCAAAGCTACAATCCCATATTCCTTTGCAAAATGCAGCACAGCCGGACAATTTTTACAGGAGTTGTGATCCGTCACCGCGATCACGTCAAGCCCTTTTAATGCNNACGGTGATAAGCAGGAATGGATGTGAAGATCATAGGTTAAGTTCATCATGAGGGAGCCTTTGATAGATCAACAGGGCGGCCTCAAAAATGGGCAGCTCTGTTTTCAAAACCGTGATCTCCTGGTCCGCCGCTTTTTTTACAGCCGCTTCGTCAAGAGCCGTTCCCTCTGCCATGATAACACAGGCAGCGTCGGCAAGAGAGGCTACCGCAAGTGTGTTTATGTTTCCCATCACCGTTACCCATGCGCAGCCCTCTGCCGCTCTTCCCATTGCAATGCTTAATAAATCACAGCAAAACGGCTTTTTGATCTCACGGCCAAGCTCTTCTCCTTCATTGATCACTTCAAATAGATTACTGTCAATCAATTCCCTTACCGTCATTTCGCTTCCTCCACTCTTTTCTGTCAAGCTGAGTCATTTCATCGGAAATTCTCTGGATATACTTTGTCATGACCTTGAATTTTTCATAACTGTCCCTGTCGCCTTCCACGATATCGGCCGCCAGCCTGGAAACCTCCTCCGACAGCTTATGCACATTGTCCCTGAGGAAATAAACGCAGTCTGATTCCACCGCTTCTCCCCTCACGANNGGCGCCCCGCAGGAACCGCAGTCTAAGCCGGGAAGCTTCTTTAAAAGTCTTTCTACCTGATTTAACCTTGCAAAACTTTCCATCATGGTCTCGCCTAAATTAAACACCGGCTCATACTGGACCTCCTTAGTCCACTTTACCAGTTCCTCGGCTCCCGCCTGCATATGGCTCCTTGCCACAGGCATGTACTTCCGAAGCCGTTTCAGCTTCACCTCCGCAACATATGGGTTTTCCACCGTGAGCACACCGCCCACGCAGCCGCCGTTGCAGGCGCTCAGCTCCACAAATTTTAAGTTTGTAAACTTCTGGTCCTCCATATCTTCAAGGACCCGGATGACATTTTCAATGCCATCTGCTGCTAAGTAATCCTCGGTAAACAGGCCGCTTGCTTCTCCTCCGCTGCGCCCCCAGCTGACTCCGATTTTACCTGAAGTCCCGATCTCCGGCGGATCATCTCCCACCGCCTTCATGCAGGATAAAAGCTGGGGATATAAATCTTTTATGGCAAGGACCTTATCCACTTCGCTGTGCTCCGTTCCCAAAGGAGACTTCACATAGGTGACCTTGGAGGGACAGGGGGAAATAAAAATGATACCGATCTTATCCCTTTCAAGTCCGGTTTTTTCCATGGCTTTTTGGACCGCAAGGATAGCCGCCACCTCCACCGGAGGATTTAAGGGCAGCAGATTGGGGATCAGGTTTGGGAACTTGACCCGTATGAGCCGCC